>SXNM01000105.1 GCA_005777155.1 Pseudomonadota bacterium | reverse complement strand
GGGCCGCCATCGAGGGCGTGGACCCCCGCCTCGCCGCGGCCGCTGCGACGCTCGGGGCGCCGCCCTGGCGCGTGCTGTGGAGCGTGGTGCTGCCCTTGGCGCGGCCGGGCATCGTCGCCGGCCTGACCCTCGGCTTCGCGCGGGCGCTCGGGGAGTTCGGCATCACGCTGATGATCGCCGGCAACCTCCCGGGCATTACCCAGACGGCGGCGCTGGCGATCTACGACTCGGTGCAAGCCGGTCGCGACGCCGAGGCCGCTGGGATGGCGACCTTGCTCGCGGCGATCGCGACCGCGCTGCTGCTCTTCGCCACCGGCATGGGCCGCCGGAGCCGCGATGGCTTCTAACACCGCGCCGCCGACGGCTTCTAACGCCGCGCTGCAGGTCGCGATCCAGGTCGACGGCGGCGCCGGGCAACGTCGCCGCCTGGCGGTCGACTTGGCCTTTGGGCTCGGCGTCACCGCCATCGTCGGCCCGTCGGGCGCCGGCAAGTCCACGCTGCTGTCGGCCATCGCCGGCCTCGTGCCCCTGAGCGCGGGGTCCATTTGGCTGCAGGGCGTCTCGCTCGATGACGTCGCCGCCGGCCTGCGCGTCGCGCCGCACCGCCGCGGGGTGGGTCTCGTGTTCCAGTCGCTGGCGCTTTTTCCCCACCTGTCGGTCCAAGACAACGTCGCCTACGGCATCGCCGACCGCCGCCAGCGCGGCGAAGAGGCACGGGCGTGGCTGCGACGCGTGCGCGCCGAGCACCTCGCCGAGCGCCGGGTGCCGACGCTCTCGGGCGGCGAGGCGCAGCGCGTGGCGTTGGCGAGGGCGTTGGCGGCCCAGCCGCGGGCGCTGCTGCTCGATGAGCCGTTCTCCGCCCTCGATCGCCCACTGCGGGCCGCCCTGGTCGCCGATCTCGGCGAGCTGCTGTGTGGCCTCGCCATCCCAACGCTACTCGTCACCCACGAGTTCGCCGACGTCGCCGGCCTGACTACGCGCGTGGTGGCTCTTGAGGCCGGGGCCGTCGAGTCCATCCAGGGCCCGGCCGCCGCGCTTGCGACCGCGCAGGCGCCGCGCTGAGCGAGCCGCGCCAGCGCCGGCGCACCGCACAGCGACCCAAGGTCTGGCGCGACAATCGGCGCCTTGACAGCCGGAGGCCGGCTCCGTATGGTCCCAGCGGACGAACATCGGCGGCGGGCCCAGCCTTGCGAGCGTTTGGAGCGCGCCGCAGCGGAGCCTCGGAGAACCTCATGGGCCCAATGGTCAAGAACAGCCTCGCGGTCATCGCCGGCGTCGTCGGCGGTTCTATCGTCAACATGGCCATTGTCACGGGCGGCAACGTGATCGTGCCGCCGCCTGCGGGAATGAACCCGGAGGACGCGGCGTCGATTGCCGCCCATATCCACCTTTTTGGCCCGCTGAACTTCGCCGTGCCATGGCTGGCACACGCCCTTGGCACCTTGGCTGGCGCCGCGCTCGTCGCCCGCCTGGCGGCGACTCGGGCCTTTGCGCTGGCGCTCGGCATCGGCGGCTTCTTCCTGCTCGGCGGAATCGCCGCGTCGACGATGAACCCAGCGCCGGCGTAGTTCATCGCCCTCGACCTGGTGGCGGCCTACCTGCCCATGGCCTGGCTCGGCCACCGGCTCGGCGCCGCCAAGGTCCAATCGTAGGCGCTGGCGGCGGCGACGGCGAGAGAGGTCGGCATGTGGAGCGCGGCGCTGGCGTCCTACCTTCACCTGCTCTCGCTGGCCATCGGGCTGCCGGCGATCTTCCTGCGCTGGCGGGCCCTCGCCGGTGGCCCGACGACGCCAGAGCGGGCGGCACGGGCCCTTGTCGCAGACAACGTCTGGGGCATCTCTGCCCTGACCTGGATCGGCTCGGGCCTCTGGCGTGCGCTCGGCGGCACCGACAAGCCTTGGGCGTTCTATGCCGAGCACGACCTGTTCTGGACCAAGATGACGGTGCTAGCCGTGACCGGCGCCCTTGAGCTGGCGCCGATGGTCGTGCTCATCGGCTGGCGCGTCGCCGCTGCCCGCGGACGGACGCCTTCGTACCAGCACGGCGGCTGGATCGGCGTCGTGTCGGCCATCGAGACCGCGCTGATCCTCGTCATCGCGCTGCTGGCGACGCTGATGGCGCGCGGCGTCGGCTACTGAAGGCCGCCCCGCCCCGCCGCCCCTCGCATCAGCGCACCCACATCGTCCCGGCCAGGCAGTCGCCGATCCAGCCGTAGTGGAACGCGCAGCTGCCGCGGCCGTAGAGGCTCATGCGCTCGAAGCCGCGCGCCGCGCCGGTGTTGGCAGCGCCCAGGTAGTACTTCCAGTCGTCGCCGTTCGAGAGGTTGATCCAGGTCGGCGTGGTCGACCAAGCGGCGATGCCGAAGACGCAGTCAGCGTCGCAGGCGTCGGCGTAGCTGGTGCAGAGGGTGCAGGCGTACTTCCCGAACTTCTTGACGTTGTAGCCCTGCGACTCGTGCATGCGGATGGCGACGCTGTCGTCTGGGCGGACGATGGCCTGCTTGAGGGCGTTCATCACGCCGTCAGAGAACTTGGCGTGGACGTTGGCCGGCAGCCCATTGAGGCTGACGAGCGCGGCGGAGCCTTGGTCGTCCTTGGACCAGTTGTGGCCGCCGCCCTCGCCGGTCTTGAGCACCAGCGTCCAGCCGCCGCCGTCGGACGTCATGTCGCAGTAGGCCTGGAAGGCGTTGTCGGTGCTGCCGCCGTCCGGGTCGAGCCAGCAGGCGCCGTCGCTGACCTTGACGCTGGCGGCCTGCGCTTGCTGCAGAAGGTCGAGGCAGCTCTTGGCCGGCTTGGCCTTGGCGAAGCCGACGAAGGCCTCGCAGACCGCGCTGCAGCCGTCAGCTTCGACCTGATTGCCGTCGTCGCAGGACTCGCCGGTCTCGACGATGCCGTTGCCGCAGGAGTCGGTCAGGGCTCGCCACGACTTGCCGTCGCAGTAGCGCAGCTTGCCGAGCTTGCTGTCGAAGTAGGCGTGACCAGCGCGCGACGCCTCGCAGGCGAAGGGCTCCGCCGCCAGCTGTCCGAACTGCAAGGTACCGCCGAGCTTGACCGACTGCGCCGACGTCACCTCGCCAGAGATGGCGAACGTCGTGATCTTGCCGTCGCCCTTGTTGCCGAGGTCGCAGATGCTGGCGTTGCCAGGCGCCTGCACCACGCAGTACGAGGTGTCGAGGACCTGCAGGGTCCAGGTGCCGTCGAGCGGCTTGCCAATGGCGGTGGCCAGCGATCCGCTCTTCAGCTTGCTGCTGGCGTCGAGCTTGAGGTTCAGGGCCTTGGCGTCCTTGTCGCCGCAGGGATCGCAGACGGTGAAGCCGACCTTCTTGTCGTCTGGCGGCAGGAGCACCACGCTCACGGTCGAGAGGTCGGTGTTGGTCAGGGCGATCTCGACCGCGATCGTCATCGCCACGCCGGCCTTGCCGAACACCGCCTGGCCCAGGCCCATGGCGCCGGTGTTGTCGGGGATCGGCGCCGGCAGACCGGCGACCTTGGCCGCCTCGGTGAAGACGGTCGTCATCATCCCGCCGAGCGCGCTGTTGCTCGACCCGGCCTGGGCGCCGCAGACGACGCTGCCATCGGGCTGGATGGCGGTGATGACCTCGCCCTGCTTGCAGCTGCCGCCGACGACCTTGACGCCGGTGAGGCCGCTGCCATCGCCGACGAGGGCGCCGGCGGTCACGCTCTTGGCGGTGAGGTCGCCGGAGAACAGCGCGTTCTTGCCCTTGAGGCTGTGCCCGCCGAGGTCGATGTCGCCGTCGAACTTCATCTCCTCGACCGCGACGCAGCCGCTGCAGGCGAGGTCGAGCGCGGGACCACCCTTGGTGGCGGCGCCGGCGTAGGGAAAGGCGATGGCGTTGGCCGCGACGCAGCCGGTGCAGGCGAGGCCCTCGGCGACCGCGGCCCGCAAGGCCGTCGACACCGAACGCAGCGGCTGGCGCGGCAGCTCGGCGTCGCTCTCGACGCGTACTCCCAGCCAGCCGCCATTCGCAGCGCTGACGTTCTCGGGCGACAGCGGCGTGACGCTGCCGAGGGCGTGGACGAAGCGGCCCGTGGCCAGGAGCAATGACGACTGCTCCGTCCAGGTCGGATCGACGGCGTTGGCGGCAGGGTAGAGCGCGAAGGTCAGCTTGTACTTGCCGTCCGTCGCCGCGACGCCAGACGAGCTGAGCAGCGCCCCCTCGACGGCGACGGTCACCGGCACCGCGGCCTGCGACGGCCGGGGCAGCAGGGTCAGGGCGAGGCACCCAGCGGCCAGCGCGGCGAGGCGAGGTGAAGGCCAGACGGGGGCAGTCGCCGAGAAGGGCTGAGCGAGGCGATGGCGGACGGGTGTGAACATCGGCGACTCCCTGGTCCACGGTCGCGGCGCCGAGCGGCGGGTGGGCCCAGGGAGGGTGCCGGCGCCGGGCCCTGGAGTCAACGAGGCGCCATCGGCGGACCGCGTTGGGGGCGAGGCGGGCCCGCCAACTGCGGGTCTGGCCGGCGCTAGCCGTCGCCGACGGGCACGGCGTCGAGGGCTGCGGCGCGCGGCTGTGACGCAGACATCGCGCCGACCGCCCGGCCAACGCGGCCTAGCTCGCGGGTGGCGTCGACGAGCCCCGCCCAGTAGTCGATCTCGTGATAGGGCAGGTGGTGGCGCTGCGCCCACTGCCGCGTGATGGTGGCGGCCCGCCCCAGCTGAAAGTGCGAGACGCCGGGGAAGAGGTGGTGCTCCACCTGGCGGTCGAGGCCGATGAACAGCGCCGAGAGCCACGCCGGCATCAGCAGGTTGCGGGTGGTCTCGAGCTGGGCGAGCCAGTCATCGCCGTGGCTCGGCTGCACCGGCATGCCCATGTGCGCCGGGGCAAAGACCATCGACAGCAGCACGCCGACGAGGCTCCAGAGCGCGACATAGAAGCCGAGCGCCGGCAGGAAGCCGACGATCTGCGCCGGCAGCGCGAGCCACAGCGTGTAGTGGCAGAGCAGGCAGCCGCCGTCGAGGAGCAGGGCGCGATCGACGCCGTCAGCGCGAGCCTTGCGCAGCAGGATGCGGATGGAATTCAGGCGCATGGCGTAGGGGAGCAGCGCGGTCAGCGGCCAAAAGAGCCACACCTGCAGGTGCTGCACGAAGCGCAGACGCAGCGGCCCGGCCCCCTCGACCTGCGCTGGGTGGCTGGCCATGGGCCACATCTGGAGGTCGAAGTCGACGCCGGGCACGTTGGGGTGCGGGTGGTGGAGCTGGTTGTGCTTCCACTTCCAGTGGTGGGCGCCGAGGCCGCTCATGAACGGAAAAGTGATGTGGAGCATCCAGGAGTTGTGCCGCGCCGAGGTTGCCATGCTCTTGTGGGCGCCCTCGTGGCCGAGCATCGCGGCAGCGGTCAGGAGCACCGCCGCCGGCAGCAGCAGCGCCCAGCTGGCCGGGTGCGGCGACGCCAGCGCGGCGACGAGCAGGGCCGTCACGGCGATGAGCAATGCAGCGAGCTTGCGCCAAGCCCGCCACGGGTCGCGCTCGAAAACGCCGGCGGACTTGAGCGCCTCGCGCAGCTCGCGGCGTTGACTCGGCGTGATGGTGGTCGACGCGACGGGCGGCGCGGCGTTGACGGCGGCTGCTGACATGTCGTCCTCGACGCTCCGCTCCGGGGGGCGTGGCCGAACGATGCACGCTGTCGCCGCGGCTGACCAGGGGGAGGTGGCGAGGTCGGTCGCCAGCGCCTGAAGGGTGGCGCGACGCAGGCCGACCGTGCTACTTCGCGGGCAGAGTCCATGCCCGAGCTGCCGGACATCGAAGCGTACCTCGTCGCCCTGCGGCCCCGGCTGGTCGGGGAGCCTCTGCTCGGCATGCGCCTCGGCTCGCCGTTCCTCCTTCGCACCGTGCGCGACCTCAGCGATCTCCCTGGTCGTCGCATCGTCGGGCTGCGGCGGCTCGGCAAGCGCGTCGTGATCGGCCTCGACGGCGACACGTCGCTCGTGCTGCACCTGATGCTGGCCGGCAGGCTGCATTGGCAGCGTCGCGGCGCCGCGGTGGGCAGCCAGGGCCGCCTGCTGGCGCTCGACGTCGACGCCGGCAGCTTGGTCCTGCACGAGGCGGGCAAGGAGCGCCGGGCCAGCCTGCACGTCGTCGACGGCGAGGCTGAGCTACGCGCGCTCGACGCCGGCGGGCTGGAGGTGCTGGAGCTGCGCGGCGACGCCGGCCGGGACGCCTTCCGTGCGCGGCTGCGCGCCCCGCCTGGCCGGACGCTCAAGCGGGCGCTGTCCGAGGCCTGGCGCTTTGCCGGCATCGGCGGCGCCCATGGCGACGAGATCGCCTGGCAGGCCGGGCTCTCGCCCTTCTTGCGCTGCCAAGACCTCGACGACGACCGCGCCGACGCCCTGCTCGCTGCCGCCCAGCAGACGCTGAGCGCATGGCGCGACCGGCTCTGCGAAGAGGCCAGGGTGGCGTTTCCTGCCAAGGTCACGGCGTTCAGACCCGAGATGGCGGTGCACGGCAGGCACCGATTGCCCTGCCCGCGCTGCGGGGCCGCCATCCAGCGCGTCGTCGCCGGCGGCCGAGAGACCAACTACTGCCCACCCTGCCAGACCGGCGGCCGGGTGCTGGCCGACCGCATGCTGTCGCAGCTGCTGCGCGACGACTGGCGCGGCGACCCGCTGCGGCCACCGGTCGAGCCCGACGCGTAGGCCTTCTGCCACCACACGGCGCTGGCGAGCGGGCCAGGGAGCGTCGACCCTGACGGTTGTCTCGGCGTCACCGGCGCCAGCAAGGCTGCTGCCACCACGCTGGCGGGAGACCCTCCGCGCTGGCGCGCTTTCGGCAGGCCGTCGTTTGATCGGAGCTTGTCGCGTCTTGCGCCGACCACCTCGCCAGCTTGACGCCAGTCCACCGCTGGCTGGTGCGCTCACTCGCCGGCGTGGCGGGGATGAAGCCCTTGGCGTGACGTCTGGTTGGCGTGTCGGTAAGTTGTCGTCGCCGAGTTGGCTGAACGTCGCAACAGAGGAGAGACCATGACGACCTGGAAGCCCATCGCTGGCGCCGTCGGTGCCTACGCCAGCACCTATGACTTCCGCGGCAACTCCATCACGACGCTGGTCACTGACCTCGGCGCCGGTCAGTTGGCGGTGTACAGCCCCCGGCACCGCGGTCGACGACGCCGCGTTCGCTGAGCTCGACCGCCTCGGCAGCGTCACCGCGCTGGTCTCGCCCGGCGCCTTCCACCACATGGGGCTGCCGCTCTGGCACCAGCGCTACCCGAAGGCGCGCCTCTTCGCCACCGCAAGCGGCATTGCACACATCGCCAAACAGCACAAGGACTTGCCGCCGCTGGAGGGCTTCGATGGCCTGCGCGCGCTCGGCGCCGGGCGGCTGACGCTCCTCGAGACGCCTGGCAAGCACGGCGACCTGCTCTTGTTCTACCGCAGCGGCGACAAGGTCGTCGGGTTCAACAACGAGCTGCTGGCAAACATGGAGAAGCTCCCATCCAATCCATTGTTATCGCTACTGTTTCGCATATTCGGCGCCGGCCCGGGCCTCGCCTACAATGGCCTCGCGGCCATGCTCCTCGGCGCCAAGAAGCGCGAGGCGTCGGCCTTCATGGCGGCGGCGATCCGCCAGCACGGGCTCGACGCCTACGTGCCCTGCCACGGGCTGGTCCTCGATGGGCCGGACGCCAAGGCGAAGGTGCTGGCGGTCCTCGACGCCGCCGCCGCGTAGGGCCGACGAGCGCGACGGCCGGCGGGCGGGCGGTGCGGACCAAGGCGCGCCATCGCCGATGCGGGCCTAGGGCTGCGCCAGCGCCTTCTCGACCTGCGTGCGAATCGCGGCGCTCGACAGGCCATGCTGCTTGTGGGTGATGACGCGGCCGCCGGTAGCGAACAGGTGCGGCGCCGTGTAGTTGCTGGTCTTGATGGCGGCAAAGGCGGCGCCCGTCGGGTCGCGGTAGACGCGCAGGTTGTCGTGGCCGTCGAGCTTGTACTTGGCCCGCCAGCTCGGGCAGGTCTGGTTGTCGTCGATGTAGACGACGTGCGCGACGGCGACGCCCTTGCCCGCCAGCTCGGCGGCGAGGCCTGGGGTTATAGACGCCGTGCCCTTGCAGGTCGGGCAGTGGCTGTGGGCGACAAAGAGCCACAGCGCCTCAGCGCCGCAGAGCTCGTCGAGGCTGCGCGGCGCGCCGGTGTCGCAGTCGACCACTTGCAGGGTGCCGAGGCGATCTCCCACCGCAAAGCCGGGGGCTGGGCCGTCGGACGGACAGAGGGCCGGACCCCAGCTGGAGGGGCTCAGCGGGCCGCCCGGTCCGGCGGTGTCGCTCGGCGGCGCGGCGTCGGCGGCGTCGGCAGCGGCCGCGGCGTCCTCGGCGGCCTGGTCCGGGCCATTGGCGTCGGCGGC
>SXNM01000104.1 GCA_005777155.1 Pseudomonadota bacterium | reverse complement strand
GTGCGCCACGCCCTCGCGCTCACCCAGCAGCTCGTCGAGGTGGGTCAGGCCGATCTCGCGCGCTTCGCCGCGGACATGGCGTGGCCGAATGGGCGCCCATTCGCCGTCGAGGCCGGCGATGCCTTGGCCGCGCTGCGCGCTCACGCCGGCCTCGGTGACGACGATGCCACGCTGGCCGTCGCGTGGCGGGTGGCAGATGCGCCGGCGCACGATGGTGGCCAAGCCAACCGCAGCGCGCGTCGCTATGAGTTGGCGCTCCGCTTGCAGGCCATGGGAGCGCCCCACGCCGCGGCGAAGCTGATCGAAGGCGACGGGCGCAGCGGTAGGCTCGCGAGCCCCTGGATCGCCGAGGGCGAAGAGGGCCTGGACATCGCCGGCGGCGCCGTAGAGCGCTTCGACCCCGCCGCGCTCGCCACCAAAGGGCCGGCTGCTGTTGGCCCTGGCCGCAGCCTGCGTCGGCTGATGGCCCTCGCCCTAGCCGCGGGACAACCGGCGCTGGCCGAGTCGGTCGCCAGGGCCTCGCTGGCTGGCCACGACGAGCCCTGGCACCGCCTGCGTGAGCTGATCGAAGAGTCACTGCGCTGGGGCCAGGTCGACCTTGCCCGCACCCTGCTGCGCTCAGCGCCCGCTGAGGCGCCGTCGCAAGTCTTTGCCTGTGCCCGCTTGGCTGTGGGAGCCGCCGCGCCGATGGGTACCGCTGAGGTGGCTAGCGCTGAGCCTGGCAGCGGGGTAACGCCTGTCGCCGCGCCCGCTCAGCCGGACGCCGACCCGCTGAATGCCTGCGTCGCTGGCCGGTCCTTGCACGCGCTGTCCTACGACGAGCTCGCCGCCATCGCGAGCGCCCTACTTCGCGGCGAGATCAGCGTCGACGCGCTGCTGGAGCGCGCCCTCGTGGGCGCCACTGCGATGCTCATCCGCCGCCTGCTGTCCGTGCTCGCCGCTGAGGTCGTCGTCGCAGACGCCGAAGGCCGCGGGCGGGCCAGCGCGCTGGTGCAGCGCTTGGTGGAGCGGTTGCCGGCAGAGGCGCGTCGGCGCTCGGCGGAGGCATCGCTCGATGAGCTGGCGGCCCTCGGCGTCCCTGAGCTCGGCCTCAAAGATACGGCGCAGGCGCTGGCGACGGCGCCCAAAGATTATGGTGCCTTGAACAACCACGCCTACGCCCGCCTGCTGGCTGGCGACTCCCCCGCCGCCGTGGAGCCGATGGCGCGGCGGGCCATGGCGCACATCGGCGGCGCCAACGGCCACGCCCTGCTCGACACCCTCGGCGCGATCGCCGTTGCCAAGGGAGATCTCGTCGCCGCAGAGCGCTGGCAGCGGCAGAGCCTCGCGGCCAACCCTCGGGCACACGACGTCGGCTTACCGCAGGTTCGGCTGGCCGAGATCCTGCTGCGCCGCGGCCAACGTCAGCAAGCGCGAGAAGTGGCTGCCTGGGCCCTACAGCGTGGGCTCGCCGCCCCCTACTACCAGGCCAGGGCGCGGGCCGTAATCGCCGCCTCGCTGCGAACCGCCACGCCGGGTTGAGTCGCGCCGCGGCGACGCGATTGGCCGGGCCACTTTGCGCCGGAGGCGAACGCGGCTACCTTGCGCCTTGCGGGTGGCGCGGGCCGCTCTAAGCGCTTCGCTGCGGCGGCGCGCTCGGCCCGCCGGGCGACAGGATGTCGTCGCATTTCGCGCTGCCCGCGGGCACGCCAGCGCGTCGCCCAGTGCCAACCCGCCGTCCCTTGGCCAGTGGCGTTTCGCGCCGTCCGGCCTCCGGGGCTGCTCCGCCGAGGGGACCGCCCCCAGTCTGCCGAGGACCCGCACGCCATGCGCATCTTCGAGCCTGTCCCGCCGCGCCTGCTGGCCCCCAACGCGATCACCGCGCTGGGCATGGTCCTCGGCTTCACCTCGCTCTGGTGCTCCGCCAACGATCAGCTAGGCGACGCCGCCTGGCTGATCGCCCTCGCGGCGCTGGCCGACAAGCTCGACGGCACGGTCGCGCGGCTGCTCCGAGCGACGAGCGAATTTGGCGTCCAGTTCGACTCGTTCTCCGACTTCTGCACCTTCGGCCTCTGCCCCGCTGCCCTGGTCTACCGCGCCGTCACGCTCCACGGCGGTGCCGCTTGGACCGGCGGGACGATGGCGATCGCATTGACCGTCATCTGCTGCCTCTACGCCATCGCCGCGGCGGTGAGGCTGGCGCGCTTCAACGTCACCACCGCCGACCATCCGACGATGTTCCAGGGCCTGCCGACCACCGTGTCGGGCAGCTTCATGGGCTTGCTCTTCCTGTGCCTCGCCGAGCTCAACGCCGCCGGCCCAGCGACCCACGACCTGCTGCCCTGGCTCTTGGCCGCTCTCGGCGCCTTGATGGTCAGCAACCTGCCACTGCCCAAGCTGGCGCTGCCCACCGGCCGCTGGGCGCGCGCCTTCTTCATCGTCAACATCGCGCTGGTCTACGTCTTGGTCCCCCTACGGGTGCCCTGGTCCGCCACCTACGGCCTCGTCCTCGCGACCTGCTACATGCTCGTCGGCTTCGGCGTTGGGCTCCGAGCGTCCTCAGAGGCCAACACGCAGACGACCCAGGCGGTGCGCTGATGGAACGAAAGATCGCCGCGGCCGACGGCACTCTCCTCTCGGTACGGGTGACTGGCCGGCCGGTCGGCGAGGGCGGCAAGCCGGCGCTGCTGCTCGCCGATGGCATCGGCTGCGACGGCTACATCTGGAAGTACGTCCGCGCCGCCTTCGAGCCGCACCTGACGCTCGTCCACTTGCACCACCGCGGCCACGGAGGCTCGGCGATTCCGAGCGACCGCGCCAGCTTGACTGTGCCCCAGCTCGCCGCTGATCTCTGGCAGGTCTGCGATGCCCTCGGCGTCGATCGCGCCATCCTCTGGGGCCACAGCATGGGCGTACAGGTGACGCTCCACGCCGCCCACCTGGCGCCGTCGCGCTGTGCCGCCTTGCTGCCAACGTGTGGCGCCTTCGAGAAGCCGCTGACGACCTTTCGCGACAGCGATGTTGGGACCCGGCTTCTGCCCTGGGTCCGTCGCGCCCTCGCCGCCGACAGCGGCCGCCTTCGCAGCGCATGGCGCAAGCTGATGCCGACCGACGCCGCCTATTGGGTCGCCGTCGCCACTGAGGTCAACGGTCGGATGATTCGCCGCGGTGACTTCTTGCCCTACCTCGACCACCTGGCCGACATGGATCCCAGCGTCTTTGTTGACCTGCTGGCGGCGGTCGCCGAGCACAGCGCTCGCCCCTTTCTGCCCGCCCTTTCGATGCCGGCCCTGGTGTTCGCCGGCAGCCACGACCACTTTACGCCGGCCCGTCTCGGCGCCGAGTTGGCGCAGCTGCTGCCCGCAGGCGAGCTCTGCGTGATTCCAGGCGGGTCGCACACAGCGCCGCTCGAGTTGCCCGATCTCGTGCAGCTGCGCACTGAAGAGTTCTTCAAGCGCAATCACTTGTTGTAGCGCGCGCTCCAGCGCTTGGGTCTGTACGGGCGCTCAGCGAAGCTGGCCCGCGGTGATGCGCTGCGCAGGGCGTCTCGGCACAACCCTAGGCCGCCACACGCGACGCCGCGCGACGTCCTGGCCCAATTTGGGCACGTTTGCGGCGGCGCTTGAGCAGCGTCAGGCTGGGCGCCGGCAGACGGCCTGGGCGACGGAGCGACGGCTCAGACGTCAAAGAAAATCGGATCGTGGACCTCGATGAAGGCGTTGAGCGTCCGCTTCTCGTCGTCGGTCAGATCGAGCAGACGCACGCCGGCGCCCGACTGCTGCGTCGCGTCCGACTGTGACTCGTCCAGCGGTCGCGTCCACGCCACCTCGGCCTGCTTGTGGAAGACGTGATCCGAGCCGGGAATGCGGAAACGCACCTCCACGCGATCACCGCGCGCCAAGGTCTCGTCGGTCGCCACGAAAAGGCCACCCGAGGAGATGTTGGCGGCCAGGCCTACGAAGAGGCGGTGCCGCGTCGCGATCCCTACTTGGATGTCGTAACTCATGCGGCGGCCAGCGGCCCGGTGTTCACCGGCCGACACAGCTTGCGCTGCCGCGTCTCGTCCCTGCCCGACGTCCCGGGGGTTCTTGGTCATGCCCGTCCCTTGGAGGTGGTTCGAGTGGCCTTGGGTCGCGCTTGTCGACTCTGCTCCGCGATCGGCGCCATCGGGCCGAGACCTGTCCGGCTCGCGTCGTGCCGCGCCATGGGCAGGTGCGCCATGGCCGCCAGGGCCAGCCGCGCTACGAGACTGAACTGCCTTGTCGCTTACGGCAAGACCCACCGCCGCGCCCTGCATCAATATGCCGCCAGAGGTCCCACCGACACCCTTCATCATGCTCATGGACCGGCTCCGACGTGGACGCGCAACAGGTTGCGACCTAGCAAGAGTAGGTCACCGTTGCGCAAGGGGATCTCGCGTCTGACACGCAAGAACGTGCCGTTGCTGCTGCCGAGGTCTTTCAGGTACACGCGGCCGCCTCGCTCGGAGATCACCGCGTGCGAACCCGACACGAACCCATCGCGGGGAAACAAGATGTCTCCGCGCTCGCGGCCGAGGAACACGTCGCGGTGGGTCAGGAGGTAGGCGTTGGCGACCTGTCGGACCATGCCGACCTGGCACAAGCGTCCCCAGACCCCACGCGGCATAGAGCACCCGACCTGCAAGGGTCGCCCCGTGATGGGCGAGACCTCGGCGACCAGGTCTTCGATCCGTTCGAACCGAAGCACCTCCTGGCCGACCCGGACGATATCACCGTGATGGAGCTCAACGGGTGTAGAAATGCGAAGATATGTGCCGTTGTATGTGTCGATGGGACGGAGCCGAAACGGCTGATCCTCTGCAGTTAGAATGCAGTGTTGGAGCGCAAGTAGGCCGTCCTGCTCGAAGGTGACGTCGTTGCTCGCGGCCCGGCCGATGGCGTTGCTACCGTGTTTGAGCGAGTGGCGCACCGACTCGTTGCCAAGGTCGTCGATGAGCGCCAACCAGCCTGCCTCGCGCGCCACCGGCGCCGGCGGGGGGGCAGCTGCCGCGGCCTCGGAGCGACGGCGCGGCGTGCCGCATACGCCGCAGAAGGCGTAGCTAGGCGGGATCACGTTGCTGCACTGGATGCACTTGAGCACCTCGGTCGCAGCGCCCGGCGTCCCGTGCTCGAAGCTCGTGCTGGTGCCCGGCCGCGACGACTGCGGCGAGGCGGCATCAGTGGGCCGGGCGGACGGCGCCGCGACGCCGGCGGCAGGGCGGGGCGCTGGGCGCGGCACAGCCGCCGCGACGTCGTCGATATCGTCATCCGGGATCCGCGGCATCTGGCCCGAAGTCGCGGCGACGCTGCTGCTAGGCACCGGTCGACGCGGCAATGGCGCAAGCGGGACCTGGCCGGTGCCGTGCGAGCCCAGGGGCGCGGTGCCGCCTTCACTCCGCGGTGGCGCAGACGGGGGTGGCGGGACGAACTGCAGACCCGCCGGGTGCGCTGTCGCCGCTGCGCCGAACGGCGGCGGCGGGACATTCAGCGGGAGCGACGTCGGCGGCTGCGGTGCGGTCGGACGGCTAGGCGCAGGCGGAACGATGGGCGCGGCCATCGGCGCCGGCACCGGCGGCGGTCCGCTCGGCGGTCCGTTTGGCACCGGCGGTGGCATGGCGGTCGAGCCCGGCCGCACCGCCGGCAACGCCGCGCCACAGCCCAGGCAGAATCGGTAGCGCCCGTCGTTTTCGCGGCCACAGCGCTGGCAGACGATCATGCTCCCTCCCCCCAAGGCCCTGCCCGCTGGTGCCGGGATGAGCGCGCGATACTACCGTCAACTGCCTTGCCGCGGCAAGCAAGCCGACGCGTCTGCGTATGCCGACGCCGCCGAAACACCGGGCCCCGCGTTCGACAGCTCAAGCACGCCCCGATGGGCCAACCTCCGAGGGTCCTCGGCTCGCTGCGGCCGAGCGTCGCACGCAGTCATCGCCTCATCGCAGCACGCAACGTTCGAACCTCGCGACTCACTCATCGTCTACGCTGTCTGCGTCGGCTGAGTCTAACCCTGCCTCAACTGCGCCTGCGATGTCTCGGTCCGCTTCGTCTGCGTCGACTGAGTCGATGACCGCGCTGACGCTGTCCCGCTCGGTGCCGCACGGCCAAGGAGGCGGGCGCGGACCCTGTCTGCTGTGCTCCCAGCGAACCAGCGACCGCTGGCGGAGCGCTGCACAGCGGGCCGAGGGAGCTCCTCCATCCCGACATGGTGGGGGACGATGCGGCGGCCACTCGCCCGACGAGACCGGCGTCAGCGCCAGTGGGCTCGTGTCGCGACGCGCGATGCGGTGCTGCAGCTGGCGTCCGATGATACGCCCGCGGCCGCGCTTGTCCCGGGGCGCTCATCATGCTACCTACCAACGGCCGCGCCAGAATCCAGGGGGGTTCGCGCACGGAGGAACGATGTCGATCTCGCTGCGCACCTTCATCTTTCTCGACAGCCTGCAGCCGCAGCTGGCCAGCTTCATGGGCAAGACGGCCAAGGGCTTCCTGCCGTTACCAGAGATGGCGAGCCTTTTTGTCGAGATTGCCCCTGGCATCGCGATCAATCGGGTCACCGACGTCGCCCTCAAGGCGACCGATGTGGCCCCGGCCATCCAGATCGTGGAGCGCGCCTTCGGCCTGCTCGAGGTCCACGCCCACGACAAGGGCGCGGTACGGCAGGCTGGTCAGGCGATCTTGAACGACCTCGGCACCGACGAGGGAAAGCGCGTCAAGCCGAAGATCGCCACCAACCAGATCATCCGCTCGGTCGAGGCCTACCAAGCGCAGATCATCAACCGCAACTCGTCGGGAATGATGATCCTGCCAGGTGAGAGCCTCTTCATCCTGGAGACCGCCCCGGCCGGCTACATCTCGTTTGCCGCCAATGAGGCCGAGAAGGCCGCTCGGGTCAAGCTGGTCGAGGTGCGGCCCTTCGGCGCATTCGGTCGCCTCTGGATGTCCGGGTCGGAGAGCGAGATCGACTCCGCCGCTGCGGCAGCGCTTTCGGCCCTGGAGAGCATCGAGGGCGTCGCCAGCTGAGGCGGACGCCCCGCGATCGGTAGCATCGCGGAACTTGGACGTCAGCGTGGCGCTGACGCGACAGGCACAAAGTGTGGAGGCGCGGCCAGACCCGCGCGATGGAGCACAAAATGGCAGACGCACTGGGGATGATCGAGACGCGCGGCTTCGTCGCGTTGGTCGAGGCCGCTGACGCCATGGTCAAGGCGGCCAAGGTCGAGCTGGTCGGCTACGAGAAGATCGGCGGCGGCTACGTCACCGCGATCGTTCGTGGCGACGTCGCGGCGGTCAAGGCCGCGACCGAGGCAGGCGCCCGCCAGGCCGAGCGCGTCGGTGAGCTGGTCTCGGTCCACGTGATCCCGCGGCCGCACGCCAACGTCGACACGGCGCTGCCGCTCGGACGCCAGAGCGCGGAGTAGCCTTGCTCGCGCGGCGCGCGCGGCGAGGTCGAGAGGCCCCGCCGCGCGCCGCCGCTCAGGGCGCCGTCTGGCGTGGATCTCAGGTCCGCGACGGGGCTCGGCGCTACCGCCAGGGCAGCCAGGGAGGCGCTCGGCGGTGGGCGGCTAAGGCGGGACTCAGCCGCTGCCAAGCGTGGCATTGAGGCCGGCGTGTCGACGACGCCAGGGCAGTCGTCGCGCGACGAGCCTGGTCAAGGCGCGGGCGCCGACCCAGGTGGGTCAGGCCAGCTTTCGACGGGAGGTCGCCATGTTGCTAGCCAAGGTCGTCGGCACCGTGGTCGCGACGCGCAAGGAGCCCGAGCTTGAGGGCCTGCGCATGCTGCTCGTGCGTGAGCTGGACGCGGCCATGCAGGCCAACGGCAAGCCCATCGTCGCCATCGACGCCGTCGGCGCCGGTCCCGGCGAGATCGTCCTCTTCGCCGCAGGATCGAGCGCGCGCCAGACCAAGGTGACGCAGAACCGCCCGGTCGATCACGTCATCATGGCGGTGGTCGACATGGTCGAGGCCTCCGGGCGCGTGCTCTACGACAAGACCCGCGACGACGGCTGACGCGCCACGCCGCCGGCGCGGGGAGGCCCCCAGCGAGGCGGCGGGCGGGCGTGACGCGCAGGAGGACCCATGCACGGCGGCGGCGACCACAAGGACAGCGACAAGGCCAGGGCAGGGCAGGGGCAGCCCGGCACGGCGCGCCTCGACGACGCCAAGATCCAGGCGATCGTCGCTGAGGTTGTGCGGCGGTTGGCCAGCGACGGCGCGCCGACGGCCCACATCAAGCGCAACGCGGACGGTCGTCGCGGCATCTTTGTCGACGTCGACGGCGCGGTCGCCGCGGCCCGCGACGCCTACGCCCAGCTGCAGAAGACCCCGGCCGACGTGCGGCGACGCGCCATTGAGGCGATGCGTCGGGTCAGCCTCGACCACCTCGAGGAGATGGCCAAACGCGCCGTGGCAGAGACCGGCCTCGGCCGCGTCGACGACAAGATCCAGAAGAATCGCCTCGTGGTCGAGAAGACGCCTGGCATGGAGATCTTGCAGCCGCCGGCGTTCACGGGCGAGCACGGCCTGACGCTCGACGAGTACGGCCCGCTCGGCATCATCGGCAGCATCACCCCCTGCACCAACGCCACCGAGACCATCCTCAACAACGCCATCTCGATGATCGCCGGCGGCAACACGGTGGTGTTCAACGTCCACCCAAGCGCCAAGGGCACGTTGCGCTGGTACGTCGAGCTGCTCAACGAGGCCATGGTCCGCGTCGGCGCGCCGGACAACCTGCTGACCATGATCGCTGAGCCGACAATCGACTCCGCACAGCAGGTGATGAAGCACCCCGGCATCCGGCTGCTCGCGGTCACCGGCGGTGGCCCCGTCGTCAAGGCCGCCCTGGCCTCTGGCAAGCGCGCGGTCTGCGCCGGCCCGGGCAACCCTCCGGCGGTGGTGGACGAGACCGCAGACCTGCGCGCGGCGGCCAAGAACATCATCGCTGGCGCCAGCTTGGACAACAATATCGTCTGCATCGTCGAGAAGGAGATCTTGGTCGTCGAGGCTGTCGCCGACCGCTTCAAGGCCGAGATGACGGCGGCGGGCGCGGTCGAGGTGAAGGGCCAGGACTTGCGGCGGCTGGAGGAGCTCCTCATCGTTGACGGTCACGTCAACCGCAAGTACGTCGGCAAGAACGCGGCGGTCATCCTGGCCGACGCCGGCATCCGCGCCCCAGACGCCACCCGAATCGCCTTCGCCGAGGTCGACGAGAAGCACCCCTTCGTCCAGCTCGAGATGTTGCTGCCTGTGCTTGGCCTGGTGCGTTGCCGCGATTGGCAGGACGCCGTGGCGATGGCGGTGCGGGTCGAGCACGGCTTCTTCCACACCGCGACCATGCACTCGATGGCCATCGATCGGCTCGACGCCATGGCGCGGGCCGTCAACACGAGCATCTTCGTCAAGAACGCGCCCTCGTACGCGGGCCTCGGTCTTGGCGGCGAGGGCTATACGGCGTGGACGATCGCCGGCACGACCGGGGAAGGGCTGACCACCGCCCGCACTTGGACCAAGCAGCGCCGCTGCACGCTCGAGGGGTTCTTCCGCATCGTATAGCCGCGGCGGCGCGGGCGACGGGCGCCCGGTCGACGCATCGCCTCCAGCCAGAGGACTGTAGCGCGCGCACCCGCGCCCGGAGCCGCCGATCTCTCCCTCCTCCCGATTCGACGCCGACACCATCGCAGCGCTGGAGCTCCGCTCGGTGCCGGCCGGACTGTTCGCGCTCGACGCGCTGGTCAAGGCGGCCCACGTCAACGTGCGCTTCGCGGGTGACGTCGATCCCGGACGCTGGCTCATCCTGCTGGATGGCGAGCTCGGCGAGGTCGAGGTGGCCCTGGAGAAGGGCGTCGAGGCCGGCGCCGACGACCTCTTGGAGACCCTGCTGCTGCCGGCTGCGCACTGGGCGCTGCGGGCCGCGCTGCGAGGCGAGCTGGCACCGCCGGAGCCTCTGGCGGCCGCTGAGGCGACGCTTGGTGCCATTGAGTGCCACACGCTCATCGCCACCCTGGCGGCAACCGACCGCGCGCTGAAGGCCGCCCAGGTGCACCTGTTGCGCCTGCGCCTCGCTACGCACCTTCACGGGGCTGGGCACGCGGTACTCGCCGGTGACCACGCGGACGTGCTGGCGGCGCTGCAGGCTGCGCAGGCCGGCGCCGCTGCCAATGTCGAGGTCCGGGTGCGGGCCATCCCCCGCGCCGCCGGCGAGACTGCAGCCGCCGCCGCCCAGCGCCCGTCGCACGGTAGAGGCCTGCGGCCCTTCGAGGGTTAGCGCGTCGACCCCCAACAACCGCGCCTCACCGACAGTCCCGGCGGCGCTCACCGATGAAGGCAAGGCACGCATGGCAGCCACGGCAGGAATCGACCGCATCGAGAACGCCATCGCCGACATCCGCGCCGGCCAGATGGTCGTGCTGGTCGACTACGAAGACCGCTAGAACGAGGGCGATCTCGTCATCGCCGCCGAGAAGGTGGACGCCGAAGCGATCGCCTTCATGGCGACCCACGGGCGGGGTCTCATCTGCTTGGCGATGGAAGGCGAGCAGGTCGACCGCATTGGCCTGCAGCCGATGGCCAACGCCAATCAGGCGCCCCTCTCGACGGCCTTCACCGAGAGCCTCGACGCCATCGACTGCGAGGGCTCCGGCGCCTCGGCCCACGATCGCGCCCTGACCATCCTGCGCGCCATCGCGCCCGATGCGACGCCTGGCGGCTTTCGCACGCCAGGGCACGTCTTTCCGCTGCGCGCCCGCCGCGGTGGCGTCTTGGTTCGCAGCGGCCAGACCGAGGGCAGCGTCGATCTGGCGCGCCTCGCTGGCTTGCACCCCTCGGGCGTGATCTGCGAGTTGATGGCCCCAGACGGCTCGATGCAGCGGCTCGACAGCCTGCTGCAGTTCGGCGCCCGCCACGACATCCGCGTGGTGACGGTCGCCGACCTCATCGAGCACCGAATTCACCATGAGCCCTTGGTCCAGCTGGTCGCTGAGAGCCGGCTGCCGACGCCGTGGGCGACCTTTGACCTGCGGCTCTTCCGCGCCGACGTCGACGGCAGCCTTCACGTCGCGTTGGTCCTCGGCGACGTCCAGACCGCCGCGCCAACGCTGGTCCGCGTGCACCGCTCCAGCCTTCTGGGCGACGCGCTCGGCTTGCAGGTCGCCCGTGGCCGTGTCCACCTGGAGGCCGCCATGCAGCGCATCGCCAGCGAAGGGCGCGGCGTCCTCCTCTATCTTGGGGCGCGCGACGAGGTGCAGGAGCTCGCGGCCTCGCTGCGCAGCTACGTCGCCCGCGAAGGTGGGGCGCCCTTTCCGGCGCCGGCTGACAAGGCCAAGCAGATGGACTTTCAGGAATTTGGTATTGGCGCTCAGATCTTGCGCGCGCTCGGCCTGAAGCAGCTGCGGCTGCTCACCAACAGCCCGCGTCGTCTGCGCGCTGTGTCAGGCTTCGGCCTGCAAGTCGTCGAGTGGTTGCCGTTGCGCGACGTCTCGGCTAGTGTTTCTAAGGTCAGCGGCCTGTCGGGCTGACAATGGCCGGCGGGCACCACCCCAGGTGCATCACCTCTCGACAGTCCCCTACGGGAGCGCGCATGTGTCGCGAAGCGGGCCAGAAGCTGGAGGAGCCGCGAGGCTCCTGTCTGGCGTCAGGTCATGCGCCGCGGTCGCGTCGCGACGCCCTGCGGCGCAAGCGCTCGGTCGCTCTGCTGATAGGCTCGGTCGCGTTGTCTGCCGTCGGGTGCGCCGACGCCTGTGAGAGCTTGTCGAGCCAAGTCTGTGAGCGTCTCGGACCCGGCGACGCGACCTGTGTCGCTATCCGCAACCAGACCGAGCGGCCCCGCCCAGGCGACGGCCCCGCTTGTGAGGTGGCGTTGGCCTTCGCCCACGAGTTGCAGCGCAGCCGCTAATTGTAGCCAAGGGAGGGTCTCGGATCGATGCACTTCGGACGCTTCGAGCTCTTAGATCGAATTGGCGTCGGCGGCATGGCCGAGGTCTGGAAGGCGCGCGTCGGCGGCGTTGGCGGCTTCGAGAAGATGGTGGTCGTCAAGAAGATCTTGCCGGCCTTCGCCCAGAACAAGACCTTCATCGAGATGCTGCTGGCGGAGGCACGGCTCTGCGCCGTGCTGCACCACACCAACATCGTTCAGACCTTTGAGAACGGCGAATTCGAGGGCCAGTACTACATCGCGATGGAGTGGGTGTCCGGCCACGATCTCTTCAAGATCCTAAGCCGCGCCACCGCCGTCAACCGCCGTCTGCCGGTGGAGATCTGCCTCTTCATCGCCGCTGAGGTCGCCAAGGGCCTCGCCTACGCCCACGCCGCCAAAGACAACCAAGGCCGCCCGCTCCACATCATCCACCGCGACGTCTCGCCGTCGAACGTGCTGGTCAGCGACGCCGGCGAGGTCAAGGTCATGGACTTCGGCGTGGCGCGCGCCCAAGCCGACGGCCAAAATCGCGACGGCGAGTCACGCGCCGGCGTGCTGAAGGGCAAACTCGGCTACATGTCGCCCGAGCAGGTGACAGGTCAGCCCTTTGACAATCGCTCTGACGTCTTCTCGCTCGGTATCATCCTGTATGAGGCGATTACGCTGAAGCGGCTCTTCCTAGGCCGCACCGACCTCGAGACACTGGTCAACATTCGGGACGCCCGAATTGAGCATAAGTTCCGTAAGCACAGCTACATCGAGGAGCCTGTGCGCATCGTGTTGCGCCGCGCGCTGGCCCGAAACCCCGACGAGCGCTACGCCACAGCGCTTGCGATGCACGATGACATCGTAAACCTACTGTTCGAGCAGAAGATTCAGGTCACCAACCGGACCCTCACGTTCTTCCTGACCGAGCTCTTCGACCCTGCGCTTCAGGTGGCTGATCCGACACAGCTCGGCGATGAGGCCGGCGGGCCGCCCCCCGTCCTGCTGGCGCCGGTGCCCCGGTCATCGATGCCGCCGATCTCAAGCCTCGTGTCGTTGCCGACCACAGGGGACCCTTCAGCGCAGTCCTCGTCGTTTAGCGCTGAGGAGATGTTGCGCCAGCGCGCCGAGATCGCTCGGCGACGCCAGCAGGCCGGGACTCCGCTCCCAATCGGCGCGGCGGCTGAACCCGTCAGCGATCTCGCCGCGTCGGTCCGCGTGGAGACCACCCAGATCGAGCTCTCCGGCGGACCGTCGCGACGGTCGTCTCGGCTCGCGCCGGTGCCCAATCTCACAGAAGAGGAGCCCCAAGCCGATTTTGGTGCACCTTCAGCGCAGAACGCAGGCCCGGACGGCGGCCGTGCACCGGTCGTGATGGGCGCTGCCTTGGCGTTGCCCGTGACGGCCGCACCGTCCAGCTCTGCACCGTCGTCTGACACCGCTCGGCGCGCGTCGAAGTTCGACGCTCTGGCGAACGCAGCCGAGGCCGCCAGCGGTGTGACTTTGGGGGCCGCGGGGGCGAGCATCTCTGCGGGATCCGCCGTGGCCGCCGCGGCCTCGCCCGGTCCGCTGGGCGCGGTCCAAGGCATCGGAGATCGCCCGATTGACGGCGACAGGCAGGGCGGCCCGCAGAGCAGCGTGATGCGATCGGCCCATCGGCAGTCTGGACCGCGCGCGCTCGCCGCGGCGAAGCTACAGACCTCGGCCATGCAGGCGGTCACCGGTGGGTCGATCGACGACGCTAGCCGGCCCTACCATATTCGCACCGGCGACAACCATGTGATCGGCCCGATGGCGGAGGCGGCGCTCATCAACATGATCCGCAGCCGCAGCATCACCCCTGATGACGCGGTGAGCCTCGCCTCTCGGCCATTCACGGCCCTCCGCGAGATCACACACCTGCGCCTTCTGGTCGAGGAGCTCATCGGCGAGCGCGGCGAGCCTGTCATGAACGGGCCCGTCACGCGCGTCAGCTTTGCGGACTTGGTCTTTCAGCTCTACGGCGACCGCGCCACCGGCTGCCTCGAGATGCACCGCGACCTCGCGGTGAAGAGCATCTACTTTCGTCGCGGTCGACCGCAGCACATCGCCAGCAACCAGCGCTCAGAGATGCTCGGGCAGTTCTTGGTGAGCCAAGGGTTCGTGAGCCAGAGCGACGTCGATCTCGCCGCGGACCAGGCCTACGCCAGCGGCGGTCGGCTGGGCGATATCTTGGTCGGACTCAACCTGATTAAGCCGTATCAACTCTACCAGGTGCTGGAGCGTCAGTTCCGCGTCAAGTTTATCGACGCCTTCAGCTGGGAGGGAGGCGAATACCGCTTCTTCGCAGGCGAACAGGCGCCAGACGGCATCGTGCCGCTTGACCTCGATCCGGTCTCCACCTTGGTCGAGGGCGTCCGTACCCACTTGCCGCTCTCGGTGATTGAGCCCTACTTCGAGGCCTTCCTTGACATCCCCTATCGCCGCAACCGAAATGCCAGCATATCGGTAGAATTGCTTCGCTTTCAGGCGCGAGAGGCCAAGGCGCTCGGGCTCCTGCTCTCGTCGCGGACCCTGCGCGAGGCCGTGGATGAGCGCTGCACGAGTCGCCAGCAGAAGCTCGCCATCTTGCACGTGATGCTGCTGATGACCCAGACCGGCCTGCTGACGTTCGGCGAAGAGAGTTGAGCCACCCCGTGCTGGTTCTAGGCCACCGCGGCGCGCGCTGGCGTGCCCTCGAGAACACCGTCGCCGCCCTGCGCATCGCCTACGAAGAGGGCGCTGACGGCGTCGAGTTCGACGTCCAGGTCAGCAAGGACCGCGAACCCGTGCTCTTCCACGATGACTCGCTCGCCGCGATGACCGGGCGCGACGCCGAGGTCTCCGCCCTGCCGCTGCGCGAACTCACCCAGCTTGAGGTGCGAGACCGCCACGGCCACCACGGCCGCATCGAGCACCTCGACGCCGCGCTGGAGCTGCTCCTCGGGCGCGGTGGCGTCTGCAACCTCGAGCTCAAGGTCGTCGGCGACAGCGGTCCGTACCTCGTCGACGCCGTCGTGCGCCGCCTGCAGGCTGCCGGCCTGCTGACGAGCGTCCGCCCCACGGCGCTGGGCGCTGCCGAGCCCGCTGGGCATGGCCCTGGCTGGGTCATCTCTAGCTTCCACCGTCGGACGCTCGAGCGTTGTGTAGGCGCTGGCCTGACCCTTGACCTCGCAGCCCTCATCGACGAGGAAGCCTGCGACTTTGCGCCCCTGGCCGGCGTGGGCGACAGGGCAGTGGCCGCCTTGGCTGTCGCCGCTAGCAGTAGCCACGGTGGCTTGCGCGCCATTCATCCGCACCACAGCCTGGTTGACGCGGCGCGGCTTGAGCTGTGGCGGTCCGCTGGCTGTCAGGTGCGGCCCTGGACAGTGAATGCGCCGACCCGCTGGGCCCAGCTCCGCGAGGCCGGCCTCGACGCCTTGATCACCGATGACCCCGGCGGGGCGCGGGCCTACTTGGACCGCGCCGCGCCCTGACGAGCCTGCCGCGACCCCATTGTCCCCGCACGGAGCCAGCCCATGCGCCAGCCCTCTGCCTCATCCGACCCTAGCAGCAAGGGCGCTTCGCGATGGCCGCTGATCGGCGCTGTCGTCGCGGCATCGGCGGCGGTCGGCGTCGGCGTCTGGTGGCTGGCGACGGCGGGCGAAGGGGCCATGTCCGCGCCAGCGGCGAGCGCCAGCGCCGGCGACCCTGACGCCGCCTCGCC
>SXNM01000016.1 GCA_005777155.1 Pseudomonadota bacterium | reverse complement strand
CCGCCGCCGACGCTGCCGGCGGAGGCGACGCAGGCCACCGCAGCGCCCGCGCCTGCGCCTCCCGCAGCTGGCGCGGTGATCGCCGGTCGGATGCGCGAGCGCGGCACGGGCCGGCCGGTCGTCGGCGCGCTGGTCGTGCTGCCGGGGCGCGTCACCGAGACCTACTCCGATGGCGAAGGCAACTTCAGCTTCGATGGGCTCGCGCCTGGGTCGGTCGAGGTCTACGCGCCGGGCACGGAGCACAAGCCAGTTCGGCAGCGCGTCACCGTCCCGCGCGAGGGCTCCGTCAGGGTCGAGCTCCGGCCGGAGCGGCTGTCGTACATCCAGTACCGCGCCGTAGCGGAGGGGCCGCCGGAGCCCGCCCAAGTCACCCGTCGCTCGCTGTCCACCGAGGAGATCCAGCGCATCCCAGGCGTCTATGGCGACAGCTTCAAGGTGGTGCTCAACCTTCCCGGCGTGGCGCGCCCGGCCGGCGGCAGCGGCCAAATCATCGTCCGCGGCTCAGCGCCACAGGACAGCCAAGCGGTCATCGAGGGCGTGCGCATCCCGCAGCTCTACCACTTCGCGGGCATCTACTCGGTGTTCAACACCGACCTGCTCGACGGCATCGACTTCTCGGCCAGCGGCTACGCGGTCCGCTACGGTCGGCGCACCGGCGGCCTCATCGAGTCGCGGCTCAAGGTGCCGGGCGCCGACGAGCGCTGGCGTGGCTACGTCGAGAGCAACGTCTTCCACACCGGCTTTCTGCTTCAAGGTCCGATCGGCCCCAACACCAACCTCGCGGTGGCGGCCCGGCGCTCCTACATCGACGGCATCTTGGCGCTGCTGCCGGCGGACCTGCTGCCCTTCACGCTCGCGCCGCGCTACTACGACGGCCAGGTGAAGCTCGACCACCGCTTCTCCGATCGGACCAGCGCGACGCTGTTCTTGTTTGGCAGCGACGACAGCCTGCGCGCGGTGGTGCCGGAGCCGCCCGCCGCCTTCCCCGACGCCCGCGGCACCCTGGAGAGCAGCATCCGCTTCGCCGGCGCGATCTTCACCCTGCGCCACGACGCCGGCAGCTGGAACGCGCGCACGACGCTGGCCGCGGTGCCTAGCTCGACCGAGGCCTCCTTCGGCGACGCGCTGCGCTTCGATCTGCAGAGCACGCAGGTGACGCTGCGCCAGGACTTCACCTTTGGCACCGGACCGCTGCAGCTGCGCACCGGCATCGACTGGGGCTGGAACCCGTACACCATCAGCCTCCGCCTGCCGACCACGGCCAACACCGGCGAGCGCGGGGCCGGCGAGGGACAGACGCCGGGCCAGATCGCGGGGATCCGCCAGGAGGGCTCGGAGTACACGCCCGGCGCTTGGGTCGACGGCGTCGGGCGCTTCGGGGATCTCGAGGTGGTCGCTGGCCTGCGGCTGGACTTCTACCGCGCCTACCGGGTCGAGGCCGAAGAGCGCGTGCGGCAGCGCCTGGACGAGACGCTGACGCCACGGCTCAACGCGCGGTACCGCTTCAGCGATGCCCTGGCGCTCAAGATGGCGGCAGGCATGGCCTCGCAGCCGCCGCAGCCGCAGCAGATCGGTACGCCGCCCTTTGGCAACCCGACCCTCGGCGCGCAGCGGAGCTTCGAGACGACGGTGGGCGCCGAGCTGCGGCTCACCGACGCCATCGACCTCGACGTGCAGGCCTTCCACAAGCGCCTGTGGGGCGTGGCGGTCGCTGGCACGGGCCTCGGCGACGACGTCTACCGGGACGAGGGCGAGGGACGGGTCACCGGCGCCGAGATCCTGCTCCGCCACCGCCCGGTCGGCCGCTTCTTCGGCTGGGTGGCCTACACGCTGCAGCGCGCCGAGCGACAGGACGGGCCGACCGAGCCTTGGCGCCTGTTCGGCTGGGACCAGACGCACATTCTGACCGCGCTCGGCTCGTGGAAGCTGCCCGCCAACTGGGAGATCGGCGTCCGCTGGCGCTTTGTCACCGGCGCCCCCTACACGTCGGCGGCGACGGCCGTCTGGCGCGACGACAACGACACCTGGCAGCGCGTCCCGAGCGCCTGCGTCAACTGCGAGCGGGTCCCGGCCTTTCATCAGCTCGACGTCCGCGTCGACAAGAAGTGGGTCTTCGATCGCTGGCTGCTCGGCGTCTACCTCGACCTGCAGAACGCCTACAACCGGGCCAATCCCGAAGGCGTGACCTACTCGTTCGACGCCTCCGAGCGGGCCTACTCGACCGGCCTGCCGATCATCCCGTCCTTCGGCGTGCGAGGCGAGTTCTAATGGCGGCGCATGACGCCCGGCGGCCTTCAGCGCGTCCGCTCGCCACCCTCTGGCGCGGGCGTCGAGGCCAGAGCGCGGCCCGAGGCGGAGTGTGGGGCGTCGGCGCTGGTGCCGCGGAGGTCGACGAGCTGCGCATCCAAGCTGCGGACCAGGGCGATGATGGCGTCGGCATCGGCGGTGCCGAGGGCACGGTGCAGGCGCTCGCGATCAGCGTAGAGCGCGTGCAGCTGGGCGATGGGGCCGCCGTCGAGCGCTCCGGGGTCGTCGGTGGGCGAGAGCATGGCAGACTCCAGGCTGTGCCCGTGAGCGATGTTTGCGGGCGACGCGGCCCCGAGTGTGGCGCCTCAGGGTGGCCGAGCGCCAGGGGTCGGCGCGAGGGCGTGGCGGTGCGGCAGGTCGGGCGACGTGGGCGACGTGGGCGGTGTCTGCAACCAGGGCCGTTGTGGCGCCGGCAATTTCGGGGCGAAGCGCTGCGGCGGCGGCGGGAGCGGAGGCGACGATGAGCGAACTGTTGACGACGCGGGAGGCGGCGGAGCGGCTTGGCGTCGGACCGACCAGCATCAAGCGATGGGCCGACGCCGGGCTTCTCCGCGCGGTGCGGACGCTGGGCGGCCACCGGCGCTATCCTCTGGCGGAGATTCTGGCGCTGCAGGCCGCGAGCGCGCCGTCGCCAGCCACGCCGGTGACGCCGCCGTACCTGCAGATCCCTTCGCTGAGCCGCCGCGAGCTAGACGCGCTGCCGATCGGCGTCGTCGAGCTGGACGCCGATGGCCGGGTCCGCTTCTACAACGCCTCCGAGGCGCAGTTTTCGGGTATGGCGCCGGCCCAAGTCGTCGGGCGCCACTTCTTCGGAGACGTCGCGCCCTGCACCAGCAACAGCATCGTCCACGGACGGTTCGCCGCCGGCGTGCTGCGCGGCGATCTCAATGATCGCATCCACTACACCTTCACCTACCGCATGCGACCGACGCTGGTGACGCTTCACATGTTCTTCGACGCCGCGACCGGCACCTACTGGCTCCTGATCGAGGCCGCCCACGCGAACCGGACACCGCCGTAGCCCATTGCGCCAGCTGCGCCGCTGCGGAAGCCAGCTGGGGCGCCAGCGACGGCCAGCACCAGCGCGAGCAGCGCCAACGCGCCGATCAGGGCGGCGCGCCATGTCGGTCGCGGCCGAGCACGCCGAGCGGCACCTCAGAGCAGCCGCCATACCATCTCGAAGTGCAGCGCGGCGGCGATGACGACAAGGGCGTGAAAGATCTCATGATAGCCAAAAACGGCGGGCCAAGGGTCTGGGCGCTTGGCGGCGTAGATGAGCGCGCCTGCCGTGTAGCAACCGCCGCCGGCCAGCAGCAGGGTGACGCCTGTCGGACCGAGCGCACCGGAGAGCTGCGCCCAATTGCCGATCACGGCCCAGCCGAGCACCAGGCAGAGCAGCGCGGTCAGCGGCTTGGGGGCGTGGGCCCAGAACAGCGACTTCACTATGCCGAGCGCCGCGCCGCCCCAAATCCACGCCAGCAGACGCTCGCCCTCGTCGCCGCCGACGCCGAGCAGGCAGATCGGCGTGTAAGTGCCAGCGATCAGCGTGAAGATTCCGGCGTGATCGAGCTGCCGCATCCAGGCCCGCGCCGCAGGCTGCCAGTTCGGCCGGTGGTAGGCGGCGCTGATGGTGAACAGGCCGCACAGACAGGCCCCATACACGGCGATCCCGGCACGATCGGCGGCGGCGGCCGCGTTGAAGAGCAGCCCGCCGGCCACCAGCGCCACCACCGCCGCGACCTGGTGCGAGACACCGCGCATCGTCGGCTTGACGCGCGCTGGCTGGGCCGCGGCGCTCATGATCTCCCCGGACCGACCGCCGGCGCGGGGACCCGACCGAGCGCCTGCTGGCCGCGTGCGCGCAAGGCCCGCAGGATGGTCCCGGCCTTGCCGAGGGTGCCACGCAGGCTGTCAACCGAGCGTGGGATGCTGAGGCTGACCAGCAGCCGGAGCATGCCGTGCGCCGTCTCGGTCAAGGCGAGGAGCAGGCGCATCCGCGCGAGATCGTAGTCGATGTCTTCGCCAAGCTCGGTCGCCAGCTCGGCCTGGGCGATGGCAGCCTCCAGGGCGGTGCGCGCCGACTCGACCATCACCCACTCGCGGGTCCGCAGCACCTCGCCGATCACCGGCCAGACGTCGAGGACCGCCTGCCACGGCGCGTTGCGGCCCTCCCCCACCGGGCTGACGAGGTTGTAGCCCTCGAGTTCATGGATCGCTGAACTCACAAGCGCACGCGACACGCCGAGCATCCGCGCGACGTCGGCCTGGCTCATCGGCTCGCGCCGCAGCGCCAGCAGCGCCCAGACCCGACCATGGATCGCCTTGAAGCCCCACCAGGCGATGAATTCGCCGACGCTGGTGCAGATCTGCAGCACGTAGCGGTCGAGCTGCTCAGGACTGCGGGCGGAGGCGGCGGTGGAGCGGGCGGTTGCCATGGGGCCATGGTGCCGTCTCTTGCCGGCAAAGCAAGCCTCGGCCACGACGGTTATGGCGCGTGCCCCCAGATGAGTTGTTCAGAACATCTTGAACAACTCCTGGGCAGGTGGCAGAGTGCGCAGTGCAGGCCGCTCCTGTCGCGGCCAAGGAGCCGACCATGGATCGCGCCGACGTTCACAGCACCCAAGACAACGCCCCAGAGCCGGGGGCCGGTCGCGCCGCGGCGGACAAGACCACCGCCGTCGCCTGGCAGCAGGTGCGTGCGTTCGAGGACATCGAGTACCACAAGGCCGAGGGTATCGCCCGCGTCACGATCGCCCGGCCAGAGGTGCATAACGCCTTTCGGCCGCAGACGCTCTTCGAGCTCAGCGCCGCCTTCCTCGACGCTCGCGAGGACCCGGACGTCGGCGTGATCGTGCTGACCGGCAAGGGCGACCGCGCCTTCTGCTCCGGCGGCGACCAGCGGGTGCGCGGTGAGGCCGGCTACGTCGGCTTCGACGGGGTGCCTCGGCTGAATGTCCTGGAGCTGCAGCGCTTCATCCGCACCTTGCCCAAGCCGGTCATCGCCATGGTCAACGGCTACGCGATCGGCGGCGGCCACGTGCTGCACGTAGTCTGCGACCTGTCGATCGCCTCGGATGACGCCGTCTTCGGCCAGACTGGGCCCAAGGTCGGCAGCTTCGATGGCGGCTTCGGCGCGGGATACCTGGCGCGCATCGTCGGCCACAAGAAGGCGCGGGAGATCGGGTTCCTCTGTCGGCAGTACGGCGCCGCAGAGGCGCTGGAGATGGGTCTGGTCAACGCGGTGGTGCCCAAGGCCGAGCTCGAAGCCGAGACCGTCCGCTGGTGCCGCGAGATCTTGCAGCACTCGCCT
>SXNM01000103.1 GCA_005777155.1 Pseudomonadota bacterium | reverse complement strand
TCGTCGCCGCCGAGGCGCTCACCGAGCGCGATGGCGAGGCGTCGCGGCTCTCGCGGCAGCGGCGAGCGGCCAGCGGCGGCCGTGACGGCGTCGTGCTGCAGGATGTCGCCGCCGACGCCCCCGGCGAGCAGGTCGAGGTAGCTGTCGCGCGCCGAGGCGACTTTGGCGCCGGTCAGCGCCGGTGGCAGTCCGAAGTCGACGCTGGTGTCGTCGTCGATGAGGCGCGCCGGCTGCTCGGGCAGGTAGGCGCGGCCCAGCTCGAAGAGGCCGACGCGCAGTCCGCGCTGCGCCGCCTGGCCGACGAGGCCATGGCTCAGGTTGCGCTCGAGCGCCGCCAGCAGCCCGGAGGCGAGGTCGCGCCGCAACGCCACGTTTTCGCTCGACAGCGTGTTCCGCAGGCGCAGGCGAGGCAGCTCAGCGCCGGTGCCATCCCTGCTCTGCAGCTGCAGCCGCGCCCGCGTCGGCTCATGGTCAAAGGAGTACTGGTGGACCTCGGAGAGGCCGCGCGCCAGGGACAGCACGGCGCGCAGCTGGCGTTCGAGGCCGCGCATCGCCGGCAGCGGCGTCGGCGCCGCCAAGATCGCGACCGGCTGCGAAGGGATGCGGTCATAGCCGTACTGGCGGCCGATCTCCTCGACGAGGTCTTCTGCCTGCGTCAGGTCGCGCCCGGCGCGCCACCACGGCACACCGACCGAGATGGCGGCGGTTGCGGCGCCGGCCCTTGAGTCTGCGGCGACCACGCAGCCGAGCGCCTGGAAGATCGCGGCGATGCGCCCGTCAGGCAGCGCGATGGCGTCGAGGCCGAGGCGCTGACGTAGCGCGCCGTAGCTCGTGGCGATCTGCGGCGGACTCGGGACCATACCGGCGGCGGCGCCCTCGTCGGCGATCGCGGACGCGAGGTGGGCGGTCGGGCAGAGCGCGCCGAGGGTGCGGATGAAGCGGAGGGCTGCGTAGGCAGCCATCTCAGTCGCCAGGCCCTTCTCGAAGCGCGCGCTGCTCTCGCTGCGCAGGCCCAGCCGGGCGCTGGTCTTGCGAATCGTCGCGCCATCAAAGCTGGCCGCCTCCAGCCGGACCTGCTGCGTCTGCGGGCGAATCTCGGAGTCGGCGCCGCCCATGACGCCGGCGAGCGCGATCGGGCCCTCGCCGTCCGCGATCACGACGTCTCTCGGCTGCAAGCGCCGCACCTGGCCGTCGAGCGTCGTCAGCGCCTCGCCCGTCGTCGCCGGGCGCACCACGACGCGCTCGCCGCGCAGCACTGCGGCGTCAAAGGCGTGCAGCGGGTTGCCGGTCTCGAGCATCACGAGGTTGGTGGCGTCGACGACGTTGTTGATCGGCCGCACGCCGAGGCTGCGCAGCCGCAAGCGCGCCGCGAGGGGCGACGGCGCGACAGTGACGCCGGCGACGCGGGCGGCGAGGTAGCGGTGACACGCCCTCGACGTCACGACCACGCCATGGGCGAGCGGCGGGGTCGCGGTCGGCTGCACCGTGTCGTCGGGCAGGCGCAGCGGGCGATCGAGGAGAGCCGCCACCTCGCGGGCGAAGCCGATATGGCCCCAGAGGTCGGGGCGATGGGTGACGCTCTTGTTGTCGATCTCGTAGAGCACGTCGGCGATCGGCGCCGCCTGCAGCAGCGGCGTGCCCGGCGCGGCGTCGCAGTCGTCCAGGCGCAGCAGGCCCTCGTGGTCGTCGGACAGGCCAAGCTCGCGCTCCGAGGCCAGCATCCCCGGCGAGGCGACGCCTCGCACCTCGCCGTCGCGCACCGTGAGCCCGTTCGGCAGCGCGACGCCTGGCGGCACGAACGCGACGCCAGCGCCGACCTCGACGTTGGCGGCGCCGCAGACCACCTCGACCGGCTCGGCGCCGCCGAGATCGACTCCGACGATGCGCAGCTTGTCGGCGTTGGGGTGCGGCCGAAGGGTGACGACGCGGCCCAGTCGCACTCCCTCGAGGCCAGCGCCGCGCACATGGACGCCATCGATCTCGGCGACCGCCAGCACGAAGCGATCGACGAAGGCGCGCGGGTCCTCGGCGGGGGTGCCGCGGAGGTCGACCATCTCGCCGATCCAGCGCCAGGACACGTACATGCGAGGGCTCCAGGGGCAGTCCAGCGGGGAGGCGCCGCGCCGGGCCAGGTCGGCGTCGACATCGCGGCGCGCCGTCAGGTGGTGTGGGTCGGGTCGGAGCTCAGCCGGCGCTGCCGGCGGCGACAGGGGCGACGAAGCGGGCATCGCCGCCGAGCAACAGTCGGATGTCGCGGATTTGATGGCGCATCATGACCAAGCGCGACAAGCCAAGCCCGAAGGCCCAGCCTTGCCAGCGCGCCGGGTCGAACCCTCCCATCCGCAGCACGTTGGGGTGGATAAGCCCGCACGGCAGCAGCTCAAGCCAGCCGCTGTACTTGCACACCTGGCAGCCGGCGCCGCGGCAGACACGGCAGCGGATATCGAGCTCGAACCCCGGCTCGACGAAGGGGAAATAGCCCGGCCGCAGCCGCACCTCAACCGCCTCGCCGAAGACCGCCTCGAGCAGAGTCCGCATGGCGAAGAGCAGATGGCCGACCGAGACGCCGGGTCCTTCGGGCGGTGCGCGGTCGATCATCAGGCCCTCGACCTGATGGAAGGTGTGCTCGTGGCTGGCGTCGACCGCCTCGTAGCGAAAGACGCGGCCCGGAAAGACGGCGCGAATCGGCTGATTGGGGAAGCGGTGCATCGTCCGCACCTGACCGGCTGAGGTGTGGGTGCGCAGCAGGTGGGCGCGGCCGGGCGCGCCATCGGCGTCGGCGAAGGGCTCGAGCCAGAAGGTGTCCTGCATGTCGCGGGCCGGGTGCCAGGACGGGATGTTGAGGGCCTCGAAATTGCTGTACTCGCTGTCCACTTCTGGGTAGTCGAGCACGGAGAAGCCCATGGAACGAAAGACGTCTTCGAGCTGTGCCTGGACCAGCGCCAACGGATGGACAGCGCCTGACGGCGCTGGCGCGCCGGGCAGGGTCTCGTCGAAGCTGCGATCAGCCAGCTCTGCGGCGAGGCGGTCAGCGCGCATGCCTTCGCCACGGGCGGCGAGCGCGGCCTCGACGCTGGCCCGTGCGGCCGTGACGGCGGCCCCATAGTCGCGGCGGGCTTCGGCTGGCAAGGCCGCGATGCCCTTGGACAACGCGGTGACGGAGCCCTTCTTGCCGAGGGCGTCGACCTCGATCGCGCGCAGGGCCGCGGCGTCTGGCGCGGCGGCGGCCGCGGCCAACAGCTCAACGACGAGGGCGTCGATCTCGGCCTTCCAGGGCGGCGGCGTCATGTCTGCGCTCCAGACCGCGGCGAAAGGCCCGCGGGCGCGCGAGTGTAGCAGCGCTGCGACCGCGCGTCGATTGGCTTGGGCGTTCGTAGGTGCGCGTTCGTAGGTGCTGCCTCCGTAGGTGCCGGACGATTCGACGGACGGCCCAGCGCGCCTCCGTAGGTGGCGCCTCCGTAGGTGCTGCCTCCGTAGGTGCCGGACGATTCGACGGACGGCCCAGCGCGCCTCCGTAGGTGCCGCCTCCGTAGGTGCCTCCGTAGGTGCCGGACGATTCGACGGACGGCCCAGCACGCCTCCGTAGGTGCGCCTCCGTAGGTGCGCCTCCGTAGGTGCCGGACGATTCGACGGCCCGACCCAACGGAGGGTAGTCACCGGCCAGCGCATGGCCCACACTGACGCTTGGCGGCGACGCAGCCGACGCAGGCAGCCAAGGAGCGCCGCGACCCAACCCACCGCATCCGCCATGAGGTCTCGCTGGGCGCCTGCTTCCTAATGCTGTTCGGGCCGGAGCCAGAGCGGGCAGCGCTCATGGCCAAGGCCGCGCGGTGGCTGCCGTTCGTGCCAGAGCGCGACCGCGTCATCGAGCGCAACGGCGGCAGCCTCGCCCTATGGAGCGTCTACGACGAGGCGGCCCGCGGCTCCTACTGGCACGTCGAGGGCGACGAACCAGGCCCCAACCCCGACGCCAGCAGTGGCGACGCGCTCGCCTACCACGGCTGGTGGGTCGAGCCTGCGGGCGCAGGCCTCGATCGCTCGGTCGCGGCTGTGCTGCACGACGAGGTTCAGCGGCGGGGACTAGAGGCGACGCTCGCCGGACTCGAGGGCGACGGCATCGTGCTGCACTACGGCCGCGACGGCGCCTTCGCCGCTGGCAACGACCTGCTCGGCACCTCGCACCTCTACTATGGCCGGCGCGGCCCTTGGACCGCCATCTCCAACCGGGCGATGATGGCGGCGGCGGCGCTGCACGGCGGCACGTTGCCCGCGGCGCGCCCTGAAGTGCTGGCGTGGCTAGCCAGCGGCCCGCGGGCCCCGATCGGCACCAAGAGCGCCTTCGCCGACGTGGAGCTGCTCGGGCCGCACCACACGCTTCGGCGCGACGCGCCCACCACCCCCCACCCAGAGCCGCCGCTGCGTCTGCTCGCCCGGCCCGAGCCCGCGCCAGCGCCAGGCGCCGCCGACGACTGGCAGGTGCTGGCCGAGGAGCTGCAGCGGCGCTGCCGTCAGATCGCCCGGCTGCCCGACGTGCGCTTCGAGATGACGCTGACCGGCGGCAAGGACAGTCGACTCGTGCTGGCCGGCCTAGTCGCTGCGGGCGCGCTGCCGAGCGTGCGCGGCTGCTATTTCGAGGGCGTCCCCGAGCACCCTGACGCCCGCGTCTGCGTCCAGCTGGCGAGCCACTTTGGCCTCGGCGTCCGCTACCGCGAGACGGTGATAGAGAGCCTCGACTGGCAGGAGTCGCTGGCGCTGCACAACGCCCAGGTCGAGCTGGTCTTTGGCGCCTTCGACCGCAAGGGCTGGCATACGCTGGCGCGCGGCTCGACGATCGGCGGCAACTATGGCGAGATCTTTCGGGGCCATGCGCAGCTGCGGCTGGGCCTCAGCGCCGATGCCGCCCGCCGCTTCTACGCGAGCCCTGGCTGGCTCAACCGCTGGGGCCTGCTGAGTCCGCGCGCCCACCGGGTGCTCGCCGACGAGATGCTGGCTTGGCTCGAGCCGCTGCTGACCGCCGGAGTGCCGGGACTCGCGCTGCACGACCGCTGGCACCGCGAGTGCCGCATGCAGCGCTGGGTCGGACAGGCGATGCAGGCCGACGGTGTGGCGCACCTGTGGCTGCACCCGCTCGCCTTGCGCACCGGGCTGGCGCGCTACCTCGCGCTGCCTTGGCTTGACCGCCAGACCGACCGCGTCCACTTCGAGCTGACGCGGCGCTGCGATGACTGGCTGTGGCGCCAGCCCTTCGCCCGGCAGCGCTGGGCGCCCCACCTGACGCTCACCCAGTGGCGGCCGGGCGGCGTCGTACGCGGCTCAACCACCGAGCTGGAGCCACCGCTGCGGGCGTGGCAGCGCGGCGGCGCGGCGATCCTCGACGAGCTCGACAGCCGCCGCGACGACGGCTTCTACGACTGGGTCGACGCCCCTGCGGTCTCCGCCATGACCGAGCGGCTGCGGCACCGCCAGAGCCGTCGCGACCTCGCCAACGCCTTCAACCTGGTCGGGCTGCGCGTGGCGCTCGGCGGCGTGGCACCGGCGCCGACACGGCTGGCGGCGCGCTGAATCTTCCGGTCGCTTGCCAGCTCTTGCTGGCTCGGCTCAACCTCTCCCCAAGGGGGCAGCGCGCAAGGCAAGGCGCGAAGGTGAAGCGTTCGCTGCGCGAGGTGGACCCCGAGCGACGCAGCCGCAGCGTTGCCGACCCGGCGCGCGACGAGCCTACCCAACAGCCACCAGTCTCGACCGTCAGCGACCGGCCGGGGCCTTGGCGGCGCCAGCGGCCGGGGCGGGGGCGCCGACCCGCCGCATCAGCCACAGCCCGACGCCTGTCTCGACGAGGCCAACGCCGCCGGCACGCAGCCGCAGGGCCATGCGGACGAACGCCGGCGCCAGCGGCGAGTCGGTCTGCACACGGTGCCGGCCTGGACTGGGATCGTCCGAGTGCTCAGCGCGCAAGGCCGCGAAATCGGAGCCGCGACCGCGGGCGGTGTGGCAGAGCTCGGCGGCGAGGGCGCGTGCCTCGGCGATGCTGCGGTCCGGGCCAGCGCCGCCCTTTGCGCCGCGCCAGGCGATGAGGATGGCGTCGACTTCGGCAGACTCGGCGGACGCCGCCTCGAAGTCGGAGCAGGCGTTGGCGTCCTCGTCGGCGCGCGGGCAAGGGCCGGGGCAGAGGTCGATGGGCGGCCGCGGCGGCGGGCGTTCGTCGGCGGCGAGGCGGCGCATTACGTGCCAACCGAAGCGGCTGCGGGCGCGGTCGATCTGGCCGGGCCGCAGACGCAGGGCGAGCTGGGCGAGGCTGGGCGGCAGGCGGCCGGCGCTGACGGCATCGACCCGGTAGACGCCGTCGCCCGGATCGTCGGTGTGAGCCGCCATGAGGGCGAAGAAGTCGGCGCCCCGCTGGCGCGCCAAGTGCAAGATTCGCTCGGCCTCGTCGGCGGCCTGCTCGGGTGTACGCCGGAGCCGCGGGTCGGGCAGCGATCCCTGCCAGGCGACAAGAATTGAGGCGAACACCGCATCGGAGTCTGGCACAGCGCTCGGCGTAGCGATGCGAGCGGGGTCTTCGCCTGGCCGCAGGGCGTCAGCGATCTTGGCGCCCGTGGGGACGGCTGCGCCCTGGCCTCCGGCGTCGGCGCCGGACCGCGACGGCGAGACGGCAGCGGCAGCGTCCGGGCGGGCTGCGACGGCAGCGTCGGGCGCGGCAGGGGCGGGGGCGAAGAGCTCCGGCGGCGGCGGAGCGGCGGACGGTCCTCGGCAGCCGCACAGGGCCGAGAGCGCGGCGCCGGCGAGGACGACGGAGACCGCGGGGCACGACCGGCCAGGCGCTTTCACGGCGCCGTCACCGCCCGCAACGGCCAGAGCACGGGGATGAGCCAGCTGCTGAGACAAAGGACCATGGCGCTCATCGGCACGCCGGCGCGGACGAAGTCGGCGAAGCGGTAGCCGCCAGGGCCAAAGACCATGAGGTTGGTCTGGTAGCCCATCGGCGTGATGAAGCTGGCCGAGGCGCCGACCATGACGGCGATGGCGAAGGGCTGGAGCTCGACGTGCAAGCCGCGGGCGGTCGCCAACGCGATCGGCAGCATCAAGACCGCCGCGGCGTTGTTGCTCAGCAGCTCGGTCGCGATCATGGTCGCCAGCAGGACGGCCACCAACGCCGCGTGCGGATCTGCGCTGGCCGCGCCGACCAGCATGTGCGCCATGGCGTCGGCGAGGCCGCTGTCGGCGATGGCGGCGCCGACGCCAAAAGAGCATGCGATGGCGAAGAGCACGCCCAGATCGACGCTCTCGCGCAGGGCCTTGCGGTCGATGGAGCCAAAGAGCATGAGCAGGCCCACGGTGGCAACGGCGCCGTGAAGCACCGGCAGCACATCAAGGGCAGCGAGGCCGACCAACCCGAGCAAGGCACCGATGGCGAGGACCGCGTGGCGCGGGTGGGGCGCGGTGTCGAGCTCGGCGCTGCTGACGACGTGAAAGTGCGGATGAAAGCGGTGGTTGACGATGAACTCCGGCGTGGCCTCGACCAGCAGGGTGTCGCCGCCCTGCAGGATCCAGCCTTCAGCGCGTGGCAGCTCGTCGGTGGCGTTGGACTCCGTCGTCACCGCCGCCCGCTGCACCCGCTGGCCCTGCCGCGACAACGCCAGCACCGCCGCACCGTAGGCCTTGCGGAAGCTGCCGTTGCCGACGCGGTGGCCGATCAGCGGGCAGCGTTCGGCGACGACGATCTCAAAGAAGCTCCGCTGCTGGCCGAGGGCCCGGGTGTCGAAAGACGAGTCGACGGCCTTGCGCAGGCCCGCGGTCCGCAGCGCCGCCGCCACGCTGGCGACGCCGCCGGCGATGACGAGGCGGTCGCCGGCGACGAGCACTTCGTCGAGCCGCGGCGCGCTCAAGATGTGAAGATCGCGACAGATCTCCACGGGCAACAGCGGCGAACCGTCGGCGAGTCGGCACTCGGAGATGGCCTTGCCGTCAAAGCCGCCGCCGCGCAGCACCTCCAGCTCGGTGGTAAAAGCGCGCGGATCGGCGAACGCGGCCTCGCTATCGGGCCGATCGACCAGCAGCCAGCGCCAGCCGAGCGTCAGCAGCGCGATGCCGGCGACGGCGATCGGCAGCCCGATGCGGCCGATCTCGGCGAAGGCGATCGGTGGCAGCTGCCATTCGACGAGCAGGCCGTTGACCACGAGGTTGGTGGAGGTGCCTAGCACGGTCAGCAGGCCGCCGAGCATCGCCGCGTACGAAAGCGGCAGCAGCAAACGGCTGGGCGCGACACCGTGGCGGCGGGCCCAGCTGCGCAGCTCTGGCATCAGCATCGCCACCAACGGAGTGTTGTTGACGATGCCGGAGATGGCAGCGACCGGCACCATCATGCGCAGCAACGCGACCTGAGGGTTGCTGGCGCGGCCGAGCGCCATGCCGACGACAGGCGCCAGCGCGCCGGATCGCCGGACCGCCGCCGCGACGACAAAGAGCAGGCCGACGGTCAGGACGCCTTCGTTGGCGAAGCCGCCAAGCGCCCGCTCGCTGCTGACGACGCCAGACAGCATCAGCGCGCTGAGGGCGAGCCCCAGGCCGCTCTCAGGCCGCACCCGCTCGGTCGCCATCGCCACCAGCATCGAGACGACGACGGCGCCAGTGAACCACGCCTGCCACTCCATCTCCCCCTCCACGGCCCGCCCCTGGCCGATTGGGCCGGAGAGTCGGATGTTCGGCGGCAGGTGGCAAGCGCGGCGGGGTCGCCGGCGGCGCCGTCTCACGCTCAGGGCAGGCAGCCCTTGGAGGCGTCGCACACCGCGCAGTCGGCCTCGGTCTTGCCGGCGCACTTGCCGACGGCGGCGCACGGCGTGTGGCCCCAGGGGTCTGTCCGCAGCAGCAGCGTGGTCGTCGCCGGGCCGGTCGGCGTCGTGCTGGCGGCGCTGCCAGCGGCCAGGTAGCCGTGCACCGTCGGGGCGAGCGTGGTCAGAACCGACGTCTCTTTGAGCGCAAAAACACGGCTCCAGGCCGTCGAGCCGTCGCCGCGACGCAGCCATAGCGTGCCCTCGTAGCCGGTGGCCGGCGCGTCGCGCTGCCTGTAGCCCGCGATGACGAGGTCCAGGCCGGCGACGACGACGCTGGTGGCGACCTGGGCCGTCGCGCTCTGGCCGAGCAGCGCCGCCTGCAGGACGTTGCCCTTGGCGTCGGTGCGTAGCAGCCACGGTTGGTTAGGCGCCTCGGCGGTGGCCCGCGCATAGCCGACGGCGACAAGCTCACCGCTCGGGCGCTCACGCACCGACAAGAGCGAACCATCGAACCCAACCGGCTGGTACCGCACCCACGCCAACGCACCGCCGGACGTCATGCGGGTCAACATCAGCTGGCCTTTGGTCGTCGTCTCGCTCGATGGGTTGCGCAGCGAGCCGGCGGCGACGATGTCCAAGTTGCTGGCCTCGATGAGGCCCGGCGTCACCCAACCGTCGAGGTCGTACGTCGCCTGCGGTCCCTTGCGGGTGACGCTCCACAGCTTGCTGCCGTTGGTGGGCGCGAAGGCGATGAACGTCGTCTCGGTCTGCGAGGTCACCGCCGAGGCCCACAGAATCGAGCCGTCCTTGCGCCGGAGCAGGCGCGACTCGCCGCCACCAAAAGTCCCAGGCGCGTTGCTCCACAGCACAGCGCCGCTGGCGCTGACGCGACGAATCTGCGTCTTCCAGTCCTGCCAATCGAGGCCCGACTTCGGGTTGGTGCCGCCGGCGAGGATCGCGGTGCCGTCGGGCAACTCGACCACCGCCGGTACGCTGGCCACGGCGTCGGGCATCGAAAGTGTGAAGTAGGCCTGCTGCTCGGCGAAGGCGTCCAGCCGCGCCACCATCCACACCGGCGGCTGCGCCTGGGCGCTGCTGATCCAGATGTTGCCGCTGCTGGCGTGGTGGATGAGCGGGCTGCCGACCGCGGGGCCGTGTGCGACATAGAGCGCCGTCTTCTGCACCGAGCAGTCGCCGATGTTGCCGCAAGCCGAGGCGTCGCCGCCGCCGCAGAGGCCCTGCTGACAGATGGCGCCGATGACGCAGCCCTGCGCGTGATTGCAGAGCTTGCCCTCCAGCGGCTTGTCGTCGTGGATGCAGCCGATGGCCGCCTTGCAGGCATCGACGGTGCAGGCGTTGCCATCGCCGCAGCCGACGACCTTTCCGGCGCAGACGCCGCCGCCGCAAGCGTCCTTCTCGGTGCAGAGGTCGCCGTCGTCGCAGGCGCCGGCCGCCGGCGCGTGTGTGCAGCCGCCGCTCGGCTGGCCGCCGACGAGCTTCGAGGTGCAGGAGTCGCCCGTGCAGGCGTTGCCGTCGTCGCAGCCCTTCGGCTGGCCGCCCTTGCAGGCGTCGCCGGCGCAAAGCTCGCCGACTGTGCAGGCGTCGCCGTCCTCGCAGGGCTTGCCGTCGAGGACGCCAGCGCTCGACACGCAGCCCTTGCTGGCGAGGCAGAGGTCGTAGGTGCAGGCGTTGCCGTCGGCGCAGCTCTTGGGCTTGGCGCCGGCGCAGACGCCCGCGGCGCAGGCGTGCTCTACCGTGCAGGGGTCGCCATCGTCGCACGGCTTGCCATCGAGCGGCGTCGGCGCGTGCAGGCAGCCGCTCGCCTTGGCGCAGGTGTCGCAGGTGCACGGGTTGCCGTCGGCGCAGATCTTGGCGCCGAGGGCCTTGCAAGCGCCGCCGGCGCAGGTCCCCGTCTGGCAGGCGTCGCCGCCCGGAGCGCAGCCGCTGCCGTCGGCCAAGGTGCTCTGCTTACAGGCGCCAGTGGCCGGCTGGCACGTCGCGCTGCTGCAGGCGCCGTCAGCGGCTTGGCAGGTCACTACCGTCTCGCTGTCGATGACGCATTGGAAGGGCGCCTTGGCGGTGTCGCAGCGCAGGCTGCCGTTGCAGAGGTCGTCGTCGTTGAGCGGCGCGCAGTCGGCGTCCTTCTTGCAGGCGCAGCCGACGGGCTCGCCTAGACAGGCGCCGTCCTTGCAAGCGTCGCCGCTAGAGCAAGGATCGCCGTCGTCGCAGAGCGCCACGCCCGGGGCGCCGTGGGTCAGCTTCTGGTGCTGACAGCCCTGCCCTGTCTTGCAGCCATCGAGGGTGCAGGGGTTGCTGTCGTCGCAGGTGGTGCCCGTCACCTCGCCGGGGCCGAGCGCGGCGCCCTTGCAGCCGACGCTGCCGCAGGTGTCGGGGTGGGTGCAGGCATCGCCGTCGTCGCAGTCGGCGCCGACCATCGGCAGGTTCAGGCACCCGGCCAGGGGGTGGCAGGCGTCGAGGGTGCAGCCGTCGCCGTCGGCGCAGGCGCCGTCGGAGAACGCGATGCCCTTGCAGACGCCGCCGACGCATCCATCGCCGGCGGTGCAGGCGTCGCCGTCGTCGCAGGCGCCAGCGGCCTTGGTCGGAAAGCTGCAGTCGCCCGTCTTGGCGTCGCACTGGTCCTTGGTGCAGGCGTTGCCGTCGACGCAGAGCAGGCCGAGGGCGCCGAGCCCGCCGCCCTGGCACACCCCGGCCTTGCAGGTGTCGCCTTCGGTGCAGGCGTCGCCGTCGTCGCAGGGCAAGCTGGCGGCGACGTGCTGGCAGGCGCCGGTCGTCGCCACGCAGCTGTCTTGGGTGCAGGGGTTGCCGTCGCTGCAGGGCTTCTTGACGTGGCTGCAGCCGCCGGTCAGCGGGCCGCAGGAGTCGATGGTGCAGGGGTCAGCGTCCTTGCAGGCGAGCTTGCTGGAGACGCAGCCCTTAGAGCCGCAGACGTCGGGGCCGGTGCAGGGGTCGCCGTCGTCGCAGGCGCTGCCAGGCTGCAGCGGCACCTGGGCGCAGGCCCCGCTGCTGGGCACGCAGGCGATGGCGATGCAGGCGCCGGCGTCGACGGCGGGACAGGCGACGACGCTGGCTGGGTTGATGAGGCACTTGGGGCTCGGCCCGGATTTGTCGCAATACAGCGTACCGTTGCAGGGGTTGCCGTCCTCGAACTTGCCGCAGTGGGCGTCGACGAGGCAGGGGCAGGCGAGGGCGTCGCCGCCGACGCAGACGCCGTCGCTGCAGGCGTCACCGACCGTGCAGGCCGAGCCGTCGCTGCATGACGCGCCGTCCTTGGCGAGGGCGCTGAGGCAGACGCCGGTCGCGGGCTGGCAAATGGACGTGGTGCACGGCGCGGAGGGCGTCGGGCAGCTGACGACGGTGCCTGGATTGGTCTTGCAGGCGCCGAGCTTCGGGTCGCAGTACAGCGTGCCATTGCAGAGATCTGCGTCGTCCTTTGCCGCGCAGTCGATGTCGGTCTTGCAGCTGCAGGTCAACGCACCATCTACGCAGGCGCCGTCGACGCAGCTCTCTCCGAAGGTGCAGGGATCGCCGTCGTCGCAGCCGCCGCTGGCATTGACCGCCACCGTGACGCAGGCGCCTGTCTTGGCGACGCATTTTGCCTGCAGGCAGGCCGTGTCGTCGACGCTGGCACAGCTGATGACCGTCGCCGGGTTGACCTTGCAGGCGCCGGTGGCGACGTCGCAGAAGAGCTGCCCGTTGCAGGTGTCGCCGTCCTCCTTGCCCTTGCAGTCGGCGTCCTTGGCGCAGGGGCAGATCCAGGTGCCGGCGTTGCACACGGCGCCCTGGCAGCTGTCGCCGGCGGTGCATTGGTCGCCGTCGTCGCAAGCGGCGCCGTCAGCGCGCGGAACCGCCTCGCAGCTGCCGCTCGCCTCCTGGCAGATGAGGTCGACGCAGGGCTGGCCGCTGGCCGGGCAGGTCAACACGGTGGCCGGGTTGAGCTTGCAGGTGTGGCTTTCGATGTCGCAGTAGTGCGCGCCCTTGCACTTGCTCGGCGGCGTTCGCAGGGCGCAGTCGGCGTCCGATTGGCAAGCGCAACCGCCGGCGGCGCCGACGCACGAGCCGGCGCCATCGCACTGATCTTTCAGGGTGCAGGGGTCGCCGTCGTCGCAGCTGACGCCAGCGGGCCGCCCCTTGGTGCCGCAGCCACCGGTCGCAGGGTCGCAGACGTCGGCGAGGCAGGGCGCGCCGGCGTTGACGCAGACGACGACGGAGGACGGCAGCACCTTGCAGGCGCGCGGCGGCGCCGAGGTGTCGCAGTAGAGCGTGCCGTTGCAGCGGTCGCCGTCCTCGCGGCCAGCGCAGTCGCCGTCGCTCCGGCAGACGCAGGCCTCTGCGCCGACGCAGGCGCCCGCCAAGCAGGCGTCGGCGGCGGTGCAGACATCGCCGTCGTCGCAGGGGCTGCCGTCGGTGAGGCCGTGGCAGGGAAGGCAGGCGGGGCCGCTGCACGCGGCGTCGGCGGCGTCGGCGTTGGCGTCGCCGGCGGCGCTGGCGTCGCTGGCTGGGCCCTCGGTCGAACCGTCGCGGCAAGCGCTGACGACGCCAAAGGCACAGAGGCCGCAGACGGCGAGCCACGCCGTGGCGCCGCCACGAGACAGCGCGCGCCAGGGCCGGCCGGCGCGATGACCCAATGGCGGCGCTGCGTGCGGGCGAGATGCGGTCATTGGGCGCACGTCCCCTGCGGTTCATCGCTGATCCAGACCCAGCTGCGGGTGCCAAGCGGCAGCGCGCCGTGGGCGAAGGTCTCCTGGCCTGTGACATGCCAGTGGTGCATCGACCAGTTGGCGCCGAAGCGGTCGCTGCAGACCTTGTCACCCGCCGCGTTGGTGCGGACGCCGCAGCCCGATACCGGCTGGCTGGCGCGCAACTCGCCCTTGGACCATGCCGTTTGCGTCAGCGGCCCGCTGTAGCCGTGGATGCGCAGACAGAGCACGGGCCGGCTCTCTTGGCAGGCGATGGCGCCGACGTAGGCGTTGTCGTCGGGCGGGTAGCCGTACGCCGCGGCGTAGGCGACCACTCTCATGACGTCCAGTGTGTCGTCGCGGCTGACCACGGTGAAGGTAAGTCCCTTGTTGCCGCTGCCACAGCTGGCGCTCTGGCACGTTCCGCCGGTGCAGACCTGGCCGCTGGCGCAGGGCTTCACCTTGCCGCCAGTGCAGGCGCCGGCGACGCAGACCTCCCCGCTGGTGCAGCTGTCGCCATCGCTGCAGGCGCCGCCATCCACCTCCTTGTGCAGACAACCCTTTGACTTCAAGCAGCTGTCGAGCGTGCAGGCCTCAAAATCGTTGCAGTCAAGCGGCGTCGCGCTGCCGCAGCCCTTGCCGTTGCCTGGGCAGACGCCCTGCAGGCACGCCGCGTCATCGCGGCAGCGTGAACCGGCGGTCAGCGGCAGGTGGAGGCAGCCGGAGGCGCTCGAGCAGCTGTCGAGGGTGCAGGGATCGGCGTCGCCGCAGTCGAAGGGCGCCCCCGTAACCTTGCACTGCCCGGCGTCGCAGGCGGTGACCTCGCAGGCGCCGAGCAGGCTGCAGGGCCCCGTTTTGGGGCTGAAGGCGCAGCCCTGCACGAGCTCGCAGGCCTGCGCGGTGCAGACGTTGCCGTCGTCGCAGGCGGCGTGGTGCGGCGTCAGCATGCAGCCTTTGCCGGGATCGCAGCCGTGCAGGGTGCAGGCGACGCCGTCGCTACAGTCGCCCAGATCGAGGCTGCCGCAGGCGCCGGCCGAGCCGCAGTCGGCGTGGCCAAAGGCGCCGATGCGTAGACGGCGCGCGCTGGCGGTCTCCAGGCCCTTGCCGACGGCGTAGCTGCTGGCGATCAGCTGCCAGCCATCGCGCGCCGCCGGCAGTAGACAACCGGCGCATGGCACCAGGTGGCCGCCCTCATCGAAAGGCCGGCGATAGACGACGGCGTCTGCCGCGCCGAGCCGAAACAGCTCTGTCACTGCCGGGCTGCCGACCTTGGCCTGGCTGTAGGCGCCGATGACCAAGCCACCGTCGGCGCCGATCGCCGCCGACACCAAGACGCGGACCGCGGCGTCGCTTCCCTCAAAGGCGCCCGCCCCGAGGAGTTCCCCCTCCTGCAGCAGCGCGCCACCGCTGGCAAAGTGCGCCGCCCAGGGCCGCCAGGGCGCCGACGCGCTCGCCCGCAGCGCCCCGACCGCGCGAATCGTGCCGTCGCCGAGCAGCGCAGCGTCGAAGAGGATGGTCTCGCCTGGCTGGGCGGTGCTCGCCTCGAGCTGCTTGGCGCCAGAGCCACCGTAGCGCACGACGAGGCCGCGGGCGATGGCTGTGGCGCCGGTGCTGGGCGCATAGACGCTGCCGACGGCCATCAGCGCGGCGCTGGGCATGCCGATGGCGCGCCGCAGCACCCAGCGATCGGCGCTCGCCTGCGCGCCCGGCCCCTTGACCAGCGCGCCAAAGACCTGCGCCCCGCCAGCGCTGACCCGCGCCAGCCAGGCGCGGCCCTGGGCGTCGACGCTGCCAACGACGCCGACGCTGCCGTCGTCGTGCAGAGCGATGTCGCGCAGCAGCAGCGCCGCGCCAGGGACGGCGGCGATCGTCCACGCCACCTTGCCGACGGCGTCGGTGCGCTTCAGCCAAGGGCTCCAGGCAGGCGCGCTGGCGTCGCCGGTGCCGCTGCTGGCGCCGACGACCACGCCGCCATCGTCGAGCGCGACGACGGCGAGCGCGCTGGCGACGGCGACGCTCGGCGGGCCATCGACGACAAAGGCCGGCTTCCAGTCGGCGGCGATCGGCCAATCGAGCTTGCCGATCTGGACGTCTCCCGCGTCGTCCAGGACGGCGACGCGCCCGAGGCCCTTGGGGTGCTGATCGGCGTCGATCCGGCCCGTCGCCTGTAGGGTGCGCAGGCCGAGCACGTCGGGCTGCACGGCGCAGTCTCCGGTGTCGCCGCACGCCGTAGCGTCACCGCCGGCGCAGACCGCGCCCTTGCAAGCGCCGCCCTTCACGCAGGCCTCGACGTGGGCGCACGGCTTGCCCTCCAGCGCGCCCCCAAGGTGGAGGCAGGCGCCGCCAACGCAGCTATCGACCGTGCATGCGTTGTCGTCGTCGCAGTCGAGGGCCGCGCCCTTGCAGAGGCCGTTGGCGCAGGCGTCGCCGCCGGTGCAGGGGTCGCTGTCGTCGCAAGGCAGCCCGGCGAAGGGCGCGGCGTCGTGCTTGCAGCCGCTCTTCACCAGGCAGTCGTCGACGGTGCAGGGCGACGCGTCATCGCAGACAAGCTTGGCCTTGCCCTTGCAGACGCCGCCGACGCAGAGGTCCGGCCCTTGGCAGGCGTCGCCGTCGTCGCAAGCCTTGCCGTCGAAGGCGGCGGCGTCGACGCTGCAGCCCTTGGCCTTGTCGCAGAGATCGACCGTGCAAGGCGCGCCGTCGTCACAGAGCGCAGCGCCGCCCGCGCCGCATTCGCCGCCCTTGCAGGCGTCGCCGACGGTGCAAGCGTCGCCATCGTCGCAGGCCTTGCCGCTGAGCGCCGTGGCGTCGTGCTTGCAGCCGGCGGCGTTGTCGCAGGTGTCGACGGTGCAAGGCTCGCCGTCGTCGCAGTCCAGCGCGACGCCGGTGGCGACGCAGAGCCCCTTGCCGCAGACCCCGGCGCTGCAGGCGTCGCCGCCGGCGCTGCAGGCGCTGCCGTCCGCGCTGACCGCCGCGCTGCACTTGCCCTTGGCGCACGTGGTCTTCTTGCAAGGGCCATCGCCGGTGGTGTCGCAGACGACGGCGGTGCCGGGCGCAAAGCCGCAGACGTAGGGCAGCGCGGCCTTGACGCAGACCGGCGCGCCGAGGCAGGCATCGGCGCCCAGCTTGCTCGCGCAGTCGGCGTCGGACTTGCAGGCGCACGGCAACACCGTATTGGCCGCGCAGGCGCCGCCGCTGCAAGCGTCGCCGAGGGTGCAGGCATCGCCGTCGTCGCAGGGCCCGGGGGCGGGCTCGTGCTTGCAGCCGGCGCCGGGGCCCTTCGATTGGCAGCTGTCTTTGGTGCAGACCTTGGCGTCGTCGCAGGCGCTGGCTTGCAGAGGTTGACCGGCGCAGCCCTTGCCTTGGCAGAGGTCGCCGGTGGTGCAGGCGTCGCCGTCGTCGCAGGGTGTGGCCAGCAGGGCGTAGTGCACGCAGCCGACGATCGGCAAGCAAGCGTCGAGGGTGCAGACCTTGGCGTCGTCGCAGAGCGCGGCGCTGGCGGTGCCTTTGCAGACGCCGGCTTGGCAGGCGTCGCCGGCGGTGCAGCCGACGCCGTCGTCGCAGGCCGTGGCGTCGAGCGGCAGAAAGACGCAGCCCTTGCCGGGCGCGCAGCCATCGCTGGTGCAGGCGACGTCGTCGATGCAGGCCTTGGGCTTGCTGACACAGGCCCCCTTGGCGCAGAGGTCGGGCGCGGTGCAGGCGTCGCCGTCGTCACAGCCGCCAAGGAGGGCGACGTGGACGCACTTGCCGCCCTTGCACTCATCGAGCGTGCAGGGCTTCTGGTCGTCACAGAGCAGCGGGGCGTGTAGGCAACCGCCGGCGTCTGGCAGGCAGCTGTCTTGGGTGCAGACGTCGCCGTCATCGCAGGCCAACGGCACGCCACCGCAGACGCCGGCGGCGCAGGTGTCGGCGACCGTGCATGGGCTGCCATCGTCGCAGGAGGCGCCAGTGGGTTTGGGCGTCAGCGAGCACTTTCCGTTCAGGGCGTTGCAGCCTGCCTGCAGGCACGGTTTGCCGAGCGGCGCCTGGCAGGAGACGACGCTCTTGAGGTTGACGACGCAAGCCGGCGTACCTTCGATGGTCGACTGCGACTTGTCGCAGACCAAGCCGCCGTTGCAGAGGTCTTTGTCCTCGAAGGGCGCGCAATCGCTGTCCTTCAGGCACGGACAGGCGAGGCTGCCGGACTGGCACTTGCCGCCCTGGCAGCTGTCGCCGACCGTGCACGCTTGGCCGTCGTCGCAGCTGGCGCCGCTTGCGACAAGAAACGTCTCGCATTTTCCGGTCTTGGCGGCGCAGCTCGAGGCGATGCAGCCGCCCTGGCTGTCGGGGCAGGTGACGACCGAACCCGGTTGGATGACGCACGCTTTGCTCTTCGGATCGCAGGCCAGCGTGCCGTTGCAGAGGTTGTCGTCGTCCTTGACGGCGCAGTCGGCGTGGCTCTGGCAGGCGCAGGTGTTCGAGAGCGCTTGGCAATTGCCTGCCTGACAGGCGGCGGTGCCGACGCATGGGTTGGCGTGGCTGCAGGTCTGTCCATTGGGGGCGGCGACGAGCTTGCAGGCGCCGGTCGCGGGCTGGCATTGGGTCTTGCCGCACGAGGAGTCGTCGACCGAGGAGCAGGAGACGACCGAGGCCGGGTTGGTGGCGCAGGTGCCGGCGGGCTGGTTGCAGTAGGGCACGCCGTTGCAGAGATCGCCGTCATCGACGCAGTCGGCGACGCTCTGGCAGGGACAGCCATCGCCGACGCATCCCGTGGCGTCGCCGGTCTCCGAGGCATCCAAGGCGGCATCGGCGGCGCCATCTGCCGTGGCGGCGCCGTCGTCCAAGGTTGCGTCGGGCGTGACGCCGCCGTCCGTTGTGCTGGCGTCGTCGTCGCTCGCGCCATCAGCGCTTTGGCTGTCGGCCATCGCGGCCTCCGCGGCGTCTTCTTCGGCGGCGTCAGCGGCGGCGTCGTCCTGTAGCTCAGCCAGCTCGCCGTCGCTGTCGAGCGCGGCGGCGTCGGCGCGGGGAGCGGCGCCGTCCTCGGCGTCGAGGCCGTCGAGGTCGCCGCCGCCGTCACTGCCGGAAGCCGCGTCGACGCTGGTGTCTGGGCCGAGGGCAGGGTCGAGTCCGGCGCTGGGGCTGTCTTCGCTGCAGTCGGCGAGCGTGGACACCAGCAGCAGGCAAGCGAGCGCAGGGAAGCGCCGTGCCCGCCGCGCCGCCCCCAATGGGCCGCTCTTCAGCGCTTGGGTTCCTGCCGACAAGGGCCCTCCGGGAGCCGAGGGTCGCGACGCGGTCCCCAGAAGATCCTAGTGCTTCTGCGGTCATCCGTCAAACCGAGGCGGGTCACGGCGGGCCCGGCGGCTGACCGAGTCGTCTCAGCCCTGCGCCTCGTCGCCCAGCTGCGCCGCGCGCCGAGCGGCCACGCGGGGCCTAGAGCCGCCGCAATACGCGCAGCGTCGCCCAGCCACCGCCCAGCCAAAGCGCGAACAGCGCGGCCACCCAAGGCGCCGAGTAGACCACCGCGGCGAGGCAGAGCACGCAGAGCAGCAGGCCGATGCTCGGCAAGACAGGGTGCCCAGGCGCTCGGTACGGACGGTGCAGGTCCGGCTCGCGCCACCGGAGTTGCAAGAACGAGACCAGCGACAGGCCGTACATCGTCAAGGCGCCAAGGACAGCCAACGTAATGATGTCGCCGGTCTTCCCGCTCCAGAGCGCGACCAGGCCGATCGCAAGGACGACCAGCAGCGCCGAGACCGGCGTCTGTCGCGTCGCGTGGGAGCGGCCCAGCACGCGGGGCAACAGACCGCTCTGACCCAGCGCCATGGTCGCGCGGCCGGCGACCAGCAAGATGCCGTGGAACGACGCGAAGAGGCCAAAGAGGCCCACCGTCACCAGCAGATGAAAGAGCGGATGGTCGGGACTGACGATGCGCCCAAGCGCCAGCGGCAAGGGCCGATCGACGGCCACACCGTCGGCGTCGTAGACCACGGCGCGCCAGCCATCGACGCCGACGGCGGCGAAGAGCACGAGCAGCGCCAGCACGCCCAGCGTCAGCATCGACCAGCCAAAGCCGCGGGCGAGGTCGCGCTGCGGATCGCGGGCCTCTTCGGCGATGTTGGCCACGCCCTCGATGCCGAGATAGAACCAGATCGCAAAGGGAATCGCCGGCAGCACGCCTGCCCACCCCATCGGCAGCGGCTCGCGCAGAAAGGCCGCGCCGTCGAAGTGGGGCAGCGCGACGCCGCAAAAGAGCAGCAGCTCGCCGACAGCCAGCGCCGTGACCACCAGCTCGAAGATGGCCGACTGCTTCACGCCCCACATGTTGAGCCCGACGAAGACGACGAAGGCGCCGGTGGCGATCAAGGTCGGGTCGACGCCCGGCAAGAAGAGCGCGAAGTAGGCGCCGATCGCGGCGGCGATGGCGGGCGGCGCGAAAACGAACTCGGCGAGCTGGGCGAGGCCGGCGACGGCGCCGAGGTCGCGTCCTAGCGCCCGCTCGGCGTAGACAAAGGCGCCGCCAGCCCGCGGCAGCGCAGCGGCGATCTCTGCGTAGCTGCTGACAAAGAGCGCGTAGAAGAGCGTCACGACGAGCGTGGCCACGACCATGCCGACGCTGCCGGCGCTCGGGAGCCCGAGGTTCCAGCCAAAATACTCGCCGCTGATGACGTAGCCGACCCCGAGGCCCCAAATCGTCCACGGACCGAGCGTGCGATGGAGCCCTGGCTCAGGCCCAGCCCCGGGTGGCTTGGCGGCAGCTCCAGCCTCGGGGGGATGCACCGCCATCGCCTTCGTGCTCACTTCGAAAGGGTAAGCGCCGCGCTATGGATCTTGACGACGCCGGCTTGGACCTTTGCTTTGAGGATGAAGGGGCCTTGGGCGTCAGCCAGCTTCGAGGACCAGTCGACGGGCACGCCGTCGTCAGGAAAGGTCAGCTTGAGCCTTCGCGAAAGAGCGGGGAAGCAGCTGCGTCCCACGAGGTCTTTGTCGCACTGCGAAGTGCGCGCTCGCAGCTCGATGACCTGACCCTGCCCGACGTCGAGCTCAAGACCGCCGAAGGCGTCAGATGCGAGGAATTCCTGGCAGGCGAGAATCTCGATGTCGACCGTAAGGCGCGCCCACTTGCCTGTCGTCTTGGGGCTAATCGCCAGAGTCGCCTTCGTCTCATGTTCTTGGTCGCCCTCGACCTTGAACGGCAAGCCCTGCGTCGCCAGCATGCCGACGCACGTCGCAGTGTCGGCGGTGCATGCGTGCGTTGGACTCTCTTTCAACTTCTTGCAGATGAAACCGCCAGGTTGCTTCCCCGAGATGCAGCCGACGTCGTCCGAGCAGCGCGTGAGGGCGCACTCTGGGCTGCCGACCCCAGACGATGGGACACAAGTGACGTTGCCCTGACTACCGGCGCAGACGCCGCCCACGCCGCAGACGCCGAGGCCCTGCTTGCACTTCGAGAGGTCCAGCGGGCAAGCGACCTGGGCACTCGCCGTGGCTGCCGTATGGACGCACTTGCCCGCGGTGCAGACGTCGGTCGTGCAGGCGTTGCCGTCGTCGCAGTAGACGTCCTTCGGGCTGCCGTCGCACTTGCCGTCGGCCGCGTTGCAGGAGTCCAGGTGGCACTCGTTGCCATTGGTGCAGCCTGCCGCGTGCACCGTCATGCACTCCGAGCAGCTCTGCTGTGCCCAGGGATCGCGGCGCTCGACGGACTCGACCGGGATGCCGTACGCCTGCGAGCGCTCGACGAAGAACACATCGCGGCCCGGCCCTAAAGCCATCAGCTTGGGCTCGGTCAGCAGCTTGGTGGTGTGCATCGGCGCGCTGAGGCTGCGGCGCATGACGTAGAAGTTTGGCGGCGTCTCGTCGGTGACACCAACGAATTGCCTCCCCCGCTGCGCCACGTGCAGGAGCGGCTTGGGGAGATTGGCGCCCGCCGCATGCGTCGACACGAAGGTGCCGAGTGGGCCGTACCGCCGGACCTCGCGATTACCGAGCACGATGTCGAAGCCGCCCTCGATGGTCGTCAGGAGTCGGTTGTAACCGGCAAGGCGCCAGCCGTCGTCGGCATTGGCACCCGCCGTCCAGACCTGGGTGGCGACAACTTTGTCGAGCGCCAGGATGGGCGCGCGGAGCATAAACGTCGAGGTGTTGTGCTGTTGCTCGATCGTCGCTAGACCCACGACGAAGCGGTTTCCATTGGCGTCCAGATGCACCGCAAGGTCGTGAACGGCCAGCCTCTCCATGCCAGCAGGTGCGACTGCGTAAAAGTACTGCGAAAGCGGCCCGAAGTCCGCTTTGGCTGTGCTTAGGTAAATGCCATTGGGGTTGGCTCCGAACGTCCCGTTGTCCTTCCATCCATAGTCGCCTTTGGCGACGGCGCCATAGCGAACCGCGGCGCCAACGACCACGTGGCTGTCGGCGGCGAGCGCCACGACCGCGTCGGGTTGCGGGTCGCCGCCAAGTTTCAGGAAACCGGCAACCACCACCGTTCCAGCTTCGGTAAAACGAGTCAGGAAAGGCGATGAGCCGCCAAATACCATCGGTGGCGTGTCAGTCTGGACGGAGCGACCCGCGACCAGGACACCTGCGGCAAAGCCGCCATGTGGCTTCGCCTCCGGCGGTACGACGAGCGCGTGGGTCCAGCGATTAACCTTGCTGTTCAAGGCCAAAGGAGGCGACTTGCCCTTCCATTTGAGGCGCGCGATGAAGCCGCCGTTGGCCACGCTATCGCTCTTGCCGACGGCCCACGCCGTGCCGGTAGAGTCGACCACAAGCGCATCGACGATGTAGCCCATCGGGAGCTGGCGGGAGCCCAACAGGGGCGTGCTGTCGCAGCCGCCGAGGCCGTCGCACCAGTCGGCGGTGCAGGCGTCGCCGTCGCTGCAGGGCTCATTCACCTTGGCCAGCGAGACTTGGCAGCCCAAGGTCTTGTGACAGGTCTCTAGGGTGCAGCCGTTGCCGTCGCCGCAGTTCTTGTCTGCGCCGACGCACTTGCTCGCGGCACAAGAGTCGCCGGTGGTGCACTCGTCGCCATCATTGCAGGGCTTGACGGCGGTGGCCGTCGACACGCACCCGCTGACCACGTCGCAGCTGTCCGCAGTGCACTCGTTGCCATCGTCACAGTTCTTGGCGGCACCCGCACAGACGCCGTCGCTGCAGCTGTCGGTGACGGTGCAGAGCTTGCCGTCGCTGCAGGACGCGCCCGAGAGCTTGGTGAACACGCAGCCGAGGTCGACGTCGCAGAGATCGAGCGTGCAGACGCTGTTGTCGTTGCAGGTGACCTTGGTCCCGACGCACTTGCCAAAGCTCGAACAGGCGTCTTGCCCGGTGCAAGCGCTGCCGTCGCTGCACAAGACGCCGGTTTTTGCCGTGGCGGTGCAGCCCTTGAGCTTGTCGCAGGCATCTGTCGTGCAGGCATTGCCGTCGTCGCACACCTGAACCGTGCCCTTGCAAGCACCCTGGGCGCAGGCGTCGGCCACCGTGCAAGCGTCGCCGTCGCTGCAGGAGATGGCCTCCAAAGCCGTGTTCTTGCATCCAGATGCGGCGTCGCAACTGTCAGCGGTGCAGACCTTGGCGTCGTCGCAGTTGACGCCGCTGCCGGGCGTACAGGTGCCCGCGGCGCTGCAGAGATCGCCGGCGGTACAGGCGTTGCCATCGTTGCAGGCCGCGCCCTGCTGCGGCGCGAACACACAGCCTTTTTGCTTGTCGCAGCTGTCTTTCGTGCAGGTCTGGCTGTCGTCGCAGCTCACAGGGCTACCGACACACTGATGGCCGTTGCAGCTGTCGTTGGCAGTGCAGGCGCTGCCATCGCTGCAGCTCGCCTTGTCCTGCGCCGCATGGACGCAGCCGCTCGCCGGGGCGCAGGCGTCGGTGGTGCAGGTGTTGCCGTCGACGCAGGGCAGCTGGCCGGTCGGGGCGCAAGTGCCTGACGACAGACAGACGTCGCCGGTGGTGCAGGCGTTGCTGTCGCTGCATGGCTGGTTGGTGTTGGCGACCGTCTTGCACCCGCCGAGCTTGTCGCATGTGTCGGTGGTGCAGGCCTTGCCGTCGTCGCAGCTGAGCGGCGAGCCGATGCAGGCGCCCTTGGCGTCGCAGGCGTCATTGATCGTGCAGGCGGTGCCGTCGCTGCAGCCGACGCCAGCCTTGATCTCCTGCTGGCAACCCTTCTGGGCGGCGCAGGTGTCGGCCGTGCAGGCGTTGTTGTCGTCGCAGCTCACCGTCGCGCCCGGCTTGCAGTAGCCGCTCTGTAGGCAGGTGTCGCCCTGCGTGCAGGCGTCGTTGTCGCTGCAGGTGGCGCCCTGCTGCACCTTGTGGCTGCAGCCGCCGGCCGGGTCGCAGCCGTCGCTGGTACAGACCAACCCGTCGTCGCACGACTTTCCGACGCCCTTGCAAGCGCCTGCGACGCACTTGTCGGTCTGCGTGCAGCTGTCGCCGTCGCTACAGCCGATGCCGTCGAGGGCCTTGTGGGTGCAGCCGCTGGCCGGGTCGCAGGCGTCGGTGGTGCAGCCGTTGTTGTCGTCGCAGGAGAGCCCTGGCCCCGGCACGCAGGCGCCGCCTTTGGCGCAGAGGTCGCCAGCGGTGCAGGAATTGCCGTCATCGCATTTGCTGCCGGCGGTCACCGCGTACAAGCAGCCGGCGTCTTTGTCGCAGCTGTCCTTGCTGCACACCAGCCCGTCGTCACAGTTGCGCGGCGAGCCGGTGCACAGGCCCTTGTCGCACTTCTCGTTGACAGTGCAGGCGTTGCCGTCGTCGCACTTGCTGCCGACGACCTCCTTCTTGACGCAGCCCTGCAGCGGGTCGCAGAGGTCGACCGTGCACGGGTTGGCGTCGTCGCAGACCTTCGGCTGACCGCTGGCGCAGAGCCCGGAGCTGATGCAGGCGTCGCTGACCGTGCAGGCGTTGCCGTCGTCGCACGCCTTGCCGACCTGCGCCTTGTGGAGGCAGCCCTCGTCCTTGTCGCAGCTGTCGACGGTGCAGCCGCTGCCGTCGTCGCAGCTCAGCTGAACCCCCTTGCAGCTGCCAGCGCTGCAGGCGTCGAACTTGGTGCAACCGTCGCCGTCGTCGCATTTGCCGCCGTCTTGCGCCTTCTGCACGCAGCCCTGTTTGGCGTCGCAGGCGTCTTGGGTGCACGGGTTGCCGTCGTCGCAGGAGAGCACCTTCGAGCCGGGCAGGCACAGCGTCTGCAGGCAGAAGTCGCCGACCGTGCAGAGGTCGCCGTCGTCGCAGCTGGTGGCGCCCGACGGCAGGTAGACGCAACCCGTCTTCGGGTCGCAGGCGTCGTTGGTGCATGGGCTGCTGTCGGTGCAGTCCTTGGTGGTGCCGACGCACTGGCCTTTGGCGCACTGGTCGCCGGCGCTGCAGATGTCCCCATCGTCGCACGGACCGGCATCCAAGGCGTTGAACGTACAACCCTTCTTGGCGTCGCAGGTGTCCTTGGTGCAGGCGTCGGCGTCGTCGCAGTCGCTGGCCGCGCCAGCCACGCAGGCGCCCTTGCTGTCGCACACTTGGGCGCCGGCACAGATCGCGCTCTCACCGCAGATGGTGCCGACCGGCAGCAGCGCGGTCTTGCAAGTGCCGTCGACGGGATCACAGGCCGTCTCGGCGCATTTGCCGTCCTTGCTGCTGTCGCACTGCACCTGCTGGGCCGGCTTGCAGCTGTGGCTCTGCTTGTCGCAGAACATGTCGGGGATGCACTTGTTGTCGCCTTGCTTGCCGTCGCAGTCAGCGTCAGCGTTGCACTCGCAGGTGACTTTTCCGGGCTTGCAGCCGCCGCCCGAGCAAAAGTCGTTCTGCGTACAGGGGTTGCCATCGGCGTCGCACGACACGCCGTTGCTCGTCGCGGTGAGCGCGCACTGGCCGGTCTTGGGCTGGCACTTCGACTGCTGGCAGGCGGAGTCGTCAACGCTCGGGCAGACCTTGACGGTCGCCGGATTGACCTCGCAGCTGTTCGACTTCTTGTTGCAATAGAGCGTGCCGTTGCAGAGGTCGCCGTCGTCCTGGCCCTCGCAGTCGGCGTCCACCTGGCAGGCGCAGACCTTGGTGCCAACGCAGGCGCCCGCCTGGCAGGCGTCGGCGTCGGTGCAGGGGCTGCCGTCGTCACAGCCGACGAGGTCGGGGAGCGGCTTCTGCTCGCACTGGCCGGTCTTGGGCAGGCAGACGGCCTTGCTGCAGCTGGTGTCGGCGACGCTCGGGCACGTCTTGACGGTCGCGGGGTTGACCTGGCACTGCCCGGTCGGCTTGTCGCAGAACAGCGTGCCGTTGCACTGGTCGCCGTCCTCCTTGCCGGCGCAGTCGGCGTCCTTCTGGCACTGGCAGGTGTTGGCCGAGCTCTGGCAGCCGCCATCTTGGCAGTGGTCGCCCTTGGTGCATGGGTTGCCGTCGTCACAAGCGGGGCTGCCTGCCAGCGCCGTCAGCGCGCAGAGGCCGGTCTTCGGCTGGCAGAGCGTCTTGGCGCACTGGGTGTCATCGACGCTCGGACAGCTCACGACCGTCGCCGGATTCAGCTCGCACTTGCTGGTCTGCTTGTTGCAGAACAGCACGCCGTTGCAGATGTCGCCGTCTTCGAGCTTGGCGCAGTCGGCGTCCCCGCTGCATTGCGCCGTCGAGACACCGGGTTGGCACTTGCCGGCTTGGCAGGTGTCGCCGACCGTGGTCGCGACGCCGTCTTCGCAGGCGAGGCCGTCCTTGGCCGGCAGTGGCGCGCAGGCTCCCGACTTGGAGTCGCAGGCGGTGGTCTGGCACGGCCCAACCTTGGCGTTGCACACGACGACGCTCGCCGGGTTCACCTTGCAGCTGTAGGGCAGCGCCGAGGTGTCGCAGTACAGCGTGCCGTTGCAGGGGTTGCCGTCGTCCGAGCCGATGCAGTCAGCCGCCACCTGGCAGGCGCAGGTGTTGACTGGGGCCTTGCAGGCGCCGGACTGGCAGGTCTCGGCCAGCGAGCATGGGTTGCCATCGTCGCAGGGTTTGCCGTCGCTCGCCGGCAGCGCCTCACACTGCCCGGTGAAGGCGGAGCACTGCGTCTGCTGGCAGGCGTCGTCGCCGCTGCCCTGGCACACCACGACGCTGGAAGGCAGCACCTGGCAAGTCGGCGTCGCCAAGCCGAGGTTGCAGTAGAGCGTGCCGTTGCAGAGGTCGGCGTCGTCGTAGGCGGCGCAGTCGGCCAGCGTGCTGCAGCCGCAGCTGTTGCTGCCGCCTTGGCAGGAGCCATCGGGCTTGCCATCGCAGGTCGTGCCGGTGGTGCACGGGTTGCCGTCCTCGCAGGCGACGCCCGCTGCGGCCGGGGTGTGGGTACAGGCGCCTGTCTTGGCGTCGCAGCCATCGACGGTGCAGGCGTCGTCGTCGCCGCAGTCGACGTCGTCGATCGCCTTGCAGGCGCCACCGCTGCAAGCTGCCTTGGCGGTGCAAGGGTCGCCGTCGGCGCACGGCGTGGCGTCCGGCAGGGTCTGCGGCTGGCAGACGCCGCCGATGCAGGTGTTGCCGAGGCAGCCGGTGGCTGGCTGCGGACAATCGGCGCTGGTGCTGCAGGCGCCTGGCAGCGCGTCGGCAGCGTCCGCTGCGGCGTCGGCGGCCTCGACGTCCGTGGCGGCGCCTTGATCCGCGACGTCGTCGCCAGCGTCTAGCTCGGCGCCGTCTGGTTCGGCGCCGTCGGGTGGGACTCCGCCGTCGGGGCCAGCCTCAGAGCCGATCCCGCCGTCGTCGCCGGCGACGACGGCGGCCTGTACCTCCGCGCCGTCGACCGACTCAGGGGACTTGGCGCCGCAGCCGGACCAAGCGGCGACCGCAGATGCGACGACGCACCACCGCGCTAAGACAAGGCCGCCGCGCAGATTCCAGCTCAACCATCCGAGCATCGGAACCCCCCTCTTTTCGACCCCTCCGCGACCTGTGCTGCGGCGAGTACACCGAGCTTCTCTAGCCGCGCACATCTGCTGCCGAGCTCCGACCTACGCGAAGCCGCGCGAGCGGGCGCGCTGCCAGCCCAGCGCGACAGCGACCAACAGTGCCAAGAGCGGCAAGCCGCCGCCACCGCCGCTGGTCCGCTGCGCGCTGCAGCCGCCCTCAGCCTCTGGCGCCGGCAACACGGGCGTCTGCCAGGCACCGAGCGCCTCGCCGACTGGGGCGATGATCGCGCCTTCGGCCTGGACCGCCTCGATGTCGCGCAACATCCGCCCGAGGTCGATGCCGCCGGCGGGGCCGATGCCGCTGTAGCGCAAGATGAGCCAGCCCTTGTGGCGCCGCGCCTCTTGCGCCCAGCGCAGGACGTCGAGGTCAGTCGTCGAGGCGTCGACATTGCGGACCTGCAAGGACAAGTAGTCGACCGGCGGATAGTTGACGCCATCGCCGAGCGTGCGGACATAGCCCTCGCGGCTGTCGATCGCGTCGGACACCGCCTCGTCGTAGACGCCGTCTGGCGGCGCGAACCCGCTGGGATGCAGGCCAGCGTCGCGCAAGCGGGCGAAGGCGCGAATGACGGTCTGCCGGCGGGCGGCGCTGTCGGCGCTGAGCCAGGCTGAGGGCACCTCTCCGTAGATGCCGAGCTCGACGCCGCGCAGCTCGGCCTTGCGCAGCTTCTCAAGCGCCGTGGCGCCCTCGGCCTCGATGCGCGCCGAGGGCAGGTAGATGCTGCCACGCACCTTTGCGAGGTCGAACAACGCCAGCACATCGTCGACAGTGCCCGTCAGAGAGTCGATGGCGAACGAGACGCGGAGTTCGCCCTTCGCATCGCCGCTGGCGTCGGCGCGGGCGCAGCGGAGGTCATCGAGGTCGACTACGCCCGGCTGCCAGAGCAAGACGGCGACGTGTATAGCGACCACGTCAGGGGCGAGTGAGAAGCCGACCTGCACCGTCTCCCAGGGCGGCGCCGTCCGAAAGTCCGGGTGCAAGGCCGGGCGCAGCCGGCGCAGGAGGCGAAAACCACCGGTGCCGTCGATGCGGGACTCCCAGAGGAAGAGATGGGCTCGCGCCAGGGAGCGCCACTTGAGGTGGAGCAGCCACGACGGCTTGCCAGGCACCACGCGGATGGGGTCGCTCCACCACTTGACGTCCACGCTGCCCTTCAGGCTGTCCACCCGGATGCGTGCGAATTGCTTGCCCTCTGCTGCCTCACCTTCGGCCGCGCCCCCAGCCATGACCTGCCCCTGGCCGACCGCGCCGGGCGTGGCTTCGAAGCTCCAGCCCGGCGTGGGTCCGAGCGGCTGGCCGGCCTCGAAGCCGCCGTTGACCAAGATCTCGGCGCTGCCGTCGACTGCCAGCGGCGGCGGTGGCAGGTTGGTCAGCTCAAAATCGTCGCACGACACCACGCCTGTGGCCTGGAGCGCGAAAGCGACGCGGACGCTGTTGGTGCCAGCCGGCAGCTGCACGGTGCCGGTGGTCACTTGCCAGACCAAGGTCTTGGGCAACGTCGCCGCGCCGAGCCACGACGCCTTGCCGCCGCCGTTGCGCGCCTCAAGCAGCAGGCGAGCTGGAGCGTCGCCGATGCAACGGGCGGTCAGCCGCACGGCGCCGTCGGCGGCGACCGCGATCGGCTCGCTGCGCCAAAGCGCGTCGCCGTCGCCGACGATGGAGGTGACCTCGATCCGTAGCGAGCGGCCGTTGGGCGGCGACACCGGTGCCCAGCTCGTCGTCGCCTCAATGGCGGTGCCCCAGACGGCTGCGCTCCACAGGGCCGGCTTCGTCGGGTCGTCGGCGTTCGGCGTCTCGACGGCGCCATTGCCGAGCAGGTTCTGCGCCAGCGCTTGCCCTGGCAGCAGCAGGGAGAGCAGCGCTAGCCGGCTGGCGCTCGACCGAGCCCACACGCCGTGGCCGCGCCCGGCATGTCGCGAGATCGCACCTGAGCCGAGGTTCATGGCGCACCTCCGCCCGTGGACGGCCAAGCGATAGTCGGCGGCAAGATTCCGCCGAGGCCCGCCTGCATGGCCTGGACGATGGGCTTGGTCTGCTCGTGATAGGCCGGGGTGGCGCTCCACGTCGCGATCGGCAGCACCGCCCAGCCCTTGGCCGGCACGGCGTGGCCGGTCGCGGTCGCGGTTGCGGCTGGCACCGAGTCGACGAGCGCCGACTCCTGTTCGTCTTTGCCGCCCAGGACGACGGCGGCGACGGCGACGGCCGGGGTGGCGGCGGAGCTCGCTCGGCGCGGCCCCAAGCTGCCGTCGTCGTCGACGATCTGGGCGGCCGACGGATCGGTGAAGTGCAACAAGTTCCAGGGCACGCGGATCTCGATGACGCCGCCAGCCGGGTCAATGGCGACCAAGGCGTGGCTCGTCAGCGCTTCGATGCCGACGCGGAAGCGGCCGGTCTCCTGGACCTGCACCCCGCCGAGCGTCGTGACGTTGCCGTCTGGCCCGATGGCGTCGTAGGCGTTGGTGATGGTGCGCACCGGCCGGAATTCACCGGCGTCGTTGCGGACGCTGCGGTAAAGCTGCCAGGGCTCACGGAATCCGTGCCAGATGCCGTAGAGATCGTAGGGCTTATCGACGTAGAGCTGCACAACCTCGGGCGACTCGATGCGCAGCACGTGCTCTACTCGCCGGCCCACCTCGACCTTGCCAGCGGGATCGAGCCGGCCATCGCCGCGCTCCGGGTCGATGGTGTCGAAGGCGACGACGACGTCCAGGCGCTGCCAGTCGAAGACGCCGCCCGGTGGAGGCTGCAGGCGCACGCGGACGTGCAGGTAGGCCGCGTCGGAGCTGAGCGTCACGTCGCGCAGCCGCCGCTGGGCATCGGCGCCGTCGCCGGCGGGCGCGACCTGGGCGGGGCCTGCCACGGCCTGAGGCGGCCCCCAGTCGCCGTCCTTGCCGTCGAGCACGATGCGCTTGCCCGGCGCGCCGGCCCGCAGCGCGACGAGGCCGAAGTTCTGCTCCGGGTTCATGACGTTGTGCCAGAAGCGGCGCCTGTCGCTCGGGTACTCCACGCGCTCGACGACCCAGGCTCGCTTGAACCACTCATCAATGATGCTAAACACATAGGCGCCATCGAGGCCGGCTTGGTGGATGGCAGCGAGCGAGCGCAGCACGGCCGGGCCTTGCTCTTGATCGTCGAGGTCGCCGTGATCTTGGCCGGTCGGCGTCTGGTGGCCGTTGCCGAGGCTGGAGGGGTGGCCGACCTCGGCGATGATCAGCGCGTGGCTGGCGTGGTGTTTGCGCAGCGCCGCGAGGTAGCCGATGTAGGAGAATTTGCCCTGGCTGTCGGCGAAGCTCTGGTACGCCGCCTCGTGGAAGATGAAGTCCGGGTAGTACGGGTAGGCGTGGTAGCTCATGAAGACGCCGGCGGTATAAGAGGCGGCGGTCTCGATGGGCTCTAGATCGACCTGGAAGGTGTCCTCGACCGAGATCGGCAGCTTCGGCTCGGTTGGGTGCAGCAGCGGGTCGAGGGTCGGCCAGTTCGAGAAGCCGATCGGGTGCTGCTGGCCGTACTTGTCACGCTCGAAGCGGAGGATGTCGTCCATCTTGCTGACGATCCAGGCCGTGATCGCGCTGCCGTTGTCTATCGAGAGCAGCGAGCCCTTGTGGCTGGTCGGCGCCTCCGGGTGGAGGGCCAGCGTCGACTCTAGCGTGTAGGGCTCCATCTCGCGGCCGAAGAGCCAGCCGATGAGCCACGGCGACACGTCGTCCTCGAAGGTGCCGTTGGCTCGGCCAAAGTTGAGCGGCTCCAGCTTGCTGGCGGGCGGGATGGTGATGTCGCCGTGGATCACCGCGACCACCTTGGCGATCTCGTCGTCGACCCAGGCGTTCGCCGCTGCCGAGAAGTAGTCGGGGTCGGTCAGCGGCGGCTCATCGATCCAGACGCCCTGCATCAAGAAGAGCGGATTGCTCGGGTTGGCGAGGTTGTACTCACGCAGCTCGCGATAAAACACCGGCGACTGCACGGTATAGGTCCGGATGGTGTTGGCCCCAGAGTAGGCCGTCACCTGGAGCCAACGGCGAATCTGGGTGCCGGTCGCCTCCATCTCGCCGGGATCGGTGCCGGGGATGGCGAGCCCAAAGTTCACGCCGATGGGCCAGAACTTGTGGAAGGTTTTGCCGTCGCGCGAGATCTCAAAACCCTGCGCCGTTGCGCGGGCATGCCACGGATCGACGCGAATGGGGTCATCGGTGCAGCCGCCCGCGGCGAACAGCCCGAGCGCCGCCATCGCCACCGTCCGCCGCGTCGCCGCGCCGCTGCCCTGCCCACCGCGCCGACGCAGCGCCAGCCCAACCACGGCGAGGGCCAGAATCGCCAGCGCTTGGCCGGGCAGCGGCGACGCCCCAGCGCCGGGGAGGGCGCTGCAGCCGCCGGTCTCTGGCACCGGCGGATCAGCCGTCGTCGTCGGCCCGACCGGCCCGCTGTCGAAACCGGCGAGCGGCGTGTTGCCGCCGGCAGTTGCGCCAGGCTCCATGCCAGTCGGGGTCGCCGCCGCGGTCAGCGACACGGCGTCCACCTCGAGGGCTCCCTTTGCGCGCGTCAGCACCACGACCTGCAGGGCGTGCGCGAATTCGCCAACCGGGACCACTCCCTCCAGCGGTCCCCAGGTGCCCTGGCCGCCGCCCTCCGCGACCTTGCGCCAGTCGGCCCCGAGCTGCTCGGAGTGCACGACCAGCCAGAGCTCGACCGGCATCGTCGAGCGCACCATCGCGCGCGCCTTCGCCCACGGCGCCGACTTGGCGAGCCGGAAGCCACGACTCGCGATGCTGGCGCTCCCCGGCTGCTCGCCTTCGCGGCTGGCGACCAACTTGAGGCAGCGGTCGCCGTCGATGCCGGGCTGCACCCAGGTCCAGGTGCCGCTCATCGCGCCGCTGGCGACACCGCCCCACCACCAGGGCAGGCTCGGCTGCAGCGTGCTCGCCTGCTCCATCGAGGGGTTCGGCACGGCGTTGGCCTCGCCCAAGATCGAGGGAGCGGGCTCGGGTTCGCTGGGGGCGCCGGTCTCTGGCTCGGGCTCGATCGGCCCGGGCGGGCCACGCACCACGCGCACGTCGTCGATGTCCAGGTAGCCGACCGCGTCAATGGACTGCTCTACCTCGATTGTGGCGGTAAAGGCCGGCAGGTCGACGACCAGCTCTGCCTCTGCCCAGGCGCCGGTCGCAGGGGGAAGGGGCTTCGAGCTACGCCACTCGACCAGCTTGCCGTCGGCAGACCTGGCGCGAATCCGCAACCGCGAGGCGATGTTGGAGCGGTACTGCGTGCGGAGCGCCACCCGCCCCGGCGCCTTGAGGGCGATGGGGGCGCTGCGCCAGCGGCCGTCACCCTCGGGGCCGAGCTGCGGGTCGATGCTCAGGATGACGATTCGGCCGCTGCGCCCACCGTCAGCGCCCACCTGCTGCCAGCTGGCGCTGCCGATGACCTGGCCGGTGGTGAAGCCGACCCAGCTGGCTGGCATGCTGGGATCCCACGGATCGGCGAGCTCGAGCGAGGGGTTGGCGACGAGGTTGATGTCGCCGAGCTCCTGCGGCGGCGGCAGCGTCGGCGGCGCCGCGACGCCGACGCTGCAGCTGTCGATGTCGATGACGCCGGTCCCCTCGATGCGCATGCCGACGCGGACGTGGCTGGTCCACGCCGGCAGCTGGGCGGCGCCCGTCAGCGTGCCCGAGAGCGGGCGCCAAGACGGCCAGGCCGGTCCGGCGGCGACGGTGTACCACTTGGCCTGCGCCTCAGCCTGCGCCTTGCCGTTGGTGGCCAGCAAAAGCAGCGTGGCGCCCGCCGTGCCCTGGTAGTGGCAGGTGACGCGGAGGTCGGTCGCCACATCGGTCACGGGCACTGGATCGCTCCACCACTTAGCGTCGCCGCTGGCCGGCAGGGCAGCCTGGGCGAGGCGCAGCGCGCGCTGGCCGTGCTTGGCGCCGGCGTCGAGCCAGACGGCGGTGGCGAAACCGAGCGCGGCGTCCCAGGCCTCCATGCGCCAGTAGGCGGGCCGCTTGGCATCGCCGACGCTGGCCACCTCAAAGGACGGGTTGGGCAGCACGTTGAAGCCGAGCAACGAGGCCGGCGACAGGGGCGGATCTTGCGGCGCCGGCGGTGGGTCCGGCGGCCCGGCGACGACGACGACGGCGTCGATGTCGAGCTGACCTGCGACCTCCAGGGAGTGCATCACCTCCAGCGTCGCCGCCCAGTCCGGCAGATCGACGACCCACTGCGCCTGCGACCAAGCGGCGGGCGAGGTCGGCAGCTCCGGGCCTGTGAGCCACTGCGCCTGCTTGCCGTCGGCCGAGCGGACGCGGGCGCGCAGGCGTGTCGGGGCGTTGGTGCGGTAGCGATCGCTGATGGAGACCCGCCAGGGGTTTGCCGACTTCGGCAAGAGCGCGATCGGCGCGCTTTGCCAGCGGCCGTCTCCTTCGCCCTCGGTCTTGACGAAGACCTCGACACGAACGGCGCGATCGCCGTCGAAGCCGCCGGTTAGCCATGTCGCCTTGCCCTGCGCCGTGCCGTAGACCACCCCGTCCCAGCTCGCCGGGCGGCCCGGATCCCAGGGGTGCGCCACCTCAAACGAGGGGTTGACGAGGACGTTGTCGCTGCCAAGCGCCACCGCCACGGCCGGTGTCTCCACCTCGGCGGCGAAGCTGCAGTCGTCGACCGCCGCGTCGCCGGTGCCGTCGATCCGCAGCCCGACGCGCACCTGATGGGTGAAGCTGGGCAGCTCGATGAGGCCCGACAGCACGCGCCACTCCGCCCACGCCGGCCCCGACGCCACGCTGTACCACTGCGTCTGACCGCCCTGGCCGGCCTTATCTTCGGCTCGCAGCAAGAGCGAGACGCCAGCGGTGCCCTGGTAGTAGCAGGTCAGGCGCAGCTTTCCGCCAAAATTCAGCAGTGGAATGGCATCACTCCACCACTTGGCGTCGCCATCTTTCGGCAACGTCGGCTGGCTCATGCGCAGCGCGAACGCTCCCTGATGGGCGGGCCCCTGGCTCCAGACGCTGGTGGTGGCGCTGGCGGCGCCCCAGACGACGAAGGACCAATACTTGGGCGTCGAGCTACTGTAGCTGCTGGTGTCCTCGAACGACGGGTTCGGCAGCACGTTGCCAGCGTTCGGCGAGGCCGGCGCCAGCGGCGGATCGGTGGGCTGAATCGGCGGCGGCGGGTCGGGTAGCTTCTCTTGCCAGGACCAGGCGTCTGTCTCCAGGAAGCCGGGCTGGCCGAGCACGTGGCAGACGCGCAGCGTGTCGGCCCAACTCGGCAGGTTGACGTTCGCCGCGTGCGCCGTCCACGTCGCGCTGGCCGCCACGTTGCCGACCAAGATCCACTGCGACTGCGCGCCGCCGACAGACTGCGCCTGCGCCCAGACCGCGGTCGAGACGTCGGATCGGTAGTGGTGGTGCAGGCTGTAGGTCTGCCCTGCCTGCGCAGCGACCGGGAACGACGCCGACATCCAGCGCGCGTCGCCTTCGCCGCTCACCGTCGACACCGCCACCCGCATCGCGCGACTTCCCTCGAAGGCGCCGCTCAGCAACCACGCGTGCCCATACAAGAGGTTGCCCCAGGCGTCGGCGAACCAGCCCGCGGGCAGGGTCGGATCTGCGGCGTCGGCCACCTCGAGCGAGGCGTTGGCGATCTGCGGCGGCGCGGCGAGCGCTAGCAGGGGTGCGGAGGTCGCCAACCACGTCACCGACCAGATCGAGGCCCACCTGGACCATCGAACCATGCACGTGCGCGCCACGGAGCGCGGCAATTGAAGTAGCCTATGTGTCATGATGGCGCGCCGTCCCGCTCGCCGCGGCGGCCCGCGTCCGCAGCCTCACTAGCGTAGGGGTGCGGCACCGGCAGCGTCAAGGAACCCCTCGGGAAGAGCGTGATTGATCTATGATCGCGCAGCACGGGGCCCAGGGCCGGCCAGGGTCAGCGGGCCCCCGCCAGCGCCCAGAGGCCATGTCGCTGCGCCGCGACGACGGCCGCGCGCTCGCCGCCCTGGCCTCCGGCGTCGATCTCGGCGAAAGCGCGCTGCCAGTCCTTCCATCCGCCGCCGTCGCGCAGCGCACGCCACGCCGCCAGCCCGGACTCGGCGCCGCCTTGGCTTAGCCGATACTCGACCCAAGCCCAGCGCGGGGCGTCGAAGCGGACCTCGACCTGCGCCTTGCCAAGCACCCGCCGCACCCGCTCGAGCTTGACCTGCTGGCTGGCGATGGGCTCGAAAGGCGCCTCGGCCAGCGGCGTGTGGAGCTTCGGCACGAAGGGCGACAGCGTCAGCGTCAGCGGCGCCTTTGCCCGCAGCCGCTGGCAGAAGTCGATGAGCTCGTCGATGTCGGCCTCGGTCTCGTCTGGCAGGCCCAAGATCACGTACAGCTTGAGGCCCTTGAGCCCAAGGCCGCGCGCCAGGTCGGCGGCGGCGAGGAAGTGTCGCTCGCGGAGCCCCTTCATCATCTTGCCGCGCAGGCGCTGGCTGGCTGCGTCGGAGGCCACGGTCAGCGTGCGATAGCCACCGGCGGCGAGCAGCCCGACCAGGGTCTCGTCGAGGCGATCGGCGCGCAGACTGCTCACACCGACCCCCTTGCCGCGCTCGACGATGGCGCGGAGCGCGTCGACGAGCGGCGGCCAGTCGCTCACCGCAGCGCCGACCAGGCCGATGCGCGGCGCGTTGGCGTAGAGCGGCAGGTCGAGCGCCGCCAGCACGCGCTCCAGCTCTGGGCTACGCATGGGCGAGGCCGGCGCCCGCACGACGCAGAACTTGCAATAGCGCGGGCAGCCGCGGCTCGACTCCAGCAAGGCCATGTCGGCGAACTCGGCGTGCGGACTGCGCCATTGGCCGACGGCGGGGATGTGGTCGCCGCGCGCCACCAGCACGTCGGGCACCGCGTCGCCGTGGCGCTCCGGCAGCCAGATGCCCGGAACGCCGTCAAGGCGGGCAACCAGCGTGGCGCGGTCGGGGCGATCCTGCAGCGCGTCGAGCAGCGTAGGCACCACGGCCTCGGCCTCGCCCAACACCACGGCGTCGACGAAGGGCGCCAAAGGCAGCACGTTGCTCTGCGTCAGCGGCCCCCCGGCGATCACCGGCGGCGCGTCGGCGGCGCGGTCGCTGCGCAGAGGCGCCACCCCGCCGCGCTCCAGCATCATCGGCAGGTGGGGGATATCGAGCTCATAGGCGATGGAGAAGAGGATGGCGTCGAACTGGTCGGGTGCCATCCCGTGCTCGAGGCTGCGGATCTTGGCGTTCGGGTCGCTGAGCGCGTCTTCCGGCAGCACCGCGCGCTGGCAGCTGATGGCGTCGCGGGCGTTGAGCAGGCGGTACATCACCTGCAGGCCGAGGCTGGCGCCGGCGACGCGGTAGCTGTTGGGATAGCAGAGCAACAGCTCTGTGCGGCCGCGACGGGTGAGCGTCCCGGTCTCGTCGCGCATCAGCCCGGTGCGGTCTGGGATCGTCCTCAGTCGCAAGGGCCTTCCACCACGACGTCGTCGATGAACACGCCCTTCCAGTTTTCGTTGGCAGCGCCGTCGACGGTGTCAAAGAGGAAGCCGATTTGAGTGCCTTTGCCAATCGGAATCTTGACGGTGACCTGGTGCCACGAGTTCGGGCCGAGCTGGAACTTCGGCAACGTCCAGTGGGTCTGAATCGCCGGCAGGTCGCTACCGGCGACCTTGGTGACGACCGACAGCTTGTCGTAGCCGTCATTGACCTCGGCGTCCCAGAGCAGCCAGAAGCGCAGCGTCACGCTGCTGGCGGTCCCTGTCGGGAACTGCGGCATGTAGGCCGACCCCGAGTTTTGCACCAGGCTGCCGGCTGCGTCTTTGGCTATGATGTCCTTCATCTCCAGCGAACCGTAGTGCAGGGAGCCCGCCCCGCTGTAGGCGAAGCCGGTGTCGAGGCGGAAGCGCCAGCGCACGAGGTCGTTGCTCTGCGTCAGGACCCAGTCGGTCGGCGCCTTGACGTCGAACTTGTGCTGCAAAAAGGTCTTTACGCAGCAGTTGGCGATGGGCTCGGCGACGCATGCGCCGTTCTTGCAGTAATCGTTGGTGCAGTTGCTGCCGTCGCTGCACGGAATCTGCTTGCCAGGGGTGCACTTGCCCGTCTGACAGGTGTCCCCAGCCGAGCAGGCGTCGCCGTCGTCGCAGGGTTGGTTGCTGGTGGTCCCGATGCTGACGCAGCCCGACGTCTTGTTGCAGCTGTCGGCGGTGCATGGGTTGCTGTCGTTGCAATACAGCGCGACGCCGGGCGTGCAAGTGCCCGACTTGCAGGCGTCGTTGGCCGTGCAGGCTGAGCTATCGGCGTTGCAGCCAAGTCCGTCGGCCTTGGGCGCGGCGACACAGGCGCCGGTGGCCGCGACGCAGGTGCCGGTGGCGCAGGGGCCCGACTTGCTGGAGCAATCGAGGTGCGTGTTGCTGGACTTGCACGTCCCGCCGCCGCAGGCGCCGCTGCCGGGCTGCTGGCACTTGTCGCCGGTGTCGCACGGCTTGCCATCGGCGCCGTTGGGGCTGTTGACGCACTTCTTGGCGGCGGTATCGCAGCTGTCGGTGGTGCAAGGGTTCTTGTCGTCGCAGTCCTTTGCCGCCGTGTCGGCCTTGCACGGGCAGGTGTTGACGCTGGCGCAGACGCCGCCCTTGCAGGCGTCGTTGGTGCACTCGTCGCCGTCGGTGCACTTGGCGCTGTCGTCGGCGGTCAGGCTGCAGCCCTTGCCGGCCACACAGCTGTCTTTGGTGCAGAGGTTCTTGTCGTCACAGGTCGCGTCCTGCGGCGTGTTGCTGCACGCGCCAGTGGTCTTGTTGCAGCTGTCGACCGTGCAGGCGAGCCCGTCGTCGCAGGCCTTGGTCACGCCGACGCAGGCGCCATTGGCGCAGCTATCCTTTTCGGTGCAGGCGTTGTCATCGAGGCAGGGCTTCGTGGTGGCGACCTGCTTGCAGCCGCTCTTCGGATCGCAGCTGTCGTTGGTGCAGTCGTTGCTGTCGTTGCATGGCGGCGGCTTGCTGCCGGCACAGACGCCCGACTTGCAGCCGCTTTCGGTCGTACAGGCGTCGCCGTCGTCGCAGGCGAGGCCATCAGAGACCGCCGTCGGCTCGCACTTGCCTGTCGCGGGCTGGCACTCCAGCTTGGCGCAGGCGGTGTTGCCCTTCTGGTCACAGGCGACCGGGCCCGTGCCCTTGGTGACGCAGATCCCTTTCTCGCACGCCATGGTGCCGAGGCATAGGTTGGCGTTCTTGCAGTCGGTGTCGAGCTTGCAGGCGCAGGTCGAGGTGCCGACGCAGCTGCCGTCGGCGAGGCAAGCGTCCTTTTCGGTGCAGGAGTTCCCGTCGTCGCAGTTGGCGCCTGTGTTGGTGCCAGAGGCCTTGCATCCGGCCTTCAGGTCACAAGCGTCCTTGGTGCAGGGATCGCCGTCGTCACAGCCGCCGACGTCAGCCGTGTGCTTGCAGCCGCTCCCCTTCTCGCAGGTGTCGAAGGTGCAGGCGACGCCATCGCTACAGTCGATGGGCTTGCCAGCGCACTCGCCCTCGACGCAGGTGCCGTTGTCGTAGCAGACGTCGTCGTCCTCGCAGGCGATCGTCAGGTCGGTCACTGGCTCGTGCACGACGGCCTTGCCTTGGTCGCAGTAGTCCTTGGTGCATGGGTTGCCGTCATCAACCGGCGCCTTGACGCACTGCCCGGCGTCTCCGCAGGTCGCACATTCGCCGACCAATTCGCCAGGGTTTTGGCAGGCGGTGCCCTTTGCGGTGTCGACCAAGGCGCAGGTGCCAGCCTGGCACATCGGCAGGCGGCAGGGCGTCGTGCCCAGGAGCACGCCATTGCAGTCGTAGTCGGTGATGCACTGTAGCTTGCCACCGCCGTCGCTGCCCCCAGCGTCGCCGCCGGTCGCGTCACCACCGGTCGCGTCACCACCGGTCGCGTCACCACCGGTCGCGTCACCACCGCCGGTCACATCGCCGCCGCCGCTGTCTTGCGCCGTCGCGTCGTCGATGGGGTCTTCGACCACTTTGACATTGCCACATCCTAGGCTCAGGCACGCCGACGCGATCGCCAGCGCAAAGGCCATGGCGGCTGGCTTCGCCCGCGACGGCGCCCGCACGCCGCGGACCAGGTCGACTGTGGGCGGGCGAGTGTGGGTCCCTTCGACGAAATTCAAAGTGCGAGCTTTCATCATCTGCCGTCCCCCCGCCGTGTTTGCACACACAGCCACAGTCAATCATAACGATCTCGCAGGTCGACGCCAGCTTCCTCGCTGAATTCGCTCTCGGCGGCGGCGTAGGCACGTCGCCTCTCACCACGGTCAGGCTCAGAACCCGTGGATTACGCGGCGAACCATGTCGATCGCCGACCCGCCGCTGCGGCCGGCGATCGCCAGCGCCTCGGCCAGCCGAGCGCCTGCGCGGGCGCCAGCCTCGGCGTCGTCGGGCGTCGCTCGTGGCTCCAGTTGGGCGACCAGCAAGAGCCAAGCGCCAAGGGCCTGTCCGCCGCGCGCCCGCGCCAACGCCTCTACCGTGAGGGCCTCCGCCAGTCCTTCAGCGGGCGGTCTGCTGCGGGCCAAACACTCGATCCGCAACAGGGCAGCGTCGAGGCGCCGTGCGGGCGGAATGGGCGCCGAAGCCATCGCCAGCAGGGCCGCGACGTCGTGGGCGACGCCGGCCACCGCTGCCCGCGCCTCGGGCGTCGGCCCGCCGGCGACGGCCGTGTCAGCGCGGAGGCGCAGGTGGTCGAGCGCCAGCTGCAGGGCATCGCTGGCCGACTCCGGCGCGGCGGCGCTGACGCGATTCAGCCGCGC
>SXNM01000102.1 GCA_005777155.1 Pseudomonadota bacterium | reverse complement strand
GATGATGGCGAACGTGCGGCGGCGCGCGATCTCCCGGCGTGATTCTGCGGTGGTCATGGCGGGCTCCCTAGGCGCTGGCCGGCGCGGCGGCGGAGGGTAGGGACGCGAGGCAGCGATGGCAACGGCGGCGGCGCAGGCTGGGGTCGCAGCTGCGCGCCATGTCACCGCCACGCCTCGGTGCCGCCGCGCTGCTGGCCCGCCGGGCTGCTGGCCGGCCGCGCTGCACAGGAGAGCGTGGCAGCCCTCGCCATCCCTGCTACCTTGCCGTCCCGCGCCAAGCCCGGCGCGTCGTACCGCACCAGCGAGCAACGCCATGCATGAAGTCGCCATCGGTGAACCGCTCTCCGTCGACGACGCCCTGGCCATCGCCGAGGGCAGGGCACGCGCGGTGCTGGCGAAGACCGCAAAGGCGCGCGTCGTCGCCGCCCGCGCCGTCGTCGACGCCAGCCTCGCCGACGGTCAAGCGCACTACGGCATCAACACCGGCTTTGGCGCCCTGGCCGAGGTCCGCATCGCCCAGGAGGCGCTGCGCCGCTTGCAGCTGAACCTCGTCCGCAGCCACGCCGCCGGCGTCGGGGCGCCGCTGCCCAAGCCGATCGTCCGCCTCATCCTGTTGCTGCGAGCGCAGGTGTTGGCGGCCGGCTATAGCGGCGTGCGGCCCGAGGTGATCGATCAGCTGCTGGCGCTTCTCGACCGCGGCGTGCACCCCATCATCCCGGCGCAGGGTTCGGTCGGCGCATCGGGCGATCTCGCGCCCCTGGCTCACCTCGCCCTGGTGCTGCTCGGCGAGGGCGAGGCAGAGGTCGATGGCGACGTGGTGCCGGGCGCAGTGGCTTTGGAGCGCGTCGGCTTGCAGCCGCTGGAGCTGGCGGCCAAAGAGGGCCTGGCGCTGATCAACGGCACCCAGGTGATGACCGCCATCGCCCTCTTCGCGCTGCAGCGGGCCGAGCGGGTGCTGCGCGGCGCCGACATCGCTGGCGCGCTGACGATCGAGGGCTTCCTCGGCTCGCCGCGCGCCTTTGACCCGCGCATCCACGCGCTGCGCCCGTACCAAGGCCAGATCCGCGTCGCCGACAACCTGCGCGCCCTGTGCGCCGACAGCCCCCTGGTCGAGAGCCACCGCGACTGCGGCCGCGTGCAAGACCCCTACTCGCTGCGCTGCATGCCGCAGGTCCATGGCGCCGCCCGCGACGCCCTCGACCATGTGCGCCGGGTGCTCGCCATCGAAGTCGACGCCGTCACCGACAACCCGCTCGTCTTCGCCGGCGCCACAGACGGCGACGTCGCCGAAGGGGCGGTGATCTCCGGCGGCAACTTCCACGGCCAGCCCGTGAGCTTAGTCTGCGATTTCGCAAGGATCGCTCTTACGTCGCTGGCCTCCATCTGCGAACGGCGGGTCGAGCAGCTGGTCAATCCGCACCTCAACAACGGACTGCCGCCCTTCCTCGCCAGCGATCCCGGCCTCGAGTCGGGCCTGATGATCGCCCAGGTCACGGCGACGGCGCTGGTGAGCGAGTGTAAGGGCCTGTCGATGCCATCGTCGGTCGACTCCATCCCGTCGTCGGCCAGCCGCGAAGATCACGTCTCGATGGGCCCGATCGCGGCCCGCCGCTTCCTCGACGTGGTCGAAAACGCCGAGCGCGTCGTCGCCATCGAGCTCATCGCCGCCTGCCGGGCCATCGATCTGCGCGCGCCGCTGCAGCCCGGCCGCGGCACCCACGCCGCGCTAGGCGCCGTGCGGGCGGTCGTGCCCGGCCTCGACGGCGATCGGCCGCAGTCCGCCGACATCGAGGCCGCCGCCCGCTTGCTGCGTGGGGGTGCGCTCGAGGCCGCGGTCCGCGTCGCCTGTCCCGAATTTACCTAGACGAACCCCCGCCCACGTGAGGGATTGCCGATGATGCCTCTGCCTGCCCCGTTGGTCCTGGCTTCGACCTCGCGCTACCGCATCTCGCAGCTGCAGCGGCTCGGCATGGAGTTCGAGGCGGTCGCGCCGCCGATCGAGGAGGAGACGATCGTCGCCGACACCGCGCGAGGCACCATCGCGTTGCGGGCGGCGGTCAAGGCCTGCGCGGTCCAGGAGCTGCCGGAGTTCGAGCACGCCTTCATCCTCGCCGCCGATCAGGGCGTCATCTTGGTCGGCGATGACGGGGTCGAGCAGCTCCTCGGCAAGCCCGGCGATCCGGAGCGGGCCGTGGCGCAGCTCTGCGCCCTCGCCGGCCGCAGCCACACGCTCTACACCGCCGTCGCGCTGGCAGTCCCGGGCGGCGCGCTGTTTGAGGTGCAAGAGACCGTGCTGGTGACGATGCGCGCCTTCGCCGAGGACGAGGCGGCGCAGGTCGTGGACCGGGACCACAGCTGGGACTGCGCGGGCAGCTATAAGATCGAGGGCGCCGGCCCATGGCTGATGGAACGGGTCGAGTGCACCGATCCGACCGCGATCGAGGGCCTGCCGCTGATGGCGGTCGGGCGCTTGTTGCGGCGCGCCGGCGGCATGCGCTGAAGGCGACGCCGCGTCTCATGGACTCGCGCGGCGGGCTACGGGCTGCCGGCGCCTGCGACCACCAGCCCCTCGACGAGCAGGCTGGGGCTGCTGATGGCCCGCGAGGGGTCAAGGTCATCGGCCCGGCCGACGATCGCCTTGAGCAGGGCGTCGAGGTCGCCGGCCACCGTGAGCTCATGCACCGGGTACTGGACGGCGCCGCCCTCGACCCATAGCCCTGAGGCGCCCTGCGAGTACTGGCCGCGGATCAGATCGCTGCCGTGACCCATGGTCGCGGTGACCAGCAGGCAGGTGCCGACCTCGCGCAGCAGCGCCGGCAGCGAGGTGCTGCCAGTGGCGACGTGGATCTGGCTCGGCCCGACGCCAGGCGCGGAGGCGACGCCGCGTGTGGCGTTGCGGCCGTGGGCGACGCCGAGGCGCGCCGCGCTGCGCAGGTGGGTGAGCAGGCCGACGAGAACGCCGTCTTGCACCAGCGTGTGGCGGCGCGCCGCGAAGCCCTCGCCGTCGAAGCTGCGGGCGCCCGGACCGTAGGGTGTCAGCGGGTCGTCGACCAGCGTCAGGCTGGTGTGGGCGACGGCGCTGCCGAGGCGGCCTTCGAGGTAGCTCGACTTGCGGGCGATGCGCTCGCCAGAGAGGGCTGAGATGAAGTCGGCGATGAGGGCGCTGGCGACCGGCGCCTCGAACACCACCGGTACCTGGCGGGTCGAGAGCATTCGGCCACCGAGGCGGCGCAGAGCGCGTTCGGCGGCGCGCCGGCCGATGGCCTCGGGGCTCGGCAGGTCGCTGAGACGGCGGGCGCTGCCGTACCAGTAGTCGACCTCCATGCCCGCGTCGTCTTTGGCGATCGGCACCGCCACCACCGCCGTCGAGGTCGAGCGGCGCTCGCGCAGCACGCCGCCCATGGTTAGGTAGCGCACCATGGAGCTGCCGGCCGAGGCCTCGCAACCCTCGGTGTTGACGATGCGGGCGTCCGTGTCCTGCGCGGCCTGCTCGGCGCGGCGGGCCCACTCCACGAGCTGCGCCGAGCCGATGGCCAGGATCGCCTCGTCGTGCAGCGGCAGCGGCGGCGGCGCTTCGGCCAGCTCGTCGTTGCGGGCGATGCGCGACTCCGGGTCAGGATCGACGAGGCGAGCGGCGGCGACGGCGTGCTCGCAGAGACGCTGCAGGGTCGCGGGCCGCAGATCGTTGCTGCTGACGATGGCCGAGCGGTCGCCGACGAACACGCGAAGGCCGACCTCGTGCGCCTCGCTGCGGCTGCTGCTCTCGATGTCGCCGCGGCGGACCCGCACCTCGCTGCTGGCTTCGGCGACCGCGATCACGTCGGCGTCGTCGGCGCCGGCGGCGCGTGCCCGGGCGAGCAGGTCTTCAAGCAGCGAGAGCGAGACGCCGACACCGTCACTGGCGCCGCCGCGGGCGGTCGCTGGCGCGGTGGCGGACCGGACGATGGCGGCTGGCGCTTGGCTATGCGGGGCGTCGATGGGCATGGCAGATCCTCCTCGGAGCGGGCGGCCACAGGGGCGCGGCGTCGGCCTAGACTTGGCTGCCGCCGACGGTCATGCCGTTGATGCGCAGGGTCGGCTGACCGACTCCGACCGGCACCGACTGGCCGTCTTTGCCGCAGACGCCCTGGCCCTTGGTGAAGCCGAGGTCGCGACCGATGGCGACCACGCGCTCGAGCGCGCTCGGGCCATCGCCGATCAGCGTCGCGCCCTGCAGTGGCGCCGTGATGCGGCCCTCCTCGACGAGGTAGGCCTCGGTCATCTCGAAGACGAACTTGCCGCT
>SXNM01000101.1 GCA_005777155.1 Pseudomonadota bacterium | reverse complement strand
GGGCGTGCGGAATGCTCACCGCGCGCCTCAAAGTGGACGTCGGACGCCAAGTCGCCCCCCGGAACCGGCGTCCGGCGGGTTGAACAGGCCCTCGGCGCCCGGCCAGAGGCTCGGGTACAGGGGGGCGGTGGATCCTGGGCACGCTCAGAACTTGCAATCGCGGCAGGAAGCCGGAAACTTCCCATGCACGTTGAAGAGGAGCTCCGCCATGCGACCGACCTTTCACTCGAAGTACCTGACCCGCTGGCTCGCTGCCGCAGCCCTCGCCCTGGCGGGTTGTGGCTCCGACGAGACGGTGGTCGGCGCACCGACGGATGTCATTGGGGACGTTGGCGCGTCCGACGGCATCCTCGACGACAGCGGCCTCAATGACGGCGGGCTCGACGCTGGCGGCGGCACCGACGACGCTGGCGGCGGCACCGACGACACGGGCGGCAACACCGACGACGCCGGCGGCAACACCGACGACACGGGCGGCAACACCGACGACGCCGGCGGCAACACCGACGACGCTGTCAACTCTGACGCCACCGACGCTGGCGGCAACACCGACGACGCTGTCAACTCTGACGCCACCGACGCTGGCGGCAGCACCGACGACGCTGTCAACTCTGACGCCACCGACGCTGGCGGCAGCACCGACGACGCTGTCAACTCTGACGCCACCGACGCTGGCGGCAGCACCGACGACGCTGGCGGCAGCGACACGACGGACGGCGGTGACGACGGCTCGGCCACCGACGACGCCGTGGCGACCTGCCCCGGCGGCCTGAGCTGCCCCTGCAAGACGGACGGCGATTGCGCCAAGGGTTTCGTCTGCGCCACCGCCGGCGGCAAATCGATCTGCGAGGCGCCATGCCAGCCGACCGTGCCACCCACCGAGGGCTGCGACGGCGTCGACAACGACTGCAACGGCCTGACCGACGAGGCGAGCTGTGCCGGCGGCGTCTGCCTCGTCGCCGCTTGCGGCGCCGGCCCCGATGGCAAGTTCGCCTGCGTCACCAAGCCCAAGGACGGCGCCTGCGATGACGGCGATGTCTGCAGCAGCCTCGACACCTGCGCCCAAGGCGCCTGCAAGGGCGGCGCGGCCGTGACGTGCGACGGCGACACCTGCAACGCCGGCACCTGCGACCCGAAGGCCGGCTGCGGCAAGACGCCCAAAGACGGCGCCTGCGACGACGGCGACGCCTGCACGGCCGACGACACCTGCCAGGGCGGCGTCTGCAAGAGCGGGGCGGCCAAGCCGTGCGACGACAAGAACCCCTGCACGATCGACAGTTGCGACGCCAAGATCGGCTGCGTCGCCGCGCCTTCGGCCGAGGGCTCGCCCTGTGAGGACGGCAACGCTTGCACGGGCACCAGCGCGGCCAAGGACGGCTGCGTCAACGGCGGCTGCATCGGCGGCGGGGCGATCGCCTGCTCCGACGGCAACCCTTGCACCAAGGACGCCTGCCTGCCGGCCAGCGGATGCACGGCGACCGCCGACGACGGCGGCGCCTGCGATGACGGCAACAAGTGCACCGAGGGCGACATCTGCTTCGGCGGCGGCTGTGGCGGCAAGGACAAGGTCTGCGACGACGGCAGCCCCTGCACCAAGGACGCCTGCGACAAGGCCCAAGGCTGCACGAAGTCGAACCTCGACGGCGGGGCCTGCGACGACGGCAACGCCTGCACCGAGGCCGACGCCTGCAAGGCCGGGCTCTGCGCCGCCGGCGCCGCCAAGGTCTGCGACGACGGCAACGCGTGCACCAGCGAGCTCTGCGTCGGGGGAGCCTGCCAGAGCAAGCCGACCAACAACGGCACCACCTGCGACGACGGCAACGCCTGCACCACCGGCGATGCCTGCGACAACGGCGGCTGCACCGGCAAGGCCAAGGGCTGCGACGACGGCAACAGCTGCACCAACGACGGCTGTGATGCCAAGGTCGGCTGCACGCAGACCGCCAACGACGCGCTCTGCGACGACGGCAACGCCTGCAGCGTCAACGACGCCTGCAAGGACAAGGCCTGCATGGGCGCCGAAAAGCCGGCGAGCGCCTGCGACGACAACAACGCCTGCACCAAGGACGCCTGCGATCCCAAGATCGGCTGCCAGAGCACGCCAAGCGTCGGGAGCGCTTGCGAAGACGGCGACTCCTGCACCCAGAAGGACACCTGCGACGGCAGCGGCAAGTGCCAGCCCGGCGCCAACGCCTGTGAGTGCAAGATCAACAGCGACTGCAAGGACGACAGCAACCTCTGCAACGGCAAGCCGGTCTGCCAGGGCAACAAGTGCCAGATCGATGCCGCGAGCGTCATCGTCTGCGATCCGGCCAAGGACACCGGCTGTCTGGCGGCGACCTGCGTGCCGAGCAACGGCAGCTGCGAGCTGCAGCCGATCAACGACGGCAAGCCCTGCACCGGCGCCAACCCCTGCAACCTCGGCGACAGCTGCGCCAAAGGCCAATGCGTCGACGGCGGCAAGGCCAAGTGCGACGACGGCGACCAGTGCACCACCGACGCCTGCGACGGCAAGACGGGTGACTGCAGCGCCACCAAGATCGCCGGCTGCGTCGCCTGCGTCGACATCTCGGCTTGCGACGACAAGAAAGCCTGCACCAAAGACGCCTGCACGGCCGGCGTCTGCAGCCACAGCGCCATCCCGGCCTGCAGCGAAGCCGCGCAGCTCGTCGCGGTGTCGGTCAAGCCAGAGGTCGTCAAGGCCGACGCGGGCGCCAAGATCAGCGTCGTGGTCGAGGTCAAGAACAGCGGCCTGACCGACGCCGGCGCCTTCGACGTCGCCGTGCTGCTTTCGAGCGACCTAACCGTCGACAAGGCAGACCCAGTGCTCGCGACCGTCAAGCTCGACGCTGGCCTCGGCGCCGGCAAGTCGACGACCCTCAACCTCAGCGTGGTGCTGCCGAGCACCGCCAAAGCTGCGATCTACAAGCTGATGGCGCATGTCGATGCGGCGGACGCGATCGCCGAGGACCCGAGCGACAACATCGCCAGCGCCGACATCGAGGTGGTGGCCAAGCCCGACCTGACGATCACGACGTGGTCCACCGACAAGGCCTTCTACGGCCCGAATACGCCGATGCAGTTCCAGGCCACGGTGCTCAACCAGGGCGGCGCCATCGCCGGCGGATCGATGATCCGCGCCTACTGGTCGGTCAACGACACGCTCGAAGTGGGCGACCAGCAGATCTCCCAAGGCCAGACCAACGCTCTGGTCGCCGGCGCGTCGCAGTCCCACGCCGCGACCATCGGCCTGCCCAACGCCCAGAACGGCACCTACACGCTCTTTGTCGTCGCCGACGCCGCGCTGCAGGTCGCAGAGGGCAACGAGATCAACAACGTCGTCAGCAAGAAGATCCAGATCGGCGCGGTGGCAAACCTGCGGATCACCGCGTTCGAGGCCGCTGGCAACGTGACCGCTGGCCAAGACCTCGCGATCAAGGTGGCGATCAACAACAACGGCCAGGCGACCTCGGGCACGCGAACGGACACCCTGTATCTCAGCACCAATGGCGTGGTCGACAACTCAGACCTCATCCTGGCAAGCAACCTCCGCGCGGAGATCGGCGTCGGCCTGACGAGCAGCCTGAACTTCACGGTCAAGATTCCGGCCACCGTCGGTCAGGGCGGCAAGTGGTTGTTTTACGTGGTAGACAGCAAGCAGGAGGTGCCCGAGTCGCTCGAGAGCGACAACTCGTCGGCGCGCTCCCTGCTTGTGACTGGTCTGCCGGACTACGTGCCGTCCGCGACGCTGCCAGTCGCCGTGCTGCCGGGGACCTCCAGCCAGCTGGCGCTGCGGGTCGACAATGTTGGCACCGGCAACGGCGGCAACAGCGCGGTGCGGCTGTACCGCTCGCTCGACGACAAGGTCGACAACCAAGACACGCAGCTGGCGACCGCCAACCTGAACGGCATCAACCCGGGCCAGAACCGCACGGCCGATGTGCAGGTCAACTTCGGATCGACACCTGGCAAGTACAAGCTGCTGATCGTCGCCGACGCCACGGCGCAGGTCCCGGAGGTCAACGAGGCCAACAACGTCGTGGTCAAGGACCTCAAGATCTTGGCCCCGGCAGACCTCCTGCCCAAGGCCCAGAAGCTCAGCATCGCCACGGTGGGCGCTGGCGCGGCGCTGACGGTCAGCTGGACCGACGCCAACGAAGGCGACGACACGCCGACCGGCTTCCAAGACGGCATCTACCTGTCCCTCGACGGCCAGGTCAGCAGCGGTGACGTGCAGCTCGGCTCGGTCAACAGCGCAGCGCTCGCCGCAGGGGCGTCCGCCAACCGCCAACTCCAGGTCACGATTCCGGTCTCGGTCGCGCCCGGCAAGTACAAGCTCCTGGTCTACGTGGACCGCACGACCGCCGTCGCCGAGACGAGCGAGTCCAACAACGTCTCCGCCGTCGACCTCGAGGTGACTGCGCCCAATCTGCCGGATCTCAAGACGACGAACGCCGAGGTGCTCGGCGCGACCACGACGATCCAGGTCGGGGTCGACTTCGACGTCCAGGCCATCGAGCAGAACACGGGCCTCGCCGACGCCGGCAACTTCCAGGGCACGTGGTACCTGTCCAATGACAACACGCTCAGCAGCAACGACACGCCGCTGCTGTCCCAGGCGCGCTCGGGCATCGGCGCCGGCAAGCAAGTGACCGCCACCGCTAAGCTGCGGCTGCCGACGGGCACCACCAGCGGGACCCGCTTCCTCATCTACCGCGTCGACAGCGGTGGGGCGGTCGCCGAGTCCAGCGAGTCCAACAACCTCAGCAACGCGGCGCAGATCACGGCGCAAGCTCGGCCTGACCTGGTCATCACGGCGCTGCAGCTCTCCCCCAACTTCGGTAGCAGCGGCACCAACGTCCAGGTGTCGATGACGGTCGCCAACATCGGCGGCGCCAACAGCGACAACTTCCAGATCCGCGCCGTCTACTCGGGCAACAACCTGACCATCGAGCCAGACGCCGACATCTACGTCGGCCAGACGAGCAACCAAAACGGCCTCAACGCCGGACAGACCCGCCAGGTGCAGATCAACTTCCAGCTGCCGAACACGGCGGCGGGCACGCAGGTCGGCGTCGGCGCCTTCGTCGACAGCGGCGGAGCCATCCTGGAGTCGGCAGAGAACAACAACACCGCCGGGGCGACCTTCTCGACGGCGGGCGCCAATGACAGCAAGCCCAACCTCTTCTTCCAGGCGGCGCAGGTCAACGACGAGACGACGACCTCAGGCCAGACGATCAACTTCAGCACCAATTGGCGCAACTTGGGCAGCCAGGCCACCGGCAGCTGGAACGCGCGCGTGGTCTTCGCCAAGTCTCCGGGCGTCCTCGACGGCGCCATTGAGGTGGCCTCGTCGGTGCAGCCGACGATCCTCGCCGGCGCAACGCAGAACAAGACCTGGCAGGTGACGGTCCCCACCAACCTCAACCCGAGCTTGCGCTATCTCACCGTGATCGGTGACCACGACGCCAAGATCGATGAGGGCATCGAGACCGACAACATGGGTTGGGTGGCGCTGACGATCACGCCGCTGCCAAACCTGGTCGTCGTGTCGGTCAAGGCCTCGACCACCACGCCGACGGTCGGTGACACGGTCGACATCGAGGTCGTGGTCAGCAACGCCGGCGCGGCCGCGGTCAACAAGGCGGCCTTCGTGATTCGGCGCTCCAACAATGGCAACATCACGCAGAACGACACCCTGCTCTACCAGACCGAGGTGACGCTCGCCGCCGGCGCCAGCCAGACCATCTTGCGCCAGGTCCCGGTGCCGGCGGGCCAGAACGCCTCCTACTTCATCGGGGCGCGGCTCGACGAACAAGATCTGATCGAGGAGACGTCCAACCAAGACAACGTCGGTGTCGTGCAGCTGCAACCCAAGGCGAAGTGACCTCTGCGGAGGGGCCGGCGGGGAAGGCTCGCCCGGAGGAGCCTTGGCCCGATCGCGCGGCGCGCCACACGCGGCTTGCATTGTAAGCGCCCGCGGCACCCGGTAGGTTTGGGTCGTTCGCCGCGGGCTGCGGGCGGATTCACGCCCGCGCTGTGTCGAGCCATGTCCTCGCCGGATGGACCGCCGGAGTCGCCGATGCACCTCCCTTGTCGCCTCGTGTTCTCTCGCAATGCCAAGCACTTGGCACGCCTCCTCGCCCTGGCCGCCGCGACGTGGTCCCTCGCCGCTTGTAGTGACGGTGCGGGCCAGGCCGGCGCGGACACCGCCGCCGAATTCGACCTCGGCGGCTCCATCGATCTCGGCGCCATCGGCGACCAGGTCGACCCGGCCGACAGCGGGCCCGACGCCTCAGCCAGCGACCAGGACGCCGCGATCAGCGACGGCAACAGCGAGCCCGAAGCCGGCGATGACGCCGGCGGCGGCGAGGTCGGCAAAGACAGTGGCGAACCGCTGTGCCCCGGCGGCGCTGGCTGCGAGTGCCAGGCCAATTCCGAATGCGACGCCCAGGTCTGCATCGATCACCCGAACGGCAGCAGCGCCACCGGCAAGATCTGCGCCCAGGTCTGCACCGACACCTGCGTCGAGCCGGGCTTCCAGTGCGCGACCATCAGCGTGGGCGGCGACCCGATCTCGATCTGCGTGCCGCCAGTGCCGACGCTGTGCAACCCCTGCGCGGCGTCCAAGGAGTGCGAGGCGCTCGGCTACAAGGACGCGGCCTGCGTCGACCAGGGCGGGCTCGGCGCCTTCTGCGGCGTCGCTTGCAGCGGCGACGAGGGCTGCCCAAGCGGCTACGCCTGCAAGGACGTCAAGACAGTCGAGGGCGCCGCCACCAAGCAATGCGTCCGCCCGGCCGAGGCTGGGAGCGGCGCCGGGTTCGGGGTCTGCACCTGCAACGTCGTGTCCGTCAAGAAGAAGCTGTCGACGGCCTGCAAGGTCGCGGCGCTCGATGACAAGGGCAATGCCATCGGCACCTGCGTCGGCCAGCGCACCTGCGGTCCAGACGGCCTCTCGGCTTGCATCACGCCGGGCATCGGCAAAGAGGTCTGCGACGGGCTCGACAACGACTGCGACGGCGAGACCGACATCGGCGCCTGCGACGACGGAAAGCCCTGCACCATCGACGCCTGCGATCCACAGGCCAAGCAGTGCAAGTCGATCTCGGGTGCCGACGGCCTGGACTGCGACGCCGACGGCAGCGCCTGCACCAGCGGCGACAAGTGCGTGGCCGGCCAGTGCATCGTCGGCGGCAAGCTCGACTGCGACGACAAGAACCCATGCACCGAGGACACTTGCGACAGCAAGGCCGGCTGCACCCAGAAGCCGCTCGACGCCACAGCCTGTGAGGATGGCAACCCCTGCACGATCGGCGACAACTGCAAGAGCGGCCAGTGCGAGACCGGCAGCCCGAAGATCTGCGAGTCGGGCGACGCTTGCGTCATCGCCAAGTGCTCGATCAAAGAGGGCGGCAAGTGCAACTTCGACGACGCGCTAGAGGGGCTGCCCTGCACCGACGGCAACGCCTGCACCGAGAACGATGGCTGCAAAAGCGGCAGCTGCAAGGGCGGCAGCTTGACCGACTGCAACGACGGCAACCCCTGCACCAGCGACAGCTGTGACGGCAAGGCGGGCTGCGTCCAGGTCAACAACAACAAGCCCTGCGACGCCGACGGCAACCTCTGCACGGTCGGCGACTCCTGCGTCGGCGGCACCTGCACCGCTGGCAAAGCGACCGGCTGCGACGACAGCAACCCGTGCACTGTCGACAGCTGCGACGGAAAGTCCGGCAAGTGCGCCTTCGATGGCAGCAAGGCCGCCGGCGTGCCCTGCAACGACGACGACGTCTGCACCGAGTCAGACGCCTGCGCCGACGGTGGCTGCAAGGGCAAGGCGAAGCTCTGCGACGACGGCAACGCCTGCACCACCGACAGCTGCGACAGCAAGCAGGGCTGCAGCAGCACCTCGAGCAACGCCAAATGCGACGACGGCGACGCCTGCAGCGTCGGCGACGCCTGCCAGGGCAACCTCTGCAAAGGCGCCGCCAAGACGTGCGATGACGGCGACCCGTGCACCCTGGACAGCTGCGAAGGCAAGGCTGGCTGCAAGGCCGTCCAGCACCAGGACAAATTCCTCTGCGGCGTCGGCAAGTGGTGCGTCGCTGGCAAGTGCGAGACCAGCTGCAGCGACGACTGCGTCAAGACGGGGACGACGAGCTGCCAGGGCGACGCGATGGTGACCTGCGGCCAATTCGACGCCGACCTCTGCCTCGACGGATCGACGCCGAAGGCATGCAGCGCCTTCGAGACCTGCAAGGCTGGCGCCTGCGTGCAGAAGGAGGCCCCCCACAACATCGTCATCAGCGAGCTGCTCTACGACGGCGCCGGTGCCGACGCCGACGCCTTCATCGAGCTCCAAGGGCCCGCCGGCGCCGAGTTGACGGGCTGGACCCTGGTTGGCATCGACGGCGTGGGCGGCAAGGCCTACAACGCCATTGACCTCAAGGGCAAAATCCCGGCCGACGGCTACTTCGTGGTCGCCGCCACCAACGCCGCCAAGGCGATCCTCGACGTCGCCGACCAGGTCTCTGCGCAGGCCGACTACCAGAACGGCCCAGACAGCTTGGAGCTCCGCTACGGCGCCAAGGTCGTCGACGCCGTCGGCTACGGCGACTTCAAGGACGCGGTGTTTCAGGGCGAGGGCCTGGCAGCGCCGGACGCCGAGAACGGGGCCAGCATCGCCCGTGACGCCAAGGCGACCGACACCAACGACAACAGCAAGGACTTCAAGGTCTTTCTGAAGGCGACGCCGGGCGCAGAGAACATCGTGCCGAACGAGGTGCCAGTCGTCGGCCTCAAGTGCCCAGCGAGTGTCCCCGTCGGCGCCAAGCTCAAGCTCGACACCAGCGGCACCAGCGACGCCGACGGTCAGATCGTCGGCTGCGCGCTCTACGTCAACAACAAGCTGATCCACAAGGCGAGCAATTGCAGCAGCCTTGAGCTGGTCTTGGACGTGGCTGGCAAGCAAGCGGTGCTCGTGGTGGCCACCGACGACAAGGGCGGCGAGGGCTCGCAGTCGTGCACCATCGACGTGTCGGCGACCAACCAGCCGCCGGTGGTGGCGCTGTCGTGCCCGGCCGCGGTGGAGGTGGGCAAGGCGGCGGCCTTCGACGCCAGCAAGTCGAGCGACGCCGATGGCACCATCAAGGGCTACACGTGGACATTCGGCGACGGTGGTGCGGCGGTGAGCGGGACCTCGGCGCTGGCCAACCACAGCTACGTCAAGGCGGGCGCCTACGAGGTCTCTGTCGAGATCGTCGACGACAAGGGCGCGACCGCCAAGGGCTCTTGCTTGATCCAGGCCAAGGCGCAGAACCAGCCGCCCAAGGCCAGCTTGGTGTGCCCGGCGGCCCTCATCGTCGACACCGAGGGCACCTTTGACGCCTCGGCCTCCAGCGACGCCGACGGCACCCTCAAGTCGTACACGTTCGTCTTCTCCGACGGCAGCGCGCCCTCGCAGGGCACCGCGGCCAAGGTCGTCCGCAAGTTCAGCAAGACAGGCAGCCTCACGGTGACGCTGACCGTGGTCGACGACGCCGGCGACGAGGGCAAGGCCGACTGCACCCTGACGGTGTCGGTCGCCAACCCGCCGGACGTCGTCGTCGTCAAGCCCGCCGCCAACATCAACGTCACCCAAGGCGAGTCCGTGCAATTCACCGTCGACGCCACTGGCAAGGCCGGCGCGTCGGTCGCCAAGGTGTCGCTGCTCTTCGACGGCCAGCCCGTGGGCACCGATACCACCGCACCCTACACCTTCATCGCCACCATCCCCGCCGACGCCAAGACGGGCGCCAAGATCCAGGTGGTCGCCACGGCTACGGACAGCAAGGGCGCGGTCGGCAGCTCGGCGGCGCGGGTGCTGACGGTGGTCAACCAGGTGCCGACCGCCTCGTTCGCGGCCGTGGTGTCTGGAGCGCTGGAGGTCAGCGTGGACGGCACCCTGAGCACCGACGCCGAGACCAAGACCGAAGACCTCGAGGTGCGCTGGGACTGGAACACCGACGGCGTGTGGGACGTCGACTGGTCGAAGGTCAAGGTGCTCAAGCACAAGTACGCCAAGGCCGGCAGCTACACCTTGACGATGGAGGTGCGCGACGCCGTCGGTCAGGTCGCGAGCGCGACCCGCAAGGTCGACCTCAGCCTGCTGCAGACGGTCTTTGGCAACGTCAACACGACGACCTGGGTCGGCACCATCATCGTCACCGGCAACGTCATCGTCCCCGTCGGTCAGGTGCTGACGGTGGCCGCCGGCACCAGCGTGCAGTTCGCCTCGGTCGATCAGGACAGCAACGGCAAGGGAGACTACAGCATCACCGTCAACGGCAAGATCGTCGTCCAGGGCACGGCGGGCGAGCCTGTGGTGTTCACCAACTACGGCGCCACGGTGGCGGCCGGTAAGGGCTGGGACAAGATCGTCATCGCCGGCGACGGCAGCAGCTTCGCCCACGCCGTCATCGAGTACGCCGATGTCGGCATCGAGGCCAAGAAGAAGGTCGCGCTGACCAACGTGGTGGTGCGCAAGAACCGCGTCGGCATCGTCGTCGCCGCCGGTGGACAGCCCGAGGGCACCAACAGCGAGGCCGTCGAGAACGTCGAAGAGGGCGTCGTGGTCGGCGTCTCCGGCGCGCTGGTGTGGAACGGCGGCAAGCTCAGCAAGAACGGCAAGTCGGGCGTGCGGGCAGAGAGCGCCTCAGCGAGCGCCTCGCTGCAGCTGGACGGCGTCGCGGTGACCGGCAACGGCTACGTCGGCGCCGAGGTGCTCGGCGGCGTCAGCGGGCTCATCACCAAGTGCACGATCACGGGCAACAACTACGAGGGCGTGCGCGTCTCCCACTTCAGCGGCACCGATCCGTCGCTGTCGGTTCGCCTCAACAACATCTACGGCAATGCGGTCGTCGGCGCCCGTGTCATCAAGGACGCCTCGACGAGCGCCAACATCGGCGGCAACTCCACCGGCACCAACACCTCCTCGGCGCTGACGTCGCCCGCCGGCACGACGATCGACCTCGTGCGCTGGTCCTACTCGGAGACAGACCCCTACGGCTATTGCGCAGGAGCCGTGCGCAAGGACAACGCCTCGGGCAGCGCGTTGATCAGCGCAAGCTCCACCAGCAACGGCCTCGCCAGCGTCAGCGGCTCCAAGGCCGCGGCGCTGGTGGCCCAGGCCAGCAAGAGCTCGTCGAGCAGCTCCTACTCGGCGACGATGGTCATCACCACCATCGCCTACGATGAGCCCAAGGCCAAGCGCGAGCTGACGGTGATTCGGGCCGCGGGGACCACCGACGCGCGCTGGAATTGGCTCGGCGACTTCCCGGCGGTGTTGCCGCTGGTCGCGATGTCGCCGACGACGGCGGTCAACCTGGAGGGCTTTGTCGGCGTCAAGTTCGACGCCAACTGGTCGCGCGGCGTCTACCACGGCGGCGAGACCGCACCGAACAACCTTGTCTTCGCCGGCGAGGTGTATCTGAGCGGCAGCTTGGTGATCGGCGCCGGCAAGTCGCTGACCCTCGAGCCAGGCACGACGGTGCTGTTTGTGAACCACGACCAGAACGGCGACGGCAAGGGCGACTTCGAGTTGACGGTCGCCGGCGCCCTCGACAGCAACGGCACCGCCAACAACCCCGTCCTCGTCACGGCCCTCGGCGGCAGCGGCAAGGCCGCTCAATGGCAACGGCTGCAGGTCACCGGCAGCAGCTCCAAGTCGACGATCAGCCACACCACCATCGAGCACAGCGCCACGGGAGTTCAGCTCGGCACCGGCACCCACACGCTGACCTCGGTCGTGCTGCGCAATTCCGCTGGAGATGGGCTGGGGGTCACCGCCGCGACGTCGGTCAAGCTGGCCGCGATCACCTCCAAGGAGCACCAGGGCAACGGCATCACCGTGACCTCAAGCTCGAATTTCAGCATCGACGGCGGGACCCTGCAGAACAACGGCGGCGCCGGGCTCTCCATCAAGGGCAGCAACGCGCTGATCACGGTGGCGCACGTGCTGGTGACCAAGAACAAGGGCGCTGGCCTCCTCTTCGACACCGCGACCGTGACGGTCAGCCAGAGCGACCTGACCTACAACGACATCGGCGCGCTGCTGCTCGGAGCCTGTGGCGGCAAGATCCAGACCAGCAGCATCAAGTTCAACAACCACGAGGGCTTGTATGTCAACAACAACGCCAGCGGCAACCCGACGATGTCGTTGACCCAGTGCAACTTGTTCGGCAACGGCGTCAGCAAGGGCGGCGCGGTGCTGAAGTCGGCTTGGTCTGTTGCCGCCAGCGGCTCCTTCTCGGGCACCCAGACAAGCCCGGACTGGAAGTCCCCGGACGGCTCGCCGATCCTCGGCTACCAGCTCGGCTACCAGGAGAACGACCCCTACGGCTACTGCTCCGGGTCGCTCGTGCGCGACTCGGCGTCGGGCGCCACGCTGCACAGCTTCAGCGCGACATCATCCGTGACTTGGTACCACACCCTGGCCGACGCACCGCTTGCGCTGGTCGGCAAGGTGAACAAGAGCAGCTCAAGCTTAAGCTACAACGGCTCGCTCAGCGTGCCGGTCATCTATTACCGCAAGAAGGACAGCGGCACCGAGGTCACGGTGATGACAAACTCGGGCACCCTCGACTTCAAGGGCAACTACTGGGGCGACGGCGGCTTCCCCAACCCGGTGCCGAAGCTCGCGCTCTCCCGGACCGACGCCGCGGACGTGCAGGGACCGCAGCCGACGCCGGTCAGCGGCACGGGCCCGCTGAAGTAGCAGCGCTGACGTAGTGGCAACCGGTCGCGGAGCCGAGTCGCATTCGCGGTCGCAGTTGCAGTCGCGGACGCCTCGTCCTAGGCGCGGCGCCTCGTCTTAGCCGTCGCTGTATTCGGCGTAGCTCGCGACGGGCCGCTGGGTCTCAAAGACGCGCGCAAGCTCGACGTGGACGCGCTCGTCCTCAAGGCGTGACACGGCCAGCCCGTGCAACCATTCCGCCAAGCGCTCTGCGGTTGGCGCAAAGGGAAATACCGCCAGCTTGAGGCCTCCAGGCCAGCGGTTCTCGGCACCATGCAAGGGCCCGTCGGCGCACTTGGTCGGCGCGACGTCGACGGCGTCAGCGCGCGAGGCAAGCAGGCCCTCGCCGAGTGCCTGCAGCGCGGGCTCGACCTCGGCGTAGCTCTCGCTGCCGAGCGCCAGGCCGTGGTCGAGCAGGGCGTGGCATGGCTCCAGGACGCCGCGCTTGAGGTCCTTGAAGTCGACGACGAAGCCCTGGCGGTCGAGCTCACGAGCCGCCAACACGACCTCAAAGCGCCAGGTGTGGCCGTGGACGTGGATGCACGGCCCGAGGTGTCCACGGACGTGATGGGCGAAGTCGATGTCGATGCCCTTGCAGATTCGATACATCCGGCGACTCCGGGCGGGCCTCGGCGCGTGGGGGAGCCGGCGATGCAGGAGCGCCGCTGCCGAGCGCCGCCTGCGCTAGCCCCTGGCGAGGATGGTGATGACGGCGGTCTTGTCGTCGCCGCCCATGTTTGCGGCGAGACCAACGCCGAGCGAGCGCGGCACCTGGTAGGCCCCACACTGGCCGTGCAGCTGGCGGTGCAGCTCGAGCAGCTGCTTGACGCCCGTGGCGCCGACGGGGTGACCAAAGCCGACCAGCCCACCGCCGGTGTTGATCGGCAGCGCGCCGCCGATCTCCGTGCGCCCCGCCGCGACCTGGGCGGCGGCCTCGCCAGGACCGGCGAAGCCGAGCGCCTCCATCATCAACAGCTCGGTGATGGTGAAGCAGTCGTGCACCTCGGCGACCTCGATGGCGTCGGCGCCGAGGCCGGCCTGGGCATAGGCGCGGGCAGCGGCGGCGGCCGTGGTCGGCAAGCGTAGGGGATCGCCGTCGACGTACAGGTCGCCGGTCGCGACCTGGCAGGCCAGCACGCGGGTAGCGTCAGTGACGTTGCGGCCGAGCTTGCGGAGGCCAGCCTCGCTCACGAGGACAAGGGCGGCGCCGCCGTCGCTGACTTGGCTGCAGTCGCTGACCTTCAGGTAGTCGCGGAGCTCCTCGTTGCCGAGGAATTTGGCGTTGCGCGGGCCTTCGTGAGCCGCGGTCTCGAGGTCCATGTGGACCGCGCGCATGTGGGCTAGCGGGTTGCGGTTGGCGTTGGCGTAGGCCTTGACCGAGACGCGGCCAAGGTCGAGCTCCGAGAGCCCGGTCGCTTCGTGGACCGCCTTGGTGCGGCGGGCGAAGAGGGCTGGGAAGGTGAAGTCGTCGATCGGCCGCTGCCGGGCGTAGTGGGAGGCGCGGGCGAGGTAGTCGCCGCCCTGCCGCGCGCTGGCGGTGGTCTGGACCTCGGCGCCGACGACCAAGCAGACGTCGGCGCCGCCGGCGATGGCGTCCAAGGCACTGGCGAAGGCGAGGCCACCAGAGGCGCAGGCGCCCTCGACCCGCCAGATGGGCTTGTTGCGCAGGCCGGGATCCGCCGCCGCGACCGCGGCGCCGAGGTGCCCTTGGTTGCTGAAGAGCTCGCCGACGAAGTTGCCGATGATGGCGCGGTCGACGTCGGCGGCGCGGACGTCGGTCGCCGTCAGGGCGCCCTGGACGGCGGCGGTAATGGTCTGCTCGAGGGTGGGGTTGTCGCGCTTGCCGAAGTCCGAGTGGCCTTTCCACACGAAATCAGGGTGGTTCTTGCCGATAAACGGCGAGATCGTGCCGCCCAGGATGTAGGCTTGGCGGCCGCTGCGCTCTTGGGTGCCGGTCAGGGAGGTAGCCATGGTGTCCTCAGGGGGGATCGTCGCCCGCCGACCATCACCGGGCGCAACGGCAAGGGATGTGGATGGGGCGAGCTGCCAAGGGCGCGCCCGGTGCCGACGTTGACCGGTCGCGCGGCGCTAGGGCGAGCCCATCGGCAGGTCCCAGGCAGCGGCGAGGCCCTTGTCTTGGACGCACTTCCAGTCGGCCCAGCAGGGGTCCTCGACGACCTTGCGGCCGAGCGAGTGGAAGTAGTTGACGATCAAGTTGCGGTGGTACTCGGTGTAGCTCGGCTGGTAGCCCTCCAGGGGCGGGTGGACGTCGTTCTTGTCGACCTGCGCGATGTACTCGTGCTTGCCGCCGACGTTGGCGAGGCAGAGGCCAGACATGCCGCCCTTGCCGTCCTCGGTGGGCACGACGCGGCAGTTGGCGAAGCCGCCGGGCTTGCCGGGCGACAGCGGCGGCACGTAGCGCTCCGCCTCGGTGATGAGGCCGGCGTCGATGCGCTTCTGCGTGGAGTTGTCGACGGCGCCGCGGCGGATCGCCTCATCGGTCCACATACGCCAGGGCGCGTCGTCGACGTAGTCGGTGCCGCGGCCAAAGAGTCCGATGGCGCGTGACAGCGCGAGGCCGGCGCCGAAGGGCACGGTGCGGTCCCCGACGGCCAGCATCATCAGCAGGTTGGTGGGCGCGCCGTCGAGGGGCTGCAGGAACATGCGCTCGGCGGCGGTGATGGCGTCGGCGCTCTCCAGGATGTTCGAGTTGAGCTGGACGAGGCGGCGGAACTCGGGGGTGTTGCGCTCGCGGGCGTTGCCCTCCACGGGCGAGATGGTCTTGACCTCTTTCAAGATCTTGCCATCGGTGCCGAGGACCTGCACGCGGTAGGTGTCACCGATGTCGCCGGCCAGCGCGAGGGCGAATCTGCCGCCAGGGCCGGCGACGCCGAGCTTATGCGCCCCGGTCTTGTCGTTGACGATGCGGATCGTCGCGCCCTCGCGCACCGCCAGCTCGCCAAAGGGCACGGGGGCGTCGATGGGCTTCTGCAGGCACTTGCCGTCCTTGCCCTTGCGCGACGCCTTGGTCTCGCGCTGGCAGCGATCGGCGTCGTCGTTCCAAGACAAGCGCACGATCGGCAGGCCCTTGGCGTCGACTTTGGGCTCTGCGATCGCCGGACAGGCGGCGATGACCGGGCCCGACGCCTTCCACATCAGCTTCTCAATGACGCCGTGCAGCTTGGTGCGGATGAAGATGTCGGCCAGGCCAGCGCCAGCCACGACCGGCGTCGCGGCGACGATGTAGGGCTCCAGCGGGGCCGTCAGCGCCGTGTGGATGCCGCCGAGGGAGATTCCCATCATGAAGTACGGCACGTCGGGTCCGCCGACGTCGAGCACGCCGTCGCCGTCGAAGTCGCCCTCGACCATGTGGGCCAACACGTCGGCCTCGCTGGCGCTGCGCGGGTCGTCGAGCGCCGGCGGGATGGCGCGACCCAGGCTGCGCAGCATCCGCACCGCCACGATGTAGTCGAGGGTCGTCTGCCGCATCGAGTCGCGCATCCGCACCGGATTGGGCGCGTAGTAGGCCTCGCCCGGGCTGTCGTTGAGCGTGCAGTCGCCGTTGTCGTCGGTGCCGCGGCCCTTGACCAGCAGCTGCTGCAAAAAGCCGTTCTGCTCGAGCTTGTCGAAGGTCTGATCGAGCGTCAGCGACTCCGGCAGGTTGGCGTCGACGTCGGCGTAGATGAAGGAGCCGAGCAGGGTGCGGACCAGGCCCTTGACCGTGTCCTGGTCGCCGGTGAAGAAGCCGCCGATCTGGTCGCGGGCGTTGGGCAACACCGGGCCGTGGCCGACGGCGTCGATGGTGAAGGTGGCGATGCCGGCGCGGGCGAAGCGGTCGGCGAGCAGCAGCGCCTCGATGCGGCTGGTGCCCGTCGCGTGGGCATAGACGATGACCGGGAAGGGCGGCTTATGGTGCTCGGTGGTCTTGGGCACCGTCAGCATGAAGGGGACGCGCTCCTCCTCGGCGATGGCCGTCCCTTGCTCGAGGTCGACCTGCCAGACGTTGCGCTCGGTGGTGTCTGTCTGCGGCGTCGCCCGCAGGTTGACGGTCGTCATGTCGCCGAACACGGCGTAGGAAGTGTACTTGAACTCGCCGCCGACGCTGGGCTCGAACTGCTTGACCAGCTTGAAGATCCCGTCCATGAACGGGCCCTGCAGCGTCCGGTCGTGGTCGCGCGGGGCATAGGGAAAGCCCTTCTTGGCGGGGTGGGCGCCGGGCATGCCGTCAGCGAGGCCGTCGAAGTCGATGTCGAGCGCGTAGATGTGCGCGATCCGCGGCGGGAACTTCTTCTCGAGCCAGGCGAACTGGCCGCGCCCGTACAGGCCCTCCCGGAGCGCGCGGAAGGTTCGGGCGAGGTCGCCGGTGGAGAAGGTCCACGCGAAGGCGATGTCCTCGACCGCCACGCCGCGGCCCGCCAACGCCGGCAGCGCCAGCCGCAGCGCTGCGGTCTGGGCGTCGTGGTTGACGGCATCAAACGGGCTGCGGATCTGGCCGCGCTGGCCCTTGGCGTCGTAGCCCTGGATGTCGCGGGTCAGCACCACGGCATAGCGGGCACCGGCCTGAAGCGGCAAAATCGGCCGAATGTCGAGCGTGTTGGAGCTCACCTCATAGTGGTAGACCCACTTGTCCGGCACGCCGTCGCCGTCGGTGTCGATCTTGTTGTCGGGCGGCGCGACGAAGCTGTCGAAGCTGGCCAAGGGGTCGAAGGGGAAGTAGCCGTGCGGCTCGGCCTGATGCGGGAAGTAGCCGCGGCCGAGGTCGAGCGGCACGATCTCGCCGAAGCGGTGGCTGCCCGGCTCGACGTTGACGACGAAGACGCTGTCATCGGTGACCGTGGCCAGATCGAGCGGACCCTCGAAGGCGACGCTGATCGGCGACATCGCCGAGAAGCCCGCGACCTCGTTGAGGTGGTGGCGAAAGCGCCGCTCGAACTTCGTCGGGCCATCGCGGGCGATCGAGACGTGAAGGCCGCCATCGGCGCTGACGGCCATCGCGAGGTCGTTGGGGAAGGGCACCAGCGGCTCGGGCTTTGCCAGCGGCTGAAAGGTGATGGTCGGCCCGTAGGTGGCGTCGGCGACCTCGGTCGGGTGCAGCCCGCGCACGACCTCGTCCTCGGCGACACAGCCGCCAAGCAGCGCCATCGCGCTGACGCAGACCGCAGCGCCGAAGCGCGCAACCGGCCGAGTCGGGGCGCCCACGACGCGCCGAGGCCGGCGGCGACGCCCTGACGTGCCAAGGAGCTGCTTCATCGTCGCCTCCGCTGCAGGCCAACCGCCCTGCCCTCGCCGTGTCCCTCGCGGGCCGGCCAGGGCGGCGTGGATCCGTGCGCCGCCGCTCACCACGATCCGCGCAGGGCCAGCTGGCCAATCGCCGCGCCGACCGCCGCCGCCGCGCTGCCATCGGCGCCGGCGAACGCTGCGCCTGGGAAGGCGACGCCAAAGTCGATGCGGGCGCGCAAGGCCAAGCCCGCCGGCAGCGGCTGGTCGAGCTGCGCCGCGGCGTCGAACTCCACGCCCAGCTCGTCGCTGGCGGCGCCGCCGCGGGGGCCCTTGGGCGAGCCACCAGCGAGGCCGGTCCGGTGGGGATCGACCAGCTTGGTCGTGCCCTGCGCCACCAAGAAACCGCCGAGCAAGGTCAGGTTGCCGACCCGCGCCCGCAGCGTCTGGGCGTGCCAGAGCGCGCCGGTCGCGCTGCCGCCGCTGGCGAAGCGTTCGGCGCCGGCCGGGGCCTGACCCGTGTAGCGCACATCGCCGAGGTTATGGACGATATTGGCGCTCTGCCGTCGCCAGAGCTCACCGAACAGCACGATGCCGACCCTCATATCGCGCGCCAGCTTGAAATTGGTGATCGCCTCGTCGAAGGGTCGATCGTCGCCGCTGGCGTAGCCGCCGTCGAGCTGGACGCCGAAGTCACGGCCCTCCAGGCGCAGGCGCAGCAGGCCACCGGCCTGCTCGACGTCGAGGCGCGCCGGCGAGCTGGGCGTGCGGAAGTAGTTGGTGTCGCCGCGGATCATCAGCCACTCGGTCGCCAGCGACGCCCGCAGCCCCATCACCTTGCCATGCCAAGCCGCGAAGGCGTCGCCAACCCAGACGTTGAGGCCGAGCGCTCGCTCGTCGCGCTGCCAGCGGCGCACGCCATAGGCGCCGACCTTGAGCTGCGGGTAGCGCAGGACCATCGCCGCCACCAGCTGCCTCGCGTCGTCGCCGGCGGCGCGCGTGGCGAGGTCGTCTTCGACCACACGGTCGGCGGCGAACACCAGGGCCAAGGGCGCTACGGCGAGCAGGCTGCCGTCGCCAGGCAGGCCCGCCGGCAGCAGCGCCACCTGGGCGCGGTCCACCACGGCGCCGCGGCGCTTGAGGCCGAACTGGAAGGGCTCATCGTCGCCGGACTGCGCCAGTAGGCCGAGGCCCCAGCGCGAGACCTGACGCCCGGCGCTGACGTGGAAGAAGCGGCCCTCGGCCGACACCGCCAGCTGGCGCAGCAGCAGCGAGCCCTCGGCGGTGGCGCCACGATCGGCGCCGAGCAGGTGATCGGCGCGCAGCCGCGCAAGGTTGCGATCGGCGGCCTCGGCGGCGTCGTCGCTGCCATCCTGCGCCGTGTAGCGGACAGGCGCGGCGAAGAGGTCCGCCTGCAGGTCTAGCTGCAGCGCCTGCAGCCACACGCCGCCGAGCTCCCAGCGCAACAGGCCGCCGGCGCGGAGACGGCTCTCGAGCAGGCTGTCGGCGGCGAGGCGCTGTGGATCGGTGGCGGCGACGCCGGGCGCCTCGACCGCGCTGACCTGGGTGCCGGCGACGCGCGCCTCGACCTTGGACTCGACGCGCAGCCCGGCCGGCAGGCCG
>SXNM01000100.1 GCA_005777155.1 Pseudomonadota bacterium | reverse complement strand
GTCGCCCAAGGTGATCGACTACATCGACGGCGACGACACCTCGTTCGAGGAGGCGCCGCTGCGCAATCTGGCGGCAGACGGCCAGTTGGCGGCGTTCCCACACAGCGGGTTCTGGCAGCCGATGGACACCCTGCGCGACAAGCGGGCGCTGGAGCAGCACTGGGCGTCAGGGCGCGCGCCGTGGGGAGTGAAGACCGATGCAGCCACAGCAAGCGCCGATGCAGTCGTTCTGGCAGGGACGCCGCGTGCTGGTGACGGGCCACACGGGCTTCAAGGGGGCATGGCTGTGCACCTGGCTGCAGCGGCTCGGCGCGCAAGTGACGGGCTTCGGCCTCGGCCCGACGACGACCCCTAGCCTCTGGCAGCTGGCAGCGCTGGAGCGGTCGATCCCGAGCCAGTTTGGCGACGTGCGGGACCTCAGCGCGGTGCAGACGGCGGTGACGACGGCCCGGCCCGAGCTGATCCTCCACCTCGCCGCGCAGTCCTTGGTGCGGCCCTCGTACCAAGATCCGATGGCGACATTCGCCACCAACATCATGGGCACCGCGCATGTGCTGGAGGCGGCCCGCGGCGCGCCCGACCTGCGCGGCGTCGTCGTGGTGACCAGCGACAAGTGCTACGAAAACCGCGAGTGGCCGCACGCCTACCGCGAAGGCGACGCCCTCGGCGGCTACGACCCGTACAGCGCGAGCAAGGGCTGCGCTGAGGTGGTGACGGCGGCGATGCGGCGCTCGTTCTTTGCCGACGGGACGGCGCCGGCCTTGGCGAGCGCGCGGGCAGGAAATGTCATTGGAGGCGGCGACTTCTCCGTCGATCGCCTCGTCCCAGACCTCGTGCGGGCCTTCCTTGCGGGCGAGGCGGCGCTGCTACGCAACCCGGCGGCGACGCGACCCTGGCAGCACGTCCTTGAGCCACTGCACGGATACCTGCGGCTCGCGCAGCGCCTCTTCGAGGGCGGTAGCGCCTACGCCGAGGCCTGGAATTTCGGCCCGCTGGCCTGCGATGAGGTGCCGGTGCAGCGGGTGGCGACGGAGCTCTGCGGCCACTTTCCCGGCGCGTCGCTGCGGGTCGCGCAGGACCACACGGCGCCGCACGAGGCCGGGCTGCTGCGCCTCGATCCTGGCAAGTCGATGCTGCGCCTCGGCTGGCGGCCGACCCTAACCCTCTCTGAGGCGCTGCGCTGGATCGCCGACTGGCACCACGCCATCGCCGTCGACCCGAGCGCCGCGCGCGCGATGACCGAGGCCCAGATCGCCGCCTTTGAGGCCCAGATCGACGCCACACAGCCGGCAGGGGCGGCGTGAGAGCGCACCTGGCGGCCACCGACGCCGCAGCAGACCGACCCGTGCTCGTCACCGGCGCCTCGGGGTTTGTCGGCCTCGCCGTCTGCCGGCGCTTGGCGGCGGAGTCCGCGCGCTTTGTCGCCGTCTGTCGCCCTGGCCGCGCCGACACTGTCCGGGCACACCTCGGCCCCCACGGCCAGGCCGTCGAGGTCGACGCCACCGACGCCGACGCGCTGCGGCGAGCGCTGGCTGGCGTGCAGCCGGCGGCCCTCATCCACTGCGCCGCCGCCGGCGTGCATCCGGGGCGCCGCGAGGTCGAGCCGCTGGTGGCCGGCAACGTCGGGCTGACCTTGGCCTGGCTGCGCTTTGCTGCCGCCGCGGGCGTCGACCGCTTCGTCCACGTCGGCAGCTGCAGCGAGTTTGGCCGGGTCACGGCCGCGCCGATCCCCGCGGAGGCGCCGACGCAGCCCACTTCGGCCTACGGTGGCGCCAAGGCCGCAGCCAGCCAATTGGCCCTCGGCGTCGGCGCGGCGCTCGGCTTGCGCGTCACGGTGGTGCGACTCTTCGGCGTCTATGGCCCCGGCGAGGGCGACCACCGGCTACTGCCGCAGGTCTTCTTCGCGCTGGAGCGCGGCCAGCGCCTGCCGATGACCGCCGGCACCCAGGTGCGCGATCTGCTCTTTGTCAACGACGCGGCGCGTGGCCTTCTGGCCGTGGCGCGCGCCGTGGACGCGCCGGCGGGGCGCTGCCTCAACCTCTGCACAGGCCAAGGCGTGCAGGTGCGGGCGTTGGCCAGGCGCGCCGCCGCGCTGTGGCCGGCCGACGCCGCGCTGCTCGACTTCGGCGCCCTGCCAACGCGCGGCGACGAGCCCGAGGTCCTTGTCGGCGATCCCTCGGCGTTGACCGCGGCGACAGGCTTCACCGCCACCACCTCGCTCGATGAGGGCCTGCTGGCGACCCTCGTCGCCTTTCGAGCCGCCACTCCGCGAGGCGCCCATGGCTGAGTTTGACGGCTTCGCAGGCGACTACCGGGCGCTGCTGGACGCGCAGGTGGGCTCAGCCGGCTACTTCGCCGACGCCAAGGCGGCCTTTCTGGCGCGCCGCTTCGGCCGAGCCTACGAGGGCAAGGTCCTCGACTTCGGCTGTGGCGTCGGCCTCGTCAGCGCCGCCATGCAGAGCCGCTGGCCCGCCTGCCGGCTCACAGGCCTCGACCCCTCGACCGAGAGCCTGGCCTTGGCAGCGAGCGCCCTGCCGCGGCCGGCGCGCCTCATCGCCGCGCTGGAGGAAGCGGGCGCCGGCTTCGACCTCATCGTCGTCTCCTGCGTCTTGCACCACATCCCGCCGAGCGACCGCGCGGCGACGGTTCGGGCCCTGGCGGCGCGCCTCTCACCCCGCGGCTCGCTCGTCGTCTTCGAGCACAACCCGGCCAACCCCTTGACGCGGCGGGTGGTCGCGACCTGCCCCTTCGACGAGGGCGTGACGCTGCTGTGGCCCGGCGAGACGCGGCGCTGGCTGCGAAGCGCCGGTCTGCGCCGCGTCGACTTGGCGTACATCTCCTTTGTACCGCCGCAGCTGGCTCCGCTGCGTCCGCTTGAGGGCCTGCTGGCGGGGCTGCCGGTCGGCGGTCAATATGCCATGGTGGGACGCTTTCCCGCGGCGGGGCGGGGCGCCGTGGCCGCGGCGAGGGCTGCTACGGGCGAGGCGCAATGACGGATCTCAGCGCGCAGACCGCGACGGCGCGGCCCTTGTTGACGGTGTTGGTGCCAGTCTTCAACGAAGAGCCCAACATCGAACCCTTCTACGCCGCGATGCTGCCGGTGCTGGAGGCCTGGGCGCCGAAGTACGACGTCGAGCTGCTCTTCACCGACAACCACAGCGAAGACGGGACTTTCGATGTCCTCTCTCGGCTGGCGACCGCCGACCCGCGCCTGCGGGTGCTGCGCTTCTCGCGCAACTTCGGCTTTCAGCGCTCGATCCTGACCGGCTACCTCGAGGCCCGCGGCGTCGCGGCCATGCAGATCGACGTCGACCTGCAAGACCCGCCGGCGCTGCTGCTGCAGTTCGTCGAGCGCTGGGAGCAAGGGGCCGCAGTGGTCTACGGCGTCCGCCGAGGCCGGCGAGAGGGCGCCGCCATCACCCTGATGCGCAAGGCCTTTTACCGCCTCATCGACCGCCTCGCCGACACGCGTCTGCCGCTCGACGCTGGCGACTTTCGCCTCGTCGACCGCGTCGTCCTCGACGAGCTACGCCGCATCGACGACTACCACCCGTACCTGCGCGGCGCCATCGCCGCCATGGGCTTCCGCCAGGAGGGCATCGTCTACGATCGGGCGGAGCGCAGCCGCGGCGAGAGCAAATTCCGCTTTGGCGCCCTGGTCAACCTCGCGCTCGACGGCATCCTCAGCCACTCGGTGGTGCCGCTGCGCCTCGCGACCTTCACCGGCCTCGCCGTGTCGCTGATCACCGTGCTCGGCATCGGCGCCTACATCATCGGCCGCCTGCTCTTCGGTCAAGACTGGCCCGCGGGCTTCGCCACCGTGACGGTGCTGGTGCTGCTCTCGCTCAGCCTCAACGCGATGTTCCTCGGCATCATCGGCGAGTACCTCGGCCGCATCTACCAGCAGGTCAAGCGCCGCCCGATCAGCATCATCGAGCGCCGCCTGCCAGCCGCCGACCGCAAGGTCGAGCCCCGAGCCTAGCCCCGCTCCAGCCCCGCTCCTCGCCCCTGCGCTGATCGGAGCGACCGCCGCGACCGCGGCAGGGGCCAGCGCGCTGCCCTACATCGCCACGCCGCCACTGCCCGGCTTGCCGGCTGGCGCGTTCAGCGTGGTCGGACGCCGCAGGTCGACAGGCAGCCCCTCGAGCAGCGCCGCCAGCCAGCGCTCGGCCAAGACGGCATAACCCATGGCGGTGAGGTGGACGTGGTCGCGCTGGGCGAGGCCGGCAGACACCCAGCGCCGCATCGCGCCGTGGCCGCCCATCGCCGAAAAGGCGTCCCAGTGACCGCAGCCAAACTCGGCGGCGGCGCGCCGTTGCACGGCGATGATGGCAGCGGTCTTAGGTCGCGGTGCGCGCAGGCCGTCGCGGCCGGGCGGCAAGGGCCGATCGGTTGGGCCGACGATGAGGCAGCCGGCGCGTGGCGCCGCCGCTTTGACCCTCGCCAGCACGCGGCGCCAAGACTCGAGCTGATCGGCGGGATGGGGCGCGTCGTCACCGACGTCGTTGGTGCCATAGGCCAGCACGATGAGGTGCGGGGCGCGGTGACGGATCAGCTTGACCTGACGATCGGCCCGCCAATGCAACCAGATCGCGGCCCGCATGCCGGGAATGCCGACCGCATCGACGATGACACCGGGCGCGCTGCGCTCGAACGCCACCCCGTACAGCCACGTCTCGCCGTCGCCGGCCGGCCGCAGCTCCACCGTGTGGGCGCCGTCGGCCAGCCGCAGCGTCTCGACTCGGACGCCCTCGCGCGGCTGGCGGGCCTCGACGAGTCGCTCCTCGCCGCCATCGACTCGCAGGCGCACGCCGCCGGCGCTCGGGCCGCCGCGCAGCCAGAGGTCGAGCCGATCGACGCTGCGCCCGCAGACGTTGTCGGTGCAGGTCGAGAGGCGCATCCACTCCGCGGGCGAGGCGCTGGAGGCGGCGACACCAGCATAGCCTCCGTCGACGATCGGCACCGGATCGAGCTCGCGGTGGCGGTGGACCGTCCAGCCGGCGCTGCCTTCAATGACGACGTCTTGATGCCGCACCCCGCCATGCCAGCGCACGGGCAGCAAATAGCCGTGGCCGGCGTCGCCAAAGCGCTGTTGCAAGGCCCGCCGCAGGTGGCCCGTCCACTGGTCGGCGGCGGTGTGCGAGGCGCCCCAGACGGCGATGCGCGCCGGGCCCTCCCCGGCGGCGGCCGCGCGCCGGGCGGCGGGGAGGGCGCGCAGCGAGCGGCGACGCGGATCGACGACGGGCGTCGGCTGGCTCAGCGCCATCGCAGACGGTGGCGGCGGCGCGTAGGTGCCGGGCGGCAACGGTCCAGCGGCGGCGGCTTCGCCGGCTTCCGCGCCACTCGCGCCGACCTCGGCGTAACCCTCCGCGGCGAGGCCGCAAGCGACCAGGGCGGCAGCGAGGCCGACGGCGACCAGAGGGCCGCAGCGAGCGCCAGTTGGTGCCTGTCGCGGCGTCGCCGTCACGGCGCCACCACCTTGCCCTTCCAGCGCGCCCGCTCGACGCGGCGGCAGTCACAACCCCAAGACGCCGGGGCCTTGCGGCAGGCCGCGAGCGCCATGAGGCGGTGGCCGTCGGTGTTGGGGTGGACGTGGTCGAAGTCGCGCAGCTCAGGGCGCAGAAAGTGCCGCGGCACGGCCCTTGCCTCCGCGATCAACGCCGCGCGGCGCGCCGTCTCCTTGCGGTAGGGCGAGGCGTCGAAGCTGGCGGCGAGCGGCTCCTCTGGGCGCAGCGGAGCGTCGGCGTCGCGCAGACCGACCTCCCAGAGATCCACAGCGATCTCCGGCAACTCGCCGCGCATCCAGGCGTGCGGACGCTCGCCGCCGGCCTTGCCGAGCGCCTCGTCCGGCGTCAGGCGGCCGCTGAGGTAGGCGTTGACCTTGCGGGTCCCGCGCACCGTCGCCAGGCCCTGCCAGCCCTCGAACCTCCGATCTGCCTCCTCGCCCCACGGCGTCAGGCCGAGCGCCATCGTCCGCAAGCCTGCGCCGACGGCGACGCCGAAGATGCGCGACAGGTTCAGGCTGGTGGCCGCAGGCGAGCCGACCGAGTTGAGGCCGCCCTGAAAAATCAGCCACGCCTCAGGCGCGCTCTGCAGCTCTTGCATCAGCGCCGCGTCGCCGAGGACGTCGTCCTGCAGCCGCCCTAGCAGCGCCGCGCCGCCGAGCCCGACCTTGGCGCGGTTGACCACCTCGAGGTTCTTGCAGCCGTGCTCCAGGAACTCGCCGTAGTTTCCTTTGAAGTACTTCGAGATCGAGCCGCCGAGCACGACGGCCCGCACCTTGGCAGGGCGCTGGAACTCACCGGCCCGGGCCGAGGTGCCGAGCAGCGCCATCAGCATGAGAGCGCCAAGCGCCCGCTGCCCGAGCCAAAGAGCGTCGACTGTCTGCACCATGCACCCTCCGGATCGCGGCCGCGGTCGCTGGCCGATCGGGCCCGATCTCTGTAGCCGATTTGGCGCCGGGGGCGAGAAAACGCGACCGATGGCCCATCGCCGCAGGCCAAGCGTCGCCGACAAGAAGTCGCCAACAAAGCGTCGCCAGCCAGACGTCGCGAGCCGACACATCCCGCGCCCGCCGCGCGCTACGTCTCGATGGCCGGCGACGGTCGCAGCGCGCTCAGGCTGTCGCGCACCGCCCGGTCGAGATCGGCGAACGGACGTACGCCCAGCCGGCGCGCCAGCAAGGTCGGATCGGCGACCAGCGATACGGCGTCGCCGGGCCGTCGCGGGCCGATCTCGTAGGGCACCTTGCGACCGAGCACCCGCTCCACCGCCGCGATGACCTGCAGCACCGACACCGGGACGCCGCAGCCGACGTGATAGGCCTCGAAGGTCGGCAAACCGCCGCGCTGCAACGCCAGGGCGCGACGGCCGGCGCTGAGGAAGGCCTCGATGACGTCCTCGATGTGCACGTAGTCGCGCAGCGGCGTGCCGTCGGGCGTAGGAAAGTCATCGCCGAGCACGGTCAGCGGTGGGCGGCGGCCGAGCGCGGCGCCGATCGCCAAGGGGATGAGGTGGGTCTCCGGGGCGTGGCGCTCGGCGCAGCCGTGGGCGGCGCCGCAGAGGTTGAACATCCGCAGCGCGATCGAGGTCATCCGCCCGGTGTCGGCCGCAGCGGCGAGGGTGCGCTCGGCCGCGAGCTTGCTCTCGCCATACGGCGACGCCGGCTGCAGCGGCCAGGTCTCATCGAGGCGGTCATCGGCGTGCTGGCCGCTGGCGAGCACGGCCGCAGAGGAGGCGAGGACCATCGCCTCGACGCCCGCCTCCAGCGCCGCCGCCGCCAGGGCCGCCGTGCCGCCGGCGTTGACGCTGAGGTAGCGCTCGGGTTCGCGCATCGACTCGCCGACCTGGATGAGGCCGGCGAGGTGAAAGACGACGTCTGGCGCACGGCCGAGGCGCCCGAGCGCCTCACTGAGCGCCTCCGGGTCGCGGATATCGCCCCGCACCAGCGGCGTCCCGAGCGGCAGCGCGTCGGCGTGGCCGTGCTGGAGGTGGTCGAGGGCCACGACAGCGCAGCCCTCGGCCAGCAGGCGGTGCACCAGCGTGCTGCCGAGGTAGCCCGCAGCACCCGTGACCAGCGCGCTGCGCGGCGGCTCGGCGGCAGGCAAGGCAGAGACGGCTTCGGCGCTCATGGCGCGCACGCTATGCGAGGCCGCGTGTCACGGCAAGCATCAGCGGGTCGCTTCTGGGTCGTCGGGATCCATGCCGTCGAAGTCGTCGAACGGACACTCGACCGACCCCTGGCCAGGGCGCTCGACGCAGCGGCGGACGCGCTCCGGCTTGGGCGCCGCCGGCGGACGCTCGGCCAAGGCGCCGCTCGGCGTCTTCTTGTCGATGATGATGTGGAGGCGGGGGTCATTGCCGCCGAGCAACAAGCCGCGCCACCCATCGGGCACCTTCGGCGCGGTGGTCTCGAAGAGCCAGCGGGCGTCGAGCGGCGGCAGGTTGATGCAGCCGTGCGAGCGGCGCTCGCCGAAGCCGTCGTGCCACCAGGCGGCGTGGAAGGCCTGCCCCTGAAAAAAGTGCATCACGAAGGGCACGCCCTCGGCGAGGTAGGGCTCTGGCAAGCGGCCGGCCATGTTCGAGAGCCGCACCTTGGACAAGGCGCGGAAGCTGCCTGTCTCGGTCTCGGTGTGGCGGCCCTTTTTGCCGGTCGAGATGAGGGTCGCCCGCAGCGGGGTGTCGCCGCGGTAGACGACCATCGCCTGCTGCTCGATGTCGAGGTGGACCCACGTCGCGTCGGCCGGGACCTCGCGCGGGCGCTTGCGTAGCCAGGCGACGCGGACCTTCCACTTCGGGACCGCGGTGCCATCGGTCAGCACCACCTTGCCACCGCGCACAGCCGCCACCTCAGCGTGGTGGTAGCGCGGTAAGGCGAGCGCGGCGAGGGCCTCGACCGCCTGGGGATCGGCCGGCTTGCCCCGCCGCTTGCGTGCCCGCTCCAAGAGCTCGCGGCGCTCTTCGGCGCCCGGGCCGCCCTGAAGCTCCGCGGCGCGGACGCGGCTGTGGACGAACATCATCGGCAGCGTCGGGGCATCGACGCCATGAAAAGTCGAAGGCTTGTGAATCTTCAGGCCCTTCAACGGCATCCAGCCACCCTCCGGTCGCTGGCCCCAGCCCTCGGGCGCCTCCGGGTTGGGCACGAAGGTCACGAGGTAGCCCTGGCGCTCCTTGCGCAGCACCTTCGCCGACAGCGACGGCCGGGCGTAGACTTTGGCGCGGTAGGCCATGACGCGCGCGCCGACCCGGGCGTCGAAGTCGGTGGTGCGCTGGACCTCGATCGGGATGGGCGGCGGCGCCAACATGCGCAGCGGCACGACGGCGCCCCCTTCGACGATGGCCACCGCCCGCTTGGAGTCACAGCGCGGCGCGCAGCCGATGACCCGCAGGCGATCGCCGCGACGCATGACGCCAGCTGCCATGGCGTTGCGCTCCGTCGACCGCCGCGGCCAATAGGCGTTGACCTTGACCCAGGCGTCGAAGGGCGGGACTCCAAAGCCGGGCGCGGCGATCGGCCCTTCGGCGCCTAGGGCTGCGACGATCGGCACGGCGCTGGCCGCCGGGGCGGCCCCCACCAGAGGCGCCGCACCTTGGCGCGCGGCGGCAGTGGCGGGCCCTGGCAGGGCCGATGTAGCAGGGGCCAGCGGCTTGGCGGCCCCTGGCTGAGACACGGCCTGCGCCGCCGTCTCGGCGAGCCCGATCGCGGCCAAGACCAAGGCGACGCAGAGCAGCGCGGTACGGGCTGGCGGGGTTCGACGTGGCATCGGGTCCCCCTCGGGCGCGACGCGAGCGAGTTCGCACGCCCACCCAAGATGTACCGAGTTGGGCCGCGACTCCACAAATTCGCAGGCTAGGGATGATCCACGTGTCAGGGTCACGCCTGCCGGCCAAGGCCTGGGCCGTCGGGCGTGGACCGGCCGTCGGGCGCGGCGCGAGCGCCGCAGAGCAGCGTCGCCCCTATGAGCTCAGGCGACGGTCGTGCCGATCGCGATCGCCAGTTGCTAGGATCGCGAACAGTCGCTACAAACGGTGCCGCGCGTCGGGTATACGGTCCCGTCGCAGGAGATCGCCATGCCCGTCACCGTGCGCTACCTCGCGTTCGCTTCCGCCAACCGCCACCCGCGCCGCCGCGCGCTGATCGCCATCCTGGCGCTCATGGCGACCCACGGCGCCGCCGCTGTCGCCATGGCGGCCGTGCCGACGACGGCCCTCATCGAGGGCGCGCTGCTCTCCACCGGCGGCAGCCCGGCGGCGGATGGCGACTACGACGTCACCTTCTCGGTGTACGCCACGGAGGCCGATGGCAACGCGGCGTGGACTGAAGGCCCGGTGCAGCTCAAAATCGTCGGAGGCCGCTTCACCCATGCGCTCGGCAGCGCCAAGGCGCTGGACGCCAAGGCGCTCGAGGCCCTGGCCGCGCAGTGGCTCGCGGTCAAGGTCGGCAGCGACCCCGAGCTGCCGCGCAAAAAGATCCACTCTGCGGTCTTTGCCCTGCACGCGGCGAGCGCCAGCGCGGTCACCTGCAGCGGCTGCATCGGCGCCGACAACATCGCAAACGGCAGCATTGCGGCAGCCAAGCTGGGCTTCAACTACGCCGGCAGCTCAACCAAAGGCGGCCCAGCGGTCGACCTCGAGTGCACAGGCTGCGTCAGCGTCGCCGAGCTGAAGTTCGATGGCGACCTCGACCTTGGAGGCAACTCGCTCAAGGCCCAAAACGCGACCTTTGGCGGCAACGTCGCGGCAAAGACCATCACCGCTGTCGCGTTCGTCGGCGACGGCTCCAAGCTCACGGGCATCGCCCTGCCCAGCGGCGCTTGTCCGCCCGGCGAGGCGGTCACAGGCATCGCCGCCGACGGCAAGCTGTTGTGCAAGGCCGTCGCCGCCCCGCTGCCTGTAGACGGCCTGGACGAGGTCTCGAACGGCATGATGACGACCCAGTTCGTCGACAGCGTCGCCACCGCCGCCGGCATCGCGATCCCCGACAACACGGGCAGCAACGCGGTCGCCAAGGTCACGCTCCCCGATCTCGGCAACTCGCAGGGCGTCACGATCCAGGTAGATGTCGCCTCGACCGACCTGTCGGCCCTGAGCCTCAAGCTCCTGCCACCCGATGACAAAAAGGTCGGCGTCGTGCTGTGCGATCCCTGCGGCGTCAAGGACGCCAAGGCCCTTAGCACCAGCTTCCCCGACAAGACCAAGCCGAAGGGCGGTGACCTCGGCGTTTACGTCGGGGCCAACGTCGCCGGCGATTGGACGCTCATCGCGACCGACACCAGCTTCTGCGTCAAGCAGGCGCCAGGCAACGCCGAGCTCTGCGACCTGACGAACAAGCTCGACGGCCAGATCAAGTCGTTCGCCGTCACCAGCAAGACCCTGTCGTCCACCAAGGTGGCGGCGCAGGGCCTGCTGCAGCTGCAGCTCGCGGCGAAGGCGCCCCAGCCCTGTGGGCCGACCTACATCGGCTCGCTCTACTTCGACACTTCGGTCGCCTCGGTGCGCTACTGCGACGGCAAGTCGTGGCGCAACCTCGCCGACACCTGCGGCAACGGCGTCATCGAGCTGTCCGAGGAGTGCGACGACGGCAACAACCAGGCTGGCGATGGCTGCTCCGCGGCGTGCAAGGCCGACTACGGCTACGCGGCGGCCAACCCCGCAAAGTCGTGCCAAGATCTGCTCACGGTCGCCACAGGCGCTGGCGCCCCACCGAAGGACGGCGCCTACTGGCTCGACACCGACGGCCCAGGCGGCGCGGCGGCCTTTCAGGCCTTGTGCGACATGACGCAGGACGGCGGCGGCTGGACGCTGGCGCTCAAGAGCTTGCAGAGCAACAGCGATTGGCACTTCGGCTCGGCCCTCTGGACGAACACCGACCTGCTGAACCCAACCGACTTCGCCCTCGCCAATGGCAAGAACGCCAAGTACCCGGCGTTTCACGCGCTGGCGGCGACGTCGCTGCGCGTCCGGCTGGGCGATGTGACCAAGGTCTTTACCCTCTCGAATGCCACCAAGGGCAAGACGCTGCAGGCGCTCACGGCGCAAGGCCTCAACACCACCGCCGGCACCAACGAGGCGATCGAGGGCAAGGAGTACAAGCCGACGAGCTACTGGGGCCTGACGGCCAACGGCCACGAGGCGTTCATCTGCAGCAAGCTCAGCTTCGTCTACGACACCTACGCCACCGCCGGCACCGTTGCGCGGATCGGCTACGGCATCTCGCAGGAGTTTCCGTGCGGTCACAACGGCACCGCCGAGGGCTTTGGCCTGCTCGATCGCGGCAGCGATGGCGACAACCTCGGCTCCGGCCGGTTGCAGTGGAACGCCGAGCAGAACTTCTTCGCCGCCGGCTGGGTGTGGGTGAAGTAAGACGTCGAGATCTGCAATTCCGCCGCGCTCAGCGCGACACCCGACCGATGACGATCGGCGTCTCGATGACCAAGGCGTGGTCGAGCGAGCGCCGGCCATGCCAGCCGTAGCCCTTTCCTGCGCCTGTCGCCACGTCGACGGTGACCAGCAAGGTGCCATCGCCGAAGCCACCGCCGCCATTGGGGTCGCGGCTGTCTTCGCCATGCGGCAGCGACGTGGCGTCGGCGATCCGCACCAAGAAGCCGCCGGGCACCGGCTCGGGCGACGCCAGGACGAACGCGACGTGTCCAGTGTTGCGGGAGCGGAACCAGAGCGGGCGCTTCCAGGCGAGGACGTCGCCAGCCTCTGCGTCGGCGATGCGAGAGACGCGACGCCAGCCACGCTGCGCTCGGTCGGCGGGGGCCTCTACGATCGCGTGATAGAAGTCGCGCGCCAGCGGCCGTGTTCGCTGCAGCGCCCGCCTGGCCCGTGGCGCGGCCTGGCCCAGCACCCAGCCGGCCATCGCCGAGCAGTCGAACTCGTAGCGACCACGCCGCTCGTCAACGCGCAAGACCGGCTTGTAGGCGGTGTGGCGGAGGTTGCCGGCGACTCGGGCCAGCACCCGCAGCACCTGCGCCGGCGCCGGCGCCGGCTGCGGCGCAGGACGCCCGGCGTGACAAGGCTGCGGCGCCGCGAGCAGCCCGATCAAGCCACAGCACCAGATGAGGGCAGCGCGCACGTCGACCTCCCACGGCCGTAGACGCGCGACGCTGGCGGTCGATCTCTCTCGCAGCGGCAGCTCGGCGACGAATCTACGCGCCTGCGGAGCCAAGGTCGTCACCGGGCATCCGTCGTCGGTAGCAAGGGCCAGGGTTGGCCCGCGGCGCCGCTAGCCAGGGCACAAGGACCCACCGCCGCACGCCATCCCAACCCTGTCGTGACTCAGCCGCGCCGAGACCCAGGCGCGCCGTGGCGCTGGCGCGACGGAGCGAGTGAGTCACGCACATCGGTTGGATCGACTCGGAACAGATTCGTTCCCTAACCAAAGCATCTTCCATCTTGGAAGTCATGAGAAGTTGATCGAAAGGGGGGTTGCGCGGCGCCGACGCGCGGTGCTAGCACCGGAGCGGATGTGGAACGTTGGTGCGCCAACCCGCCTACTTGGGGGTAGGACGTCGCCCTGACGGGGGATAGGCCGCTGGTAGGCAGGCTTGCGCTACAGCGACGATTGGAGGCTGCCATTCAAACGTTTGAGCGTCTTCGGGTAGGGGTACGTCAGAGCTTCGTGTTGTCGCCCCTGATCGCAGCGGCGCTCACGTTGGCGCTCACCGCCGGAGCTCCGGGGATTGCGGCGGCGGAAGATGACGAAGCCGGCGGTGACGACGGCGGTGACGACGGCGGCGACGATGGTGGCGGCGGTGGCGGTTGCGGCGACGGCGACGACGGTCAGGCCTGCACCTTCGACACCTGCGACGCCGGTGGTGCCTGCGTCCACGCGGCGGCCGATTCTGACGGCGACGGCGTCAACGACTGCACCGACAACTGCGGGCAGCAGGCCAACGCCGGCCAGCAAAACAGCGACGGCGACGGCCTCGGCGACGCCTGCGACGCCTGCGCGTATGACGCCGGCAACGACGCCGACAGCGATGGCATCTGCGGCGCGACGGCCACGTGCAGCGGCGGTGTCGGCGTGGTGGCACAAAACGTCACCGACCCAACATCCGGCTACGGTTGCATCTACCCGACGATCTTCTACACCCAGACCTTTGTCGCGACCTCCGCGACCTTGACCGGCGCCTCCCTGCTGATCGGTACCTACTGGGGTTCGACGCAAGTGACGCTCTCGCTCTACCAGGGCGTGCCCGTGGTGGGTGGCACGCTGCTGGCGAGCGGCACGGCGCTCGCGGTGCAGAGCCAGTGGCTCGACGTCGCTTGGGCGCCGGTCGCGGTCGAGGTGGGCGCGACCTACCACCTGGCTTGGTCCTCGGCCGACGACAACTGCACCGCGACGACGGTGAGCACCGGCGACCAATACGCTGCGGGCGCCATCCACGGCGGCGCGACGGCGCAGGGCGACAAGGACATCGGTTTCCGCATCTTCGGCCACGTCTGCCCCGCCATCGACAATTGCCCGGGCGTCAGCGACGTCGACCAGCTGGACAATGACGCCGACGGCCAGGGCGACGCCTGCGACGGCGACGACGACAACGACAGCGTTGCCGACGCTGCCGACAACTGTGGGTTCACCGCCAACGTTGGGCAGAGCGACAACGACCTCGATGGCGCGGGCGACGCCTGCGACGCCGACGACGACAACGACGGCGCGCTCGACGTCGCCGACAATTGCGGCGTCACACACAACGCCGATCAGGCCGACCAAGACAGCGACGGGCTGGGTGACGTCTGCGATTCCGACGATGACAACGACGGCGTGCTCGACGTCGCCGACAACTGCCCGAGCACGGCCAACCCAAGCCAAGCCGACGCCGACAGCGACGGTCAGGGCAATGACTGCGAGGGTGACGACGACAACGATGAGGTCGCCGACAACGTCGACAACGACGTCGACAACTGCCCGAGCGCCACCAACGAGGGTCAGCTCGACAGCGAGGCCGACGGCCTGGGCGACGCCTGCGACGCCGACGACGACAACGACGCGGTGGCCGACGCCAGCGACAACTGCCCGCTGACCAGCAACGCCGGCCAAGCCAACCTCGAGAGCGATGGCCTGGGCGACGCTTGCGACGCCGATGACGACAACGACACCGTCGCCGACGCCAACGACAACTGCGCCGCGGTCGCCAACCTCGATCAGCAAAACAGCGACGGTGACGGCCTCGGCGACGTCTGCGATCCGGACCTCGACGGCGATGGCGCCATCAACGCCCTCGACAACTGCCCATCGGTGGCCAATGTCAGCCAAGCGGACTTGGACTCCGATGGCTCCGGCGATGCCTGCGACGACGACTGGGACGGCGACCAGATCAGCAACACGCTCGACAACTGCCCCACCGCAGCCAACGGCAGTCAGCAGAATCTCGACGGCGACGCCTCAGGTGACGCCTGCGATGCCGACATCGATGGCGACGGCGGCGACAACGGCGGCGACAACTGCGCGAACGTCATCAACGCCAACCAGCTCGACTCCGACAGCGTCGGCCTGGGCGACGCTTGTGACGCCGACGACGACGGCGACGGCGCCGCCGACGGCAGCGACAGCTGCCCGCTGATCGCCAACGCCAGCCAGGCCGACACCGACGCCGATGGCCAAGGTGACGCCTGCGACGCCGACGACGACGGCGACGGCGTCGCTGACACCAAGGACATCTGCCCGGCGACCCCCGCCGGCGCCGTCATCGAGACCAGCACCGGCTGCTCGTTGGCCCAGCTTTGCCCGTGCCAGGGTCCGCGCGGCCAGAACCTGAAGTGGTGCAACCACGGCCAATACGTGGTCTGCGTCGTCAAGGCCACGCTCAGCATGGTCAAGTCGAAGTCGATCAAGCCGGCGCAGGCGGCGGCGATCGTGGTCGGCGCGGCCACCTCCAAGTGCGGCAAGAAGTAATGTAGGGAGCCGTGCGCGGCGGCGGCCCCCGGGCCGCCGCCGCCCGAGGCCCCGACAGGCCCTCGTGTGCTCGCGGTCGATGGGGCTACAAGCGGCGAACTCGCCTGTTGCGGCGGCCGATCCCGTCGCCCGGCGCGCTCAGCGACGCGTTCGGCGGTCAACAGGCCGCGCTCGCCCGTGGCGCCGCAAGAACGCCGCCGACCGCTGTCAACCTGCTGGCCTTCGATTTCGAGGCGAGCGCCGCGGCGGGCGACACGACGGACGCGGCCGGCGAGCGGGTGTGGCGATCGAGGCCGGAAGCGCGGACCGCGCGCTGGGCGCCGCGCGACGCGACGGTCGCCACCACCTCTGACCGGCGAGAGAGCGCCAGACACCGGACGCCTCGGCAGCGCGCCGACGTGGGCGCCGGGCGGCTCGGCCCTGGCGCCGACTTGCCGCGGTGGCGTCGAAGACCTACAATGCGGGCGGTTCCGATGCTGCCGAGCCGCTGCGTAGAGGCCACGAACCACCGAACGAGGGAGTCCTGCCATGTCCTTGCCCGCCCGCGCACTTCGAAGCGCCAGCGCCTGGTCGCGCGCCCTTGCCTGGGCGACCGCGCTCTCGCTGCTGCTGGCGACCTGCGTCGCCTGCGAGGATGACGACACAGGGGATGGCGGCGGCGGCGCGCTGGTGGGCGGCGGCGACGCCGGCGGCGGTGGCTCAGACGGCGGCGGCGGCGGCGGCAGCGGGGCTCCGCTGGAGGTCCTGGACGGCCACAAGCAGAAGACTGGCGGCAGCTGGACGGTGCTCGTCTATATGGCGGCCGACAACGACCTTGAGCCCTTTGCGGTCCAAGACTTGCTGGAGATGGCAGAGGTCGGGTCCAACGACAAGCTCCACATCATCACCCAGGTCGATCGCGCCGTCGGCTACAGCGAGGACCCTGCGGGCAGCCTCGGCAACTTCACGAGCACCAAGCGCGTTCGCGTCGGCAAGGGCGGCTTCACCGAGCTGGCCGACCTCGGCGAGATGGACCGCACCAAGCCGGAGAACCTCGCCGACTTCATCGCCTGGGGCATTCAGCAGTACCCGGGTGACCGCATCGCGCTGGTCCTGTGGAACCACGGCGCCGGAGTGGCCGGCTTCGCGACGGATGATGGCGCCGGCGAAAACGCGACGATGTCGCTGACGCAGATCGGCGAAGCCATCGGCGCGGGCCTCAGCAAGGCAGGCCACGACCGTCTGGACCTCGTCGGCTTTGACGCCTGCCTCATGGCGACCTTTGAGGTAGCGGCCACGGTCGCGCCTTACGCCGAGTACCTGCTGGCGTCCGAGGAGCTGGAGCCCGGCCACGGCTGGAACTGGGCCTCGCTGCAGCTCTTGCGCGACAACCCTGGCGCTGACGTGCCGGCGCTCGGCAAGCGCATCGCCGACGACTTCTTGGTCTACGCCAAGAAGGAGGCGACCGACGCTGGCACCACGCTGTCGCTCGTCGACCTGACGCTGCTCGATGAGGTCGGCGACGCGGTCGATGCGCTCGCCAACCAGGTCGCGGTCAAGCTGCCGGGCGTCACGGTGCCGACCCTCAAGGCCAAAGAGGCGAGCTTCGAGTACGGGCGGAGCGGGCCGAACGAGCCGGGCATGAACGCCTTCGACCTCGGGCAGCTGGCGGCGCACCTCTCGACCGAGGCGGTGATCGAAGCCGGCCAGAAGGCAGCGCTGGACGCCGCGCTGGCCAAGGCCGTCGTCTACAAGGTCGCGGGAGCGGCGCTCAGCTTCAGCTCCGGGTTGACTATCAACTTTCCGAAGTCGGCCGCCGAGGACGTCAAGGGCCTCGCTGAAACCCCCGGCGTCGCTGGCTGGCGCGCCATGCTGACGGCGCTGTGGACCGGTACGACAGGTGCGGCGATCCCGCTTTTCGCCAACCCAGACGGCGTCGCCAACCACAGCCTGGGCGCCGAGGGGCTCAAGTTCTGGGGCGCGCTCAAGGCAGGCAGCGCCGGCGCGATGGTCTCGGCCACGGCTTACGCCGGCATCGCCGACCCTGCCTCGAACGAGATCGCCGTGTTGCTATCGTGGCCGGCGGAATTCGACGGCGCTACGGTGTCAGCGATGTGGAATGGCGACTACCTCGTCGTCAGCGACGGCAGCCAAACGGCGCCAGCCTACGCCGAAGTGCGGCCGCTCGAGAATGGCTACATCATCGAGGTGCCGCTGATGCGCAAGCAAGGCAGCGACGAGGATGTGTTGCTCTTTCGGCAGTTCTACACCAAGGACGGCGTGCTGACGCAGCAAGGGCTCTACCTCTTCGACGACGCCGGCGTCGGCCAGTACACCCCGAAGGCCGGCGAGGTGCTGCTGCCGCTCGTGCTGATCATCAGCGCGAACGGCGATGTGGAGGCCAAGCCGTCGACGACCGTCGGGCTCAAGGCGACGAGCCTGACGCTGACGTCGGCGTCGGTCTTTGCCAACGGCAAGAAGCCGACGCTGATCGGCGTGCTGGCAGTCGAGGGCGCAACAGGCGCCGGCGACGAGGTCGTCGCCCTGGTGCCGACGACGGGCTCGGGTGGCGGCGGGGCGGTCTGCGGCGATGGCACCTGCGGGGTCGGCGAGACCGTGGCCGCCTGTCCGGCTGATTGCGGCTGCAAGGTCGCGGCCGACTGCGGGCCCGGCAAGCTCTGCAGCGCCGGTGTCTGCAGCGCAGATCCGAATTCCTGCGTCGGGCGCTGCGGCACTTTCACCCAGGGCGCGCCATGCCAGTGCGACGCCGACTGCGCCGACAACGGCGATTGTTGTACCGACATCGCGACGGCCTGCCCCTAGACGAGCACGCCGTGATCCCTGGCCGCCGACGTCGCGGCGCGCCTGCCCCGCGCCGAGGCTTTGCAGGAACAGCGTGCGGTCCTCGTCGCAGCGCTCGACGGTTGCGGCGAGGGTCGTGAGGTTCAGGGTCTTGCCGAAGCGCCCTGGGCGCGGCAGCTGGCGGGGTATCAGGTTGGTTGAGTCGTCTGGAGGGAGTTCCCGCGCGGGAACTCCAGGCGCGTGGCGAATCACCCAGCCGCGACCGCAGCGCCTCGATCCGCCCCGCCAGCGCCTGCTGCGCCGCCTCGGCCCGGTCGAGCAGCGCCTGCGCGGCCTCGCCGTCGAGGTCGGCGTCGCCTGGTGCGGCGGCGCGCAGCGTCGCCACGGCGCGGACAGCCAAGCGCTGCTGCTGCGCGGCGTCGGGTGCGGGCGCCATGCGGCGCAATTTCAAGTGGACGGGTTGTCGCGCCCGTTTCAACCTCTGCGGGTAGCGTAACGCGAGCGTGAAGTCAGAAACGTGTGAAAGCGGAGGCTAAATCGGCGGCGCCTGCGGTGTGAATCTGATCCCAAATGGCACAGCCGGAATCGCATTGTCGTGGCATTCCTGGCTGCTATCTGAGAGTCGGGGCCAAGTCGCGTGGATCGCGATCAAGGCGTGATCATGGCCCTTGGCGCGCCAGGCGAGGCTGCGCCGGGCGGTCCGCAGCGGCTGCGTCTCGTCTTTCGTTCATCCTGATACACCCGTGCCGCCGAGTACACCTGCGGCGCCTCCGCCTTGGCCGGGCTGCTGCCCAGGGGGCCGCCGCAACCCTCCGGGATTGGGACGTCGGCCCCGTTGAAGATCACCATCCATCCACCGTCCTTCCGCTGCCATGCGTGCAGCCTCGCTCCTTGGGGGACGGCGTACGCGCCGACCATGAAGCCTTGATGAACCTGAACAACCTGGGACATCGTGACCTCTTTGAGAAGTGAGCGAGGTAGCGGAAGGCCCCGCCGCTGGCCGGGGGCTCGACAGTAGCGGACGCGACGGAGCTCGCCAAGGCGCAGAGTCCCTTTAGGACGTTGTCAACGGCTTATTCGACGCTTCGGATGCCCGAGGGGTACACGCCAGTTGCGCTCGGCTGCGCCGCATGCCCTCACGACGGCGCGTAGGAGGGATAGGCGCACATCTGAAGCTCTCCGCCACCTCACCCCGAGGTTGAACCCAGCCTGCCAGCGCTTCCACCCACGGTCTACGACAACTTCGCGGCCCAGTCCATCTCCGCCAAACCCACAAAAACCCCAAAAACCCAAGCTCAACGCACAGGTTCCCAGCGCCGAGCCCAGGGGCCATTTCAAGCTGATCACCTGGTGGTTGATCAGGAATGGTTGGATGGGGTTTCCAGCCAAGGGTGTGAAAAAAATCGTTTACCGTGTAAACATCAACGGGATTGGGAATGATAAGCGTATGGCGCACAATAATCGTCTTGGGATTGTCGTGGGAAGATGAGAATTTAAGCAGACGTTACACTTTCTTGCACCGCAGCATGAATCCATGCTGCGGTGGTAGAGGTGTTGTTCGGTGAGATAAGACTTTTATAGGCATGTCCGATGCTTTGTAACAGGCGCCAATCCATGGCTTGGGTTTCAATCATCATAGGAAAGTCATCTAACAAGCCATGCCACCATGATAGGATGGTGGTAGGATTATCGGTAGTTGCCGCACGTAGGTACATCAGTCGGGTGGTGGGATCACGCGGTGGGCGTGGTGGATGTGGGTCGATTTCCCGTTGTGGCAACAAAGCATAGGACGCTGGCAAATCGCCAAGTGCATAGGCCGACCACGCTGCGGCGAGCAATTCATGTGCGTCAGGAGTGTTAGGTCGTTGACTTAATTGCATGGCCCATTGGTCACAAACACTCGGCCAAACGGGCTCTGTCACTAGTGCATTGCGCATGGTCACGCGTAAGGCCATGAGACCGACAACGGTTGGCACTCGACCGGGAGCGTTAATGCTTACCTGTTCACAAGCACGGTTGAGAGACGCTGCGATTTGCGGCCAATACGCCGTTAATGGCTGTGGCCCGAGTAGCGCACTAGCTTCACTTAATGTATAGCCGAAACTCACTAAAATGTCGCCGGGATGAAATGGTGGACGTTGCGCCTGCATGAGTGTCGGTATGGTCGAAATGCGTTCGAGAGCATGATGTAATTCATTCATCCGCTGCTCTGCCAAAGCCGACCACTTATGGATGTCTTTCATAGTGGTTGAGCTCCAGGGAGCGATATAAACGGCACGACCCGATGACTTGCGGTGTCCACGGTCAGGATGCGTGCCACCGCATCACTACCATAAGAATGGCGTACAAAGCGGTGGATATAACTGCTCAAGGCTTCCATGTGCGCGGGAGTCATACCGGTCGTATCAATGACGGCCACTGGCGATCGGAGCGTAGGAGGGATAGGCGCACATCTGAAGCACTCCGCCACCTCACCCCGAGGTTGAACCCAGCCTGCCAGCGCTTCCACCCACGGTCTACGACAACTTCGCGGCCCAGTCTATCTCCGCCAACCCCACAAAAACCGCGAAAACCCGCGCTCAACGCACAGGTTCTCAGCGCCGAGCCCAGGGGAGCGTCAGCTGCGCGTTCGTAGGCTGTAGCTCGGCGCGCTACACGCCGGACGCGCCGCCGCCGGCGTGATGGAAGACGTTGCGGGCGATGTCCTCCACGCACTGTAGCAGCACGTCAGCGCTCCCTTCATCGTCCTCCGTCGCCCCCACCAGACGGCTGCGCCAGTCAGAGTCCCGCTCCAGGTCGTACTCGCTGCCGATCACGGCGTGTTGGCTGCTCAAGGGCTTGCCCGCCAGCGCGCGGAGCAGGCCGCACTGGTAGGTCACGGGGCGTCTGAGCTCGTCATCCCAGCCAAGCGGCGCGCGGCCGGGCTTCCGACTCCAAACGGCGAGCGCCGACACCATCGCCACCAGCGCGGGATCGATTCGTTCCGGCCACATCTGTGCCGCTGCGTTGGCTGCGATCAGCCCCACCTGCAGCCCCGCCGCCGGCGGTCGTCCCTCGTGGTCGAGGGGGATCGCGGCTGCCGGGTTGTCCGCCAGCTCGTGGAGCGTGCACGCCGTAGGCAGCGACCACCGCCGCCCAGGCGGGGTCATGGCGGAGCTCCGACAGGCTCCAACCTGCTCATCCTGGCCGGCTTGGCGTCCAGATCGCCGCGCCGGCTGGGAGCGAGGTGGTCGCCCTGGCACCAGCGAGCGCATTGCCGCCACGATGGCGGGCGGCGCCCAGTCGCTCTCGAGGCGAAGGTCGCGGGTGGCGAAGCGGTCGTCGCGGCTGCGTCGGTAGCGACGCAGTTCGTTCAGCGCGCGTTGGTCTTGCTGGCTTACGCAGCTTCGCTTGTCGGCGTAGCCGGTGGTAGACGAGGCGGGGCGAGCTTTGACGCCGCGACCGCAAGTTCGCGCCTAGCTCCTACCCACCGCCGCCGCCACCCACGCCCGCTTGCCATCAAAACCGCCCCAAGCTCATGCACCACGCCCGCGCCGCGCGCCCGCAGCGCCGCCGCGTAATCCCGCGCCCGCACCTGCTTCAGCGCCGCCGCCAGGGCCGTCTCCGCGGTCTCGCCGCGCCGGCTGTCGATGACCTTCAGCTCCAGCACCACGCCGACCTCGCCGGCGCGCCGCGGGTTGATCAGCACATCGACGCGGCCATGCCCGGCCTCGCGGTTGCTGCTGACCTCGTGGCTCTGCTCCAGGCGCACCAACAACCCGAGCACAAACGCCTAGTACACCGCCTCCGGCAAGCGTCCGCCGAGGTCGTGGTGCGAGAGCGTCGCGACCAACAACGACTCCAGATGCTGCTCAAACGCCGCGATATCGCCCGCCAACAACGCCCGACAGAGCAGCGTCGTGCGATCGTCGCCGCCGAGGCCGCGGTCGAGAAAGCCCGCGAACAGCGAGCGATACGCCAAGCGCACCTCGTGGTTCGGCAGCGTCAGCGCCCAGAGCGGTCGGCCGAGCGCGTCTTCGCCGACCTGGGCGTCGGCGCGCAGATAGCCGGAGAAGAGCAGAAAACTCCAGATCGACGCGCTGCTTGAGCGCACCTCGCGCAGCACCAGGTGCTCGTCGATGGCCTTCTGGATGACGCCGCCGGTGAGCAGCGCCTCGAGGTCGGCGCCGTCGACCTTGCCGCCTTCGACCAGCAGCTCGCGCAGGATGTCGTCACTGCCGGTGTGCAGCCAGTAGGGCCGCGGCAGGTGGTCGAGGCTCGACAGGAACGATAGCACGGACCATGGGTTGTAGATCGTCTGGCCGCCGAAGCGGTAGCCGTTGTACCAGCGCTCGATGTCGGGCATCCGGTCGGTGACGCCGCATTCGGCGGCGAGCGTCCCGACTTCGGCCGGCGTGAAGCCGAAGTGGGACGAGAACTCTGGGCGTAGGATCGAGTAGACCTCGAGGTTGTTCAGGCCCGAGAAGATCGACTCCTTGGCGATGCGCAGAATGCCAGTCATGACTCCGCGATGCAGGCTGGCGTTGTCCTTGAAGGCGCCGGAAAAGAGGTTGCGGAACAAGCCGACCGCCTCGTCGCAATAGCCATGTTGGAACGCGGCGTGGATCGGCGTGTCGTATTCGTCGACGAGGATGAACGCCCGCTCGCCGGTCGCGCGATGCAGCCACTGCGAGAGCAACGCGAGGCCGCGCTGGAGCGTCTCGTCGGGCGCGTTGGCGTCGAGCAAGGCGGTCCACAGGCGCTGCTCGCTGGCCTTCAGCGCCGGCTCGATCGTGGTCTGCAGGCGCCGTCACTCGGCGGCGACGAGCTCGGCGACGGCGGCGCGGCAATGCGGCCAGCTGCGCGCTTTGACGTCCTTGAAGGTGAGAAAGAGCACGGGATGACGACCGAAGTGGCCGCGGACGTCGTCGCCCGCTTGCCACACCTCGAGGTCGTCGAAGAGCGGCGTGCGGTCTTCATCGCAGCGCTCGACGTAGGCGGCGAGGGTCGTGAGGTTTAGGGTCTTACCGAAGCGCCTTGGGCGCGGCAGCAGGATGACCTCGGCGTTTGCGCTTAGAATGTCGACGATGAAGGCAGACTTGTCGACGTAGCGCGTGCCGGCAGCGCGGAGCTTGCGAAAGTCAGAGGTGCCAATGGCGAGGCGGGGGGTCGTCATGGCGCCAGGGTAGCCGGCGGTGGCGCGCTTGGCGGGGGTCGGCGGGCCGGCTGGCCAGGGTGTCGGGTTGGTTGCGTCGGTAGAAGGGAGTTCCCGCGCGGGAACTCCGGGCGCCTGGGCTGCGCGCCTGCAGGGCGTCGGTCCAGTGTGCCGCCCCCACGTGAACCCGACAGAGGCCCCCTTGGCATGGCGCAGGCGCCGCCCTGCCCGCCCTGCCCGCCCTGCCCCGCCCCGCCTGGACTGTGCTAGCCTGCGGCGATGGCCGAGCCCCGCCGCCGCCCCGCCGCCCTCCTCGCGCTCGCCTTCGCGGCCGCCG
>SXNM01000015.1 GCA_005777155.1 Pseudomonadota bacterium | reverse complement strand
GCTGCCGCCGCGGCCGCCCGGGCGTGGTCGACGAGCCGCCCCCAGGCGCCGCGCCGCCACTATCCTCGGCACACACCGGGGTCGCGCCGCGCACCTGCACCATGGCCGCCCTCCTGCTGCGATTCGAGCCCGCCGTCAGCATGGCAGCGACCGTCCCCAGCGCCAGTTTTCGGCCCAGGCGCGCCAGCCATGACGACGGACGCGTCGCCGGCAGGACCAGTAGCCCCGGCAGGAGGGGCGGAGCCGGACAGCGCGCCACCGGCCCTGCACTCCGCGATGGTGCTGCGCTTCTACGGCGGCGCTCTGGCGCTGGCTGTCGGTCTATCGGCGCTGGGCGAGGGAGGTGTGGCGCGGCTCTTTCGGCCGACCTCGACGTCCGGGACCGCTGCGCTGGCCGAGGCGCTGGGGCTCGCCGCGGCGCTGCTGCTCGGCTCTTGGCTCAGCGAGCGCTACTGGCCGGCCATGCGGCGGCTCACCGCCGAGCTGCAGACCGTCATCGGCCCAGTCGACGCACGCCGGGCGCTGCTGTGGGGCCTCTGCAGCGGCGTGGCCGAGGAGGCGCTGTTCCGCGGCCCGGTCCAGGACCTGCTCGGCTGGCTGCCGACGGCCATCGGCTTCGGCCTGCTGCACGGCGGCCTCTCGCGGCGGCTCATCGCCTGGAGCTGCTTTGCCCTGGTCGCCGGCGTCGGGTTTGGCCTGCTGACGGTGCGCCACGGCAGCGTGTGGCCGGCGGCGTTGGCGCACATCGTTGTCAACGCCGTGAACCTCCGTAGACTCGGCGCTCGCTCCAGCAGCAAGGGGCAGGAGTCTGCGCCATGAACGCCGCGCGCTACGCGGGATGGATCTTGGTCGACGCGCGACTAGCGACGGCGACCCTCGTCTTCTCGGTGGCGATCGCCGTCGTCGTCGTCGCTGCGTTTTTTCGTGGCCGCCGCTGGGATGAGCACATCGTCGGCTTTTTCGCCGTGTTCCTGCTGACCCTGTGCGCGATGCTGATCCTGACGAACGCGATCGCCAGCTTCCCGGCGGTGCAGGTGGAGACCTTCTTTCGGGCGCAGTAGCCCCGCCGCTGGCGCTGCGGAGCGGTCAGGCGGCAGCTTCGGTCGCAGAGTCGGCAGGGCAGCGTGGGCTGGGCACCCAGGCGGCTCTCCAGGGCGGCGCCCCGCCTGAGGCCACGCCTCAGCGGATGGCCGCCCATCGGCGACGGCGACCGGTGCGGTCGGGCCCTTTCACCGGGGCGCCCCATCCGCTATGGTACTGCGGCACGGGCCCCATGCGCTGACTGGGCTGCGGCGCTTCGGCAGGGGAGTCTCCATGAGCATCCACGGGCACAGGCTGCGCGCCTTCACGCTGGCTAGTGCCACAGCGCTCGCCTTGGGTTGTGCCGACGTCGGCGGCGGCGCGGCAGGGGGCGGGGTCGCCAGCACGGCAGACGCTGGCGATGTCGGCAGCGACATCCAGTTCGGTGACGCCGGCGGCATCGATGTCGGAGTCGCCGATGGCGCTGTGCAGGACGGTGGCTGCAGCCAAGACGCGCAGTGCGCCGATGGCAACGTCTGCACCGACGACTTCTGCAACGGCGGCAAGTGCAGCAACCCGGCGAACAAGGCCAACTGCGACGACGGCGACGTTTGCACGGGAGGCGACCGCTGCAATGGCGGCAGCTGCGCCAAGGGCGCCGTAGACCTCTGCGGCGACGCCAAGGACGGCGGCGGCGAGGTGAGCAGCGACGCCGGGGACGCCGGGGATGGCGGCGGAGCTGAGGTCATCGCGCCGCCAAAGGTCCAGCCGGGCGACCTCGTGATCACCGAGCTGCACTACAACCCGCACGGCGCTTCGGAGGCGCCGATCCTCGACGGCGACGGCGAGTGGGTCGAGATCTACAACGCGACCGCAGCGCCAATCGACCTCACCGGCCTGACGCTCAAGGACGACGGCAAAGACAAGTACAACGTGCTGGGCGGTACGACGACGATTCCGGCCAACGGCTACCTCGTGTTCGGCCGCACGCTCGACAAGGTCGCCAATGGCAACGTCGTGGTGCACCACGCCTATGGCAACTCGATCACCCTCGGCAACAGCGCCGACAGCCTGGTGCTGGTGGCAGGCGATGTGGAGATCGATCGCGTTGTGTGGGCGACCAAGGCGGGGTGGCCGGCGGTGGTCGGCAAGGCGATCCAGATGACCGGCGAGCTCTTGGACGCCAAGAGCAACGACTCCCCAGCGGGCTGGTGCGCGGCGTCGACGCCGCTGCTCGGCGCCGATGGCAAGCCGACCGGCGACTTTGGCACGCCGGGCAGCGCCAACCCGAAGTGCCCGCCGGGCGACAGCGATAAGGACGGCGTCGCGGACGACGTCGACAACTGCAAGAGCGTGCCCAACCCCGACCAGGCGGACTCCGACAGCAACGGCGTCGGCGACTTCTGCGAGAAGGGGGTCCTCGTCAACTGCGGCGACGGCCAGCTTGACGTCGGCGAGGCCTGCGACGACGGCGACAAGTCGGGCGGAGACGGCTGCTCGCCCTTCTGCAAGATCGAGCCCGTGCTAGAGCCCGGGTCGCTGGTGATCGCCGAGCTGCTGCCCAACCCAGCGACGGTCACCGACGACAAGGGTGAGTGGATCGAGGTCTACAACCCGAGCGAGAAGCCGAGGACTATCAATGGCCTGCGTATCGCAGTCGGCCCCAAGGACAAGGCCTTCGTGGTCGCTGTCAGCAGCCCGCTCGACGTGGTGGTACCGGCCAAAGGGCGAATCGTCTTCGGCAACAACGCGAACGCCGCCACCAACGGCGGGGTCGCGATCGACTACGCCTACAGCAAGCTGACGCTGGCCAATGCCGGCACCCGGTTGGCGCTGCTGTCGCGCGATCCGACGCAGACGGGCGTCGACGCCGTCGTCGACGAGATCACCTACGGCTCGGGTTGGCCCATCGCCAGCGGCAAGTCGATGGCGGTCGATCCGACCTACCTCGACGTCGCAGGCAACGACGCCCCGGGCCACTGGTGCTTTGGCCAGGGTCTGTTCGGCGCTGGCGACCTCGGCTCGCCCGGCCAACCGAACCCGGCTTGCAGCGACGGCGTGCCAGACACCGACAAGGACGGGCTGCCGGACAAGAAGGACAACTGCCCCAACGCGAAGAACCTCGACCAGAAGGACCTGGACAAGGACGGCGTCGGAGACGCCTGCGACAATTGCCCAAAGCTAGCCAACCCGAGCCAGAAAGACGGCGACAAGGACGGCGTCGGCGACGCCTGCGAGGAGCCTGGCTGCGGCAACGGCGTCGTCGACGACAAGGAGAGCTGCGATGACGCCAACGCCACTCCAGGCGATGGCTGCTCGATGCTGTGCCAGACGGAGGCGCCGGTGGGCGTCGGGGCGCTGGTGATCACCGAGCTGATGGTCGACAGCAAGGCGGTCGATGACGGCGTCGGCGAGTGGGTGGAGATCGCCAATCCGGCGTCGGCGACGGTGGACTTGGCGGGCCTGGAGCTCCGCAATAAGACGGCGGTCCACGTCATCGTGCCCAAGGGCGGCTCACTGCAGCTGGCGGGCGGCAAGCGCCTGTTGCTGGCGATTCAGGGCGACCCGACCAAGAACGGCGGCATAACGCCAGCATACAGCTACAGCAGCCTGACACTGTCCAACACGGGCGGCGAGGTGAGGCTCGTCTGGGGCGGCCTCGACGTCGATGTCGTCGCCTACGATCCCGGTGTCGCGGGCTGGCCGAAGCTGATCGCTGGCGCGGCGATACAACTGAGCGCCGACAAGACCTCGGCGGCGGACAACGACCTCGGCGCCAGCTGGTGCGTCGCCACCTCTCCCTATGGCGCCGGTGACCTCGGCACCCCAGGAACGGCCAACGCGCCCTGCCCGCCGAAGGATGCCGCCTCGTCGGCGCCGGCGAAGCCAGAAGCGCCTTGGTACCTGCCGCCGGGGTGGACCCCCTGAGCGCCCACCCTTTGGGGTCCGGCCACGGAGCAATGATGACCGCGAGGGATCTCTGCAAGTCGGCGCGCGCCCTCGCGTCAGGTCCGAGGCTCGTGGCGGCAAGCGCTCTTGGCCGCATGCGCCTGCCTGTGATGCTCATGGCCGTACTGTCCGTGGGCGCCTGCACGGCGACTCGGACGACGCCAGCCATGCCTTGTGCGGGCGATCAGCACTGTCCGGCAGACGGCAAGTGGCAGTGTGACCTGGTCCAGAAGCGCTGCGTGCCGTGCGCCGGCAGCTGCGTAGGCGCCGACGCCGGCGCCGCGGATGGCGCAAGTGCAGATGTGGATGCGGTAGACGCCGCCGCCGACGCGTCGCCAAGCGACGTCGCCGCAGCGGCGGACACCAGCGGCGCCACCGATGGCGACAGCGGCGACGCCAGCGACAGCAGCGACGTCAGCGACGTCAGCGACAGCGCCGAGCCGGCAGACAGCACGGCGGCCATCCAGAGCTGCGCCGGCCGCTGTGGAAAGTTGGCGGTCGATGAAGTGACCTGCTTCTGCGACTTCGCCTGCGCCGCCAATGGCGACTGCTGCAGTGACTACCAGTCGATCTGCGAACCGGGCGACGCCACGGACGCTGACGGCGCCTCCCTCGACGCCAGCGGCGACGGGAGCCAGACCGACGCCCTGGCCGAGGACACCCCGGCGACCGGCGACTAGGGCGCAGGTTTCCACCCGCGCGGCGGGGAGGTGGCGACTCTTGATGCGCCTGCGCCGCCGTCCCTCATTCACCGCGGCGCTGATCGCCACCATTAGCGGTCTGCTCGTCTTGACCGCCAGCATCGTGACGGCGGTCTCGTACCTCGGCGGGCGCGCCAGCGTCGAGGGGCCGGTCCGCCAGACCATGGCGCAGGCGACGTCGCTGACCGTCGACCACGCCGAACGCTTCATGCACTAGGCCGAATTCGCGCTCGGGCTCGGCCCCGAGTTGGTCCGCAGCGGATTGTTGGCCGCAGACGACGAGCTCGCCATGGAGCGCTACCTCGTCTCGGTCTTGCGCACCCGGCCGCACTTCACCTGGGCCAGCTACGCCAGCGCCGGCGAGCGCTTCGTCGGGGCTTGGCGTGACGCCGATGGGCGGGTGATGCTCAACCGCTCTTGGCCGGTGGGCGACAAGATCCACATGCGCGAGTGGCAGCTTAGCGCCGAGGGCGAGCGTCGGCTCGTTCGCCAGTCCGACGACCACCGCTACCTGCCGACCCGCCGGCCCTTCTACCGCCAGGCGGTGGCGGCGCGCCGAATGGTCTGGACGGAGCCCTATGGTTTTTTCGGCCAGAGCATGGGCATCACCTGTGCACAGCCGCTGCTGACCGAAGGCGGCGTTGCGGTCCGCGGGGTATTCACGGTCGACTTCTCGCTGCTGGGCCTGTCTGACTTCCTGCGTGGGCTTCGGCTGACGCCCAACGCGCGGGTGGCCATCATCGACGCCACCGGCCGGCTCATCGCGAGCGGCGCGGCGACCCCTCTCGCGAAGGGTGCCAAGGCGACGGCGGTGCTGTCGACGGCGGTGTCGGCGCCGGGGGACACCGCGGCGGAGCCAGTGCTGGAGCAGAGCGCGCCGATCCACCTCGGCGAGCTCGGCTGGCGGGTCCGGGTCGAGGTGCCCCAGCGCGACTACCTGGCCGACGTCCAAGCGCAGACGCGGCGGACCATCGCGCTGTGCGCCGCCGCGCTCGCCCTGGCGCTGGTGGTCGCTTATGGCCTCGGGCGGTGGATCGCTCGGCCGCTGCGCGAGCTGTCGGCCCAAGCCCGGCGGGTGCGTGGGGGCGACCTCGACGTCCAGTTCGGCGCGGCGGGCGATTTCGCAGCGACGACCGGCGACGGCGGCAGCGGCCAAGGCGGTAGCGTGCGCGGCGCCGGCCCGGTCGACGCGGCGGCGGCGGATGAGATCGGCGAGCTGACGCAGTCCCTCTCGACGATGGTCGCTGGCTTGCGCGACCGCGACTTCATCCGCGACACGCTTGGCCGCTACGTCAGCCCGGAGTTGGCGGTCCAAGCGCTGCGAGACCGCGACGCCGTGCGTCTTGGTGGAGAGTTGCGGCGGGTCACGGTGCTGATGAGCGATCTGCGCGGCTTCTCGACGCTCTCAACGCGGCTTGGCCCCGAGGCGATGATCGGCCTCGTCAACCGCTACCTCGCCGCGATGACTCCGGTGATCCTCGAACACCAAGGCACGCTCAACGAAATCTTGGGAGACGGCTTATTGGTCCTGTTCGGCGCACCCTTTGGCCGTGACGACGACGCGCGCCGGGCCTGCCGCTGCGCACTGCAGATGCAGGCCGCGCTCGCCGATCTGCGCGTGGAGCTGGCGGGCGCCGGGCTACCAGCGCTGTAGATGGGCATCGGCCTCCACACCGGCGAGGTCGTCGCCGGCAACATCGGCACCCCGGCGCGGATCAAGTACGGCGTCGTCGGCACGGTTGTGAACACCGCGTCGCGCATCGAGGGTTTGACCGCGCCGGGAGAGATCTTGCTGTCGGCGGCGACCCTCGCTGAGGTCGGCCCCGGGCTCACGGTCGGGCCCTCGCGCAGCGTCGAGCTCAAGGGGGGTGGCTGAGCCTGTCGAGGTGCGGCCGCTGTTCGGGCTCGATGGGGTGGCCGCGGCCCACGCTCCGGATGAGCGAAGCTGGCAGCCCTTTGAGGCGGTGGTGCGGGTACACGCGGTCGAGGGCGTGGCGGTGGTCGGGCCGGCGCTGGCGGCGCGCGCCATCGCTCGCAGCGAGCAGGGCTTGCGGCTGGTGATGCCACAGGCGCCAGGCGTTGGCGCGACCTTGCGCCTGCAGGTCGAGGCCGGTCCTTTGGCCTTTGGCCGGGTGATGTCTGTCGCCGTGGAAGGCGGGCCGGCGCCGACCGACGATGCGGCCAGCCCGCGGCGCTGGCGCTGCGACGTCGCGGTCGCGGCCTCGTCGTGGAGCGGCGGTCCCTCTCCTGCCTAGCGCCGGCCCCCTCGACGGATCTTCTGCACGACGTGTCGCGCCCGCCATGCCTGATGCTCGCTGAGGCCCGCCGGACGCGCCGCCAGGGTCGCCTCAAGGCGCCGCACCACCCGGCCGTCGGCCAGCTCACCGAGGGCATCGAGCGTGGCCTCGACCCCGTCATGGCCAATGAGCGCCGGCCGCTCCAGAAGGGCGGCCACCTCAACCTGAAGCACGGCCAGCCGGCGCGAGCGCACGACGGCGAGCGACTCCAGCTGAAGCGCGCCATCATCTGCGGCGAGCGCGGCGGCGAGGGCCCGCACCAAGGTGCCAGACGGGGCGAGCGCCGCCTGTGGCCCAGCTGTCGCAGAGGCCCTACGCAGCAAGCGCACGATGGGCAGCAGCGCGCCAGCGTCAGCGCCAGCCACGGCCTCGCCCCCAACCTCCAGCGCGCCGACGACGCCGGCGAGAGCGGCCGGGTGGTCGAGCGTCCCGTCGCCCTCGGCGGCCGCCCAGGCGCCGGCCAGCGCGTCATCCAGGGCGGCGATGGTCGGCCCGGTGGGCGCAGGTGGCGCTGGCGGGACGCCGAGGCCTGCGTCGTCGTCGCTGCCCCGTCCGGCCGCACCGGCGGCGCCTACCGCCGCGCTGAGGAAGTCGTCGGGCGCGTCGCGCCACCAGGCGCCTGCCCAATCGCAGGCAGGGACAGCGGCGACCGCGGCGGAGGGAGAGCGCGCGGCGACGTCGGGCCTGACGCGACAGCGCGCCATCACAGCGTCGAGCAGGCACGCCACGCGCGACAGTGCTGCCTCGGAACCGCCAACTGGGTCTGCCACAAGCACCTCCGCGCCCGGGGACGGCGCACCTCGCGCTAGCGGCCCGCCGACTGCGGATGTGCCGCGAGGTGGCGATCTACACGTGCCTGCGTCCACGGCTCGCTGGCGAAGGTCTGATCGAGCGGCTGTGTCCACAGCGCCAGCGCGCCAGCGCCAGGCTCGAACACCGCGCCGAGCCGCAGCAGCGCATCGATCGCCTCAATGCGGCTGGTCATGCGCTGCATCTCCTGGCGCACGGCCTCTGCGGTCACCTCGGTCGGCGCGACGGCGAACCCTGCCAAGATGGCATGCAGCGAGGCGCGCTCGGCCCGCAGCGCCGTCGCCCGCTCGGACGGCTGCCAACTGCCAGGAACGCTCCCAGGGCGCAGCAAGAGCGCGACGCCGACCTTACCCTGGCGGTGGCTGTCGGCAAAGACGGCGTGCTCGACGGACTCGAGGATCGTGGTCTGTTCCGCGCCCTCCGTACCGAGGAAGGCATGGATCTCGGGCACCTCAGCGGCGACGCGGTGAAGCTCGGGGCGCTTGAGCGACGTCAGCGCCACGATGAGCTGCGCGCCTTGCGCCTTCGCGGCCTGCACGCCACGGCGCGCCGCGACCAACGGGTCATCGAAGTTGAGTCCCTTCTCTAGCAAGATTGGGCCCTTGCCGCTCGGAAGTGGCGACGCCAAGCCCAGGACGCCGATCTTCAGACCATTCAAGCGCAGCAGCACCACGGCTGGCAGCGGTGACGAACGCGCGGCGCCGGCGCCTGTGGCCGCGGTCGGCAGCCAGACCAAGGACGACGAAACCAGCGCGATGCCGTGCTTTCGAGCCAGGCGCTGCAGCTCGGGCAGACCGATCGCCAACTCGTGAATGGCGGCGTGCAGCACGCGCACGCCCATGTGGGCCCAGACGGCGAAGAAGAGCTCAGCGCGCGCCTGCCGCAGCGCGCCGGGCTCGCTGCCATCGCCAGGTTGGGCGCAGAGCGCGCCGCCGATGTGAACGCCCAGCATGCCACCGACCTGGGCCCGAAGCAGCGTCGTCCACGTCGCCCGCCGCCCGAGACCGCCGAGGGGGTTGGTCGGGCAGGCGCAGGGCTGCAGCTCGCCGAGCTCGTGGCCGTGGACAGCAAGCGCCAGCCACTGGCGGTCGACCTCCGGCATCGTCGATGCTTCTGGCATCGTGGTCGGCGTCGCCATCGCAGCGAGGCGCGCCGCGAGCGGATCGTCGACGCGAAGCTGTCTGAGCTCCTCCACAATCTGGCGCTGGAGCGCCAAAGCGCCCTGCATGCGCGGCGGCAGGAGGCGCGGCGCCACGGACGTCGCTGGAACGGACGCCGCGTCAGGTGCCGACGTCGATGGCGGCACCGCGCCGCGGCGGAGGAAGGCCAGCCCCGCGCTGGCGAAGGCGACGACGAGCAGGGCGGCCAGCCACAGCGCCCGCCTCTCTCTGCGCCTCTCGCCGTCTGACGTCATCGTGCTCCCGTCGGGGCGCTGCCCCCGACCGCCGACGATAGCAACCGCGCCCGGCGTTGACCACCGCGCCCGCCGCCGCGTAGCCTGCGCGCCCTTGCCTGCGATAGAGCCGAGGTGCGAAGTTGCCGCCAGACGAGCCCGAGTCCGCCGATGCGCCAGCGGCGCACGACCATGGCCTGCCGACGCCGACTGACGCGCCGGCGACCGAACCGAGCGCGGCCACGCCCCTGCCCGAGGGAGCCGCTCCCGTCACCCCCCGGCGCGCCGGGCTGTTGCTCGTCGCCGCCATTGGCGTGCTCTACCTAGCCACCAGCGCCAATTTCTTGGCGCAGCCGTCGCCGCACTTCCACTTTATCGACATGGCGGCCAGCTGGCTCGATGGTCGCCTCGACACCGACACGCCGCGCCGACGCGGCGGCGTGCCGGGCAAGCCCGAGGACCGACCCGGCTACCAGGCCGCCATCGACCGCGCCACCGACCATGGCCGCGCCGGCTGGAACGACTGGGCGTCGTACCGCGTGCTCCGGCTGGCCGGCGGCGAAGAGGTGCGCGGCGTCTTCCCCTACAAGGACGTCCCCGGCCCGCGCCAGCACGAATTCTGGACGGTCGACGGCACCGCGATGGTCATCGACCCGACGCGCGACCTCGCCAAGGGATGTGACGCCGACCGCCCCACGGCGCCATGCGACCGCGTGGTCTATCAGGTGTCCTTTCCGCCCTTCCCCGCCTTGCTGATGCTGCCGTTCGTCGCGGTCATCGGCTACCACACGCCGGACGTACTGCTGACGCTGCTGTTCGCGCTGCTCGGGCCGCTCTTGTTGCTGCGCTGGCTCGATCGCTGGCGGCAGCAGGGCCTCCTGCAGCTCGACGTGCGCGAGCGGCTGTGGCTGGTGGCGCTCTTCTCGCTCGGCACCGTGCTCTGGTACTGCTCCATTCGCGGCACCGTCTGGTTCTCGGCCCTGGCCATCGGCGTGCCGCTGCACCTCTGCTACCTGATGGCGGCAGAAGGCGCGCGCCGGCCCGCCCTCGCCGGGCTGCTGCTCGGCGTCGGCGTTGCGACCCGCACACCGCTGCTGTTCGCCGCGGTCTTTCTGCCGCTTGAGGCGCTGTTTCCCAACGGACGATGGCTCGGCGGCGACGGTGGGCGCGGGCTGCGGCGGGCCCTCGTGCAGATCGCGTGGTTCGCGCTGCCGATGGCGATCATCGGCGCCGGGCTGGCCTGGTTCAACGCGGTACGCTGGCAGAACCCTATGGAGTTCGGTCATTTCTATCTGCTGGAGGGCACCCGAGCGCCGACCCGCGACTATGGTCTCTTCAGCTTCCACTTCCTGAACCACAACTTGGGCGCGGCCCTCACCAACCTGCCCAAGCTGGTCAGCGTACCTCCCTACCTGCTGATATCGCGTCATGGTCTCGGGACGCTGGCCGCGACCCCCGCGTTGCTGCTGCTGCTCGGCTGCCGAGGCGCCTCGACGCCTGGGACGGGGGCGACCGACGACGGAGACCCGCTGGCCCGCCGGCGACGGGCCTTGTCGCGCCACCTCGGCCTCACCGTCGCGGCCATCGCCGTGCCCGGTCTGCTCTACCAGAACGACGGCTGGCAGCAGTTCGCCTATCGCTTCGCCGTTGACCTCTGGCCGCCGCTGCTCGGCGTCTTCGCGCTGCATGTCGGCCGCGTCGATCGCCGCGTGAAGGCGCTGATCTTGATTTCGATTGCAATTGAGCTGTTCGGCGCCATCACGTTCGGCCGATTCGAGCAATTCTACTACGACTAGGCGGCAGACCGAGACGAGGATACTCGCTCGCGGAGGGTGAATGTCGGCGGAACCCAAAGACAGCGGCGGCCCCGCGCTCGAGACGCTGGACGAGTGCGCGGCGTGGCTGCGGCAAGGCAGCAAGCCCGAGGCAGACTGGCGAATCGGCGCGGAGTACGAGCGGCTGGTCTTTGACGACGCTGGACGGCAGGCCGACTATGAGGGCCAGAAGGGCATCCGCGCCGTACTCGAGGGCCTCGTCGAGCGCTTTGGCTGGACACCGATTCTAGAAAACGGCCGGCCGATCGGGCTGCAGCGCGGCCAGGCAGGCATCAGCCTAGAGCCAGCCGGACAGCTCGAGCTCTCGGGCGCACCGCTGCGGTATGTATCTGACTTCGTTCGTGAACGAGACGAGCACCTCGCCGAGGTCGCCGCCATCTGCGCGCCGCTGGGGCTGCACACGGCGCTGGTCGGTATCCAGCCCTTCGCGACCGCCGAGACGACGCCGCAGGTCCGGAAGCACCGCTACACCATGATGCGCGCCCGCATGCCCGAGGTCGGCAGCCGCGGGCTCGACATGATGCACCTGACCTGCACGGTGCAGGTCAACCTCGACTATGGCGACGAGACCATGGCGATGGAGATGATGCGGCTCGGCATGCTGTCAGCGCCGGTGCTCATCGCCCTGTTCGCGGCGTCGCCGTGGCGCCATGGCCGCCCAAGCGGCATGGCCAGCGCCCGCGCCTTCATCTGGGAGGACGTCGAGACCGCGCGCTGCCTGCCAGGCCCGTGGATCTACGATCCCGCCTCAACGTTCGACGATCACGCCGCCTGGTCCGTTGACGTGCCGCTCTACTTCGTGCGCCACCGCGACGCAAGCGGCCAGACCGTGACCCTGCTCCCTGAGCAAAAGGGCATGACGTTCCGAGACTTCTTTGAGCGGGGCGACCGCGGCCGCCGGCCCAACCTCACGGACTTCGCCCTCCACCTCTCGACGCTCTTCCCTGACGTCCGCTGCAAGCGCGTCATCGAGCTGCGCGCCTGCGACTGCGTGCCCCCCGACCTGCTTCCCGGGCTTCCTGCGCTCGCCAAGGGCCTGTTCTATGACGCAGACAGCCGCCGCGCCGCCCTCGGGCTGCTGCGCGACGGCGACGCCAGCGTCGACCGCCTTGCGCTGCGTCATATTGCGGCGCGGCAAGGGCTGGACGGGCGTCTCGGCGATCTGGCGCTCGGTCCGCTGGCGATGGCGTTGCTCGACCTCGCGCGCCTCGGCCTCGAGCGACTCACGCCGCGCTGGGGTGAAGACGCGGCGGCCTTGGCAGCGATCGACGGCCTGGACGCCATCGCGCGCGGCGAGCGGACACCGCTGTGGCGCGAGATCGACGCCGCCCTGCGCGCCGAGCCGAGCTTGAACGCGCTGCGGCCCTTCGGGGTCTGACGGTTCGGCACAGTCACGCGACGCCGTGACGCGACGCCGTGCGCGCTGTAACGAGGCGGCGCCGTCAGGCGGTGCGGTACGGCGGCGCGCCTAGGGGATCGCAACGGCACCCGGAGGTGCCCGCCTGGGCACCCCCTGGCGGCAAGGCGCCCGCAGCGGCCACGAGAGCGAGCGGAGCTACTGGACGACGACGGGCAGGTTCAGCGTCTCGCTGAGCACAAAGCACTGCTCGTCGTTGCAGACAGAGAAGCGCCCGGTCAGCACCAGGTTGCCGCGTCCGGCGGCGGTGGCGACCACCGGGATCGCGACCACACCAGTCTTGTCCTCGATTTTGACATCGCCGTCCTTGAGGCTCAGCTTGTCGCGCTCCGAACGCGCGAAGGGCGCCGCGGCCACCGTGAACTTGGTCGGAAATTCCGCATTGAATTTCATGCCTTTGACCGGCTCAATTCGCAAGCTGGCGACCTTCTTCTCGCCCGACTTCAGCGTGACGGTCTCGACGACCACGGAATATTGCTTGCCACCTGCAGGCGCGGCGACCGGCACCTCTTCGCCGACCTGGGGCGGGGCAGGTGTGCCAGCTCCGGCCGGCGCGGTCACGGCGACGCTGTTGGCGGCGTCGGCCTTTTGCTGACAGCCGGTGACCAGCAGGGCGCAGAGGGCGACGCTGGAGAGGGGAATTCGGAGGGCGCGTGCGTTCATCGTGGGCTCCTCAAGCGGCGACTCGGTCGGTGGCCAGCGCGGCGGCGCCCCGAGAGCGGGACATGGCGCCGCGGCAGCGCATGATGCCGACGCCGGCTGGGGAGTCAACGCTTGACGCTTAGGCCTGATTCCGCTGCGCGCTGCAGTGACCGCGAGGTGCGAGGGACGCGCCTCTTCATGCTTGGCTGCGTCGCTGGCCGTCGGTCTCTGGGAGGCTTGGCGCCTCTAGCTGGTCAACGCGTCATTTTCCGGTGATCCCCAGCCTGGGCCGCGCCCGATTCGGCGTCATGGCGCCAGATCGGCGGCGACTCTGGCCGGCGGCGCGGCTGGAGTCCCGACTGCCTTGACGGACAGCGGGGCGCGCACCATCATCTGGTCCATGGGCAACCGAACGCCAAGTGGGTCAGGTACGCGATCGACCACTGCTCCTGTGCGCGCCACGCCAACGCTCTTGCGCCGGCTCCTGTGCCTGACCCTCACGGTGATCTTGGTCGGCGTCACGACGCCCGCGCGGCAGGCGCTAGCGCAGAGCAAAGACGACTTGGCCAAGGCCGAGGCGCTGGCGCTGCAGGCCAAGTTCAAGTTCAAGGCCGGTGAGTTCGCGGCGGCGGCGGAGCTGTACATCACGGCGTTCACGCTTGGCCGCGCACCGGCATTGCTGTTCAACGCAGCGCGGGCCTACGAAGAGGGGCTGCGCTATCGCGAGGCCAAGGCCGCATTCGAGCAATTCTTGAGCTTGGCCGGAAGCGGCGAGAGCGCTCGCGACGACGCCAAGGCGCGCATTGAGGCCCTGCAGGCCACGATCACCGCGGAGGGCGCGACGCAGCCGACCCAGCCGGCGCAGCCGACCCAGCCCGTCGAGCGAACCCAGCCGGCGCAGCCGGGCCAAGCGCCGCCACAGGCCCCGGCAAAGGCTGCGACCGGCGCCGAGCCCGCCGCGGCGGCAAAGACGCCAACCCTGTCAGCGCGCGCCCCGAGCCCCGAGGCGCCTTCGAAGCTCTTGACCTGGCCGTTGGTTGGCGGCGGGTCGCTGGTCGCCCTCATCGCGTTGGCGACGATGAGCGGCGCGGCGGCGCGGGCTGAGGCCGCTAACGCCATGGACTTCAAGGATCCTGACGCGAAGGTTAGGTACAACACGGAGTTCGATGCCGCGGAGAGGGGCGTCGCGGGCGGCGCGGTCTTCCTGACCATCGGCCTGGGGCTGGCTGGCTGGGGGGCTTGGCGGCTGATGTCGGCGCCCCCCTCGCCATCGGCAGCGATCAGCGCCCGAGTCTGGGCGACGCCGGCGGTACTCCCGGGCCGCGACGGTGTCGGCTCTGGGCTCATCGTCGGCGGGAGCTTCTGATGCCAAGGGCCAGGACGTCGTGGCTCCGCGGGGCCAAGGTCTGGCTCTACCGCGGCGGCGCCTTGGCCGTCGTCGGTCTGCTCGGGTGCCTGCCCGATCGTTTCACCGATGGCGAGCTGGACCAGAAGGTGGCGACCGCGACCCAGCTCGGCAGCTGTCGCACGCAGGCGTCGTGCGCGCTGGCGCCCGGCTGCGCCACAGATCAAGCCTGCCGCGCGGCGTGTAGCGCGGGCGCCGCCGACGCGGTGGTCGCTCGGGTCAACGCGGTCGTCGAGTGCCGCGCCGCTTGCGTCAGCAAAAACTGCGCCGGCGCCACCGGCAGCGCCTTGAGCGGCTGCGAGAACAACTGCCTCGCCGACCAGTGCGCCGGCGAGTCGCTGGCCTGCGCCGCCCCGACGGCGACTGGCGCTGGCGCGTGCAGCGACATGTTACCTTGCGTCACCAACTGCGCCATGCCTGTCGTCACGGACAGCCTCTCCTGTTTAGCGACCTGCACCGACGCGCTCGCCAGCGCAGAGCTAGGTGTGGCCACGGCGGTCACCAGCTGCCTTTCGGCGTCGGGCAAGGCGGGCACGAAGAGCAGTGACGCCTGCATCAACGAGTTCGCCGCCTGCTACGCCGGCGGCGTGTCCGGCAGTGCGCTCTGCCACGAGTCATTCGCCTGCCTGGAGGGTTGCGCAAAGACTGGCAAGTCCGACGAGGCCTGCATTCGCGAGTGCATGGCGAAGCTGACGACGACGGCACAAACTCAGTTGGTCTCGTGCTTGGAGTGCCTCGGCGACAACAACAACATTATCTCGGCGTGCAAGTCGAGGATTATCGCCTGCGCCGATCCGAAGGGGACGTCGCCGTGCGCCAAGATGTTCGAACAGACCACGAAGTGCATCAAGATCAATGGCACGGCGGCCAGTGGCAGCTGCATCGCGACGTCGCTGCACGGCGGCAAGCCTCAGGCCGCTATTCCCTACATCGATCTGTTGGCCTGCTACAACGCCGAGTGCGGCCAGGTCTGCGATAAGTCGCCGAGCGAATGTACGACCTGCCTCGCGACCAAGTGCGGCACCAAGCAAGGCGCTTGCACGGGTTAGCGCAGCGTTGCGGCTCATCGGGCCTTTGTCTCCTGAGCGGGGCGTAGCCGGGTATCCAGCGCTTCTCGCTCGTCGATGCACACGGGGCGGCCTTGGGGACGCGACCACTGCCAATGGCGCAGCCGCACGTCGATGTCCGTAGGGCAGGGGCTCGTTGCGGTGGCGAGGTCCAGCGCACTGGCGACGATAACTCACGGCCCGTCATTTGCGGTGGGTGCGGCGGAGATGCGCTTCGTACCAGACGCCGAGGGCGCCGAATTGGACGCGCCGCTAGTCTGGGAAGGGCGGAAAATGACGCGTTTTCCGGCTCGCGAGCCGCTAGGCCCCCGGCGCGTGATCGCTGCGATCGAGCCCATGGACCGGGGCGACGGTGAGCGGCGCCATCAGCGTCCGCTCCAGCGCCTCCATGACCTTGGCCTCGGCGGCGCGCACGTGGTCGTGGCCGAGCAGATGCAAGATCCCGTGTGTCAACAGGAACGCCGTCTCCTCTTGCACGCCGTAGCGGCACGACGAGTCGCCACTGTCGCGCTGCCACTCCCGCTCGAGCGCAGCCGCCTGCCTGCAGGCCGTGTCGAGGGAGATGATGACGTCGCCGAGCAGCTCCTCAGTCCCCGGCATCGCCTCGCCTTCTTGCAGGGCGAAGCTGAGGACGTCGGTTACGCCGGCGACACCGCGCCACTGCTCGTTGATCTCCGCGATCGCGGCGTCGCCAACCAGCTGGACGTCGACGACGCCACGGGCCCGGCCGCAAGCCTTGAGCACCGCCCGGCCATGACGGGCCAGCGCTGCGCGATCGACGATCACCCCGCGGCGCTGCTGGACGATGGAGACAGGCATCAGGCCTCGCCGCCGCGATCGCCGCCGCGCGCCTGGCTGTCGCGGGCGTAGGCCGAGGCGATTCGAGCGACGACCGGGTGGCGGACAACGTCGTCGCGGGTCAGCTGGACAATCTCGACGCCCTCGACTCCCTCCAAGATCTCAAGCGCATGGCCAAGGCCCGAGCGCTGGTGCCGCGCCAGGTCACTCTGGCTGGGGTCGCCGGTGACGACGACCTTGCTGTCGTGGCCCATGCGGGTGAGCAGCATCGCCATCTGCTCGACGGTGCAATTCTGTGCCTCGTCGAGAATAATGAACGAGCTCGCGAGGGTGCGGCCGCGCATGAAGGCCAGG
>SXNM01000099.1 GCA_005777155.1 Pseudomonadota bacterium | reverse complement strand
TGGCGCCAGCGGCGCCGCGGGGTGGGATGGGGAGGGGCGCGCCGGCGGAACGGACGGGCGATCTCGCAGCAGGGGAGACAGACTCTGAGACCTTGGCGGTGGCGAGCCTGCCAGACAGGTGCCGATGCACCCGGCGGCGTTGCGGCGCGGCGCGGGGTGGCGCGGCGGAAAGGGTTGGGGGCGCTCGGTTCAGCGGGCGACGGCGGCGTGCCGACCTAGCGGTCGACGATCATCGCTCGCAGATGCAGTGGCGTGGCACCTGCTCACCGTGACGCCGGCACAGGTCGCGGGAGTGGCGGCACTTGGCGTGCAGACCGGCGACCTTTGGATACTTGGCGCCGTAGGAGCACAGCTCTTCGGCGAGCAGACAGCTGCGTCGGGCGTCGCCGCACATCTCGTGGCAGAGGTCGCCGTTTTCGTCTTGGTCGATGGCTGAGTCGATGCGAAAGCCGACCTGAATCTGGTCGGTCCGGGCGATGCGGACGGCGTTCTTGTCCGGTTCTGTCATGCCGACGAGCTCATCGGCGACGACCTCATTGCTGGAGCAAGCGGCGGCGCCGAAGACGACGAGACACATGGCCCCGACCAAGGCGCCCGAGCGCAGCCGTAGCCAGGGCGAGGCTGCCGCTTGGACCGCGAGCGGGTGCCCCGCCTGCCATGCGAGGCGGGGGTTCCGGCGGGGTGGTTGGAGCGGCGACATGAGCAAATCCTCCTGCAGACGGCGATAGTCTACGCCCGGCGGCACCGCGCTTCAAGTTCGCAGGCCTCAGTGGATTCAGGCGGCTCTTGCGGCCCCGCACCAGGCAGGCGCCGCCGGCACGCACCGCCGCTTCCCTCGACTGGGCGGGCTACAGTAACCCTAAGAGTGTCAAGAGATTCAGGCCCATCTGCCCGGCGCTTCTGCTGCGAGCGTCGAGCTGCTGTTGGGGCTCGGCGCAGGGCGCGGCGCTTTACGGATCGAGCTCACGTGCGCATGCTCTCGCGGCCCGCAGGCGTCGATTTTGCGTCAAAGCGCGGTGGTGAGGGCCGTGCCACACACAACGCCAGCGGCGACTGACCAGGGCACCCCGTCACCTGACGACCTGTGGCTCGCCTTTGAGCGCGCAGCGAGGCGTCGGCCCGGCGCGACGTGCGTCATCCGTCGCCGCGGCGAAGACGAGCTGCGCGAGACGTGGTCAGGGGTGCGGCGATTGGCGCTGGCGCAAGCCCGCAGCCTCTTGGTGCACGGCGTGCGGGCCGGTGAGCAGGTCCTGCTGGCCGCTGAGACGCGGCTGGAGTGGCTGGTGGCCGACCTCGCCATCGCCGCGGTGGGTGCGGTGTCGGTGCCCCTCGACGTGGCGCTGCCGCGCAGCGAGCTGGCCGGCATCCTTCAGGACTGCGACGCACGCCTCGGGTTGGTGTCAGGCGCCTTCGAGGCAGAGCGACTCATCGACGCCTGGCCCGCTACGGCCGAAGCGCGGCTCGTCGTCGCCTTTGACGCCGAGACCCAGCGCGAGCGCTCTGACCGGCGCGGCAGGCGGCGGCTGCACATCAACGAGCTGTCGCTGCCGACGGGTCTGCGCCTCATCGACACCGCCACCTGGCTGGAGGTGGGCGCGTCGCTGCCCAATGCCACGCTCGACGAGCGCCTAGCGTCGAGGCGTGGCGGCGGCCTGACCACCATCATCCGCACCGCCGCGACCACCGGGGCGCCTCGCGGCGTGCAGTGGACCAGTGACGCCCTGCTCTTCGAGGCCTCGGCGCTCGGCAGGGCGCTGCACCTCCAACAGGACGATCGGGTGATGTTGGCGCTTCCGCTGACGTTCGCCTTCGCCCGCGTCGTGGCCTGGACCAGCCTGTGCGCCGGCGCCGAGCTGGCCCTTCCCGAGGGCAGGACGCTGCGCCTCACCGACCTCGCGTTCCTAGAGCCGACCATCGTGCCAGCCGTACCGCGGCAGCTCGCGGCGCTGGCGGTCGCGCTCCGGCAGCGAATCCACGGCCACGGCAACGTGCGCCGGCGCCTGCTCGGCTGGGCGACCTCCGTCGGTACCGAGGTCAGTCAGCTGCGGCTGCAGGGCGAGGCGCCGACCGGCTGGCTGCGCGCCCGTAACGCCGCCGCCGCTGCGTTGGTGCTGGGCCGCTTCCCCGTTGCCCTCGGTGGCCGGGTGCGGGCGCTGATCTCGGGCGGTGCGCCGCTGCCGGTCGAGCTCGCCGAGTGGTACCACGCCGTCGGTCTCGACCTATTGGAGGGCTACGGCCTGACCGAGTGCTGCGCCTGCGCCACCCTGGCCCGCCCAGGCTTCGCCCGCATCGGCACCGTCGGCCGGCCGCTCGATGGCGTCGAGATCGCGATCGCTGAGGACGGCGAGGTCCTGCTGCGCGGCGCCAACCTGATGGCCGGCTACGAACGCGACCCGGCGGGGACCGCGGCCGTCATCGACGACGATGACTGGCTGCACACCGGCGACGTAGGCGAGTTCGGCGTCGACGGCGCCCTGAGGATCGTCGATCGCAAGGGTGACCTCATGCGCACCAGCGGTGGCAAGTCGGTGGCGCCCGCCCGGATCGAGGCGCACCTGCAGGCGAGCCCGATGATCGCGGCGGCGCTGGTGCACGGCGAAGGTCGCCCTTGGCTGTCGGCGTTGCTCAGCCTGGACGAACGCTCGCTCAAGCGCTTCTGCGCTGATAAAGACATCGCATACACAGATTTTTCAGAGGTCAGCAAGCACCCGCTCGTCTACCGAATGGTCGAGCGCGTGATCGAGGAGCGGAACCGCAGCCTCGCCAGCTTCGAGACGATTCGCAAGTTCGCCATCATCGACAGGGAGTTTACGATCGAGGACGGCGACCTGACCCCGACGCTGGAGCTGCGGCGGGCGGCCATCGCGCGGAAATACTCGAAACTGCTTGATTCATTTTACGAAGACGGCTACTGACCGCCCGTCCGCTCGGCAGATTCGAGGCCGGTCGGCGCAGGCAAGGGGGACGACGTGGGCCGGAGTGGCGCAGGGGCCAGAGTTGCGATGGGGGCCGACGGCGGAGCCCCTCCGCTGGATGGCGCCGGCGCCCTCATCTGTCTGCCGACGTACAACGAAGCCGAGAACCTGCCGCTCATGGTGGCGGCGATCTTCGAGGTGACGCCGGCGATCCACGTCTTGGTCATCGACGACGGCAGCCCCGACGGGACCGGCGCCATCGCCGATGGCCTCGTCGCCGCCGATCCGCGCGTCCATGTCCTGCACCGGGCGCGCAAGGAGGGCCTTGGCCGCGCCTACGTCGCCGGATTTCGCTGGGCACTGGAGCGCAGCTACTCGCTAGTCTTCGAGATGGACTGCGACTTCTCGCATCAGCCGCGCTACTTGCCCGACTTTCTGCGCGCAGCCGCCGACGCCGATCTCGTCCTCGGTTCGCGGTACATCCGAGGAGGCGGCACCGAGGGATGGGCTTGGCACCGCAAGATGCTGTCGCGTGGCGGCAACACCTACGCCCGGCTGGTCCTCGGCCTGCCGTACCAGGATCTGACGGGCGGCTTTAAGTGCTTTCGCCGCACGCTGTTGGAGCAGCTCGATCTGGGCGAGATCCAAGGTGGTGGCTACGTCTTTCAGATCGAGCTGACCTGGCGCGCCGTCCAGGCAGGCGTTCGAATCGCGGAAGTGCCGATCGTCTTTCCAGATCGGGTGCGCGGCGCATCGAAAATGCGCGGCGCGATCGTGCTTGAGGCGGTGCGAAACGTCTGGCGGCTCCGCCTGCAGGCCGCGCCTCGACGACGGAGCTGAGCGGCAATCGGGCTCACTTCTCATGGCCTTGAGGGCCAGACCCTGCGACAGGTCCGGTGGCCGACGCAGCTGAGCCGTGACTTCGCTGCCCGCGGCGACTATCATCCAGGCCTCGGCCACGCGTCGGCGGCAGACCGCGCGCCAGCGCCGGCAGCCCAGATGGGCAAAGGATGGGTCAGGTCATGGCGGAGATCAACGCGCTGCTCGGCAAAGGCAGTGAATTTGAAGGCAAGCTCACTTTCGAGGGCACCGTCCGCATCGACGGCCGCTTCGTCGGTGAGATCCTGAGCGACGGGCGCCTCATCGTCGGCGAGGGCGCGGACGTCCAGGCCGAGATCCGGGTCGGCAGCGTCGAGGTGTACGGCGACGTCACGGGCAATATCTTCGCCAACGAGGGCGTAGAACTGTACGCGCCGGCGGCCTTGCGCGGCAACATCACGAGCCCAGCGCTACACATCGACAAGGGCGTGTTCTTTGAGGGGGCCTGCCAGATGATGAGCCAGGCGGCGCCCGCGGCACGTGCCTCTCAGGCGGTCCAACCGGCCTATGCCCCGGCGCCGGCGGCCGCCGTCGCCCGCCGCGAGCCCGCACTGCCGGCTGCGCGCAGCACCGACGACGTCACGGCCGCCACCCGCGCCATCAGCGGGCTCTACGCCGCCGAGAACGCCGGCAGCCGCGGCGGCCCCGAGCTCAAGCACAGCTTCTAGCTTCGATTCCGCCTGCCCCAACGATCGGCGGGCGCGACGACCGCTGGCGTTCCGCGACGCTGGCGTCGTTGGGTCACGCCCGGCGTCAGGCGCCCGCGCTGCGCCAACCTCGATCGCTCGCCCGCCCAAGACGCGGCGGCACCTGGAGAGAGCATGAGCCTTCGTCACTTCCTCGACATCTCGGACTGGCCAAGCGCCGATATCCGGCACCTGCTGGAGCTCGCATGGAAGATCAAGAGCAATCCCAAGGAGTACCGCCGCGCGCTCGACGGCCAGACGCTGGGCATGATCTTCCAGAAGAAGAGCACGCGGACGCGGGTCTCTTTTGAGGTCGGCATGGTACAACTCGGCGGCCACGCGCTGTTCTTGTCGAGCGCCGACATCCAGATCGGTCGCGGCGAGACCATCGCCGACTACGCCAAGGTGTTGTCGCGCTTCTGCGACGGCATCATGGCGCGCGTCTACGGCCATGACGTGATCGATGAGCTGGCGCGCCACGCTACGATCCCGGTGATCAACGGACTGTCGGACCGGCTCCACCCCTGCCAGACCATGGCCGACGCGATGACGCTGGTCGAGCGTTGGTCGGCCCCAGGGGAGTTCGACGTCGGCGTGAT
>SXNM01000098.1 GCA_005777155.1 Pseudomonadota bacterium | reverse complement strand
CGGCGGCGATCTCGCTGCGCACCAGCTCCGGCTCGACGCCTTCGCGGAGCGCGCAGAAGCGCATCTCCTCGGTGATCACGCCGTGGCGGGCGAAGGCGAGCTGTGTCGGCCGCGCGATGCCCGCCCGCTCGGCCACCCAGCCCGCGCGCCGCTGCGGCAAGCCGACGCGCGGATCGATGCCCTGCGGCCCGGTGGTGTCGTAGACCCGGTGGTGCCCGCCATCGCTGAGGGCGATGTCGCGAAATGGCACGCCGAGATCGCCGATGGCGATCTGGGTGGAGCCCGGCAGATCGGCCTCCAGTGGTTGCATGCGGTTGCGCAGGTCCAAGCTCTCCGCCATCGACGCCTCCCAGGACCTGCGGCAGCGCGTCGCAGGGGTTCGCCGCTCTGCCAGCGTGCGCGGCGGGCGCTGACTGTAGGCGCGGCGCTGGCAAAGCTCAACGCGGCGACTTCACCTCCACTGCCGGGGATGCGCCTCGATGAGCCGAGGGAGGCGAAACTGGCGGATCTGCGTCTTGCCAGGATGGGCCAGCGCGGCGATGCTGCACACCTGGAGGCGCACGATGGCAGAACCGACGACGCCAGATGTGCCCGCGCCGCGGCGGACCGACGATGCGACGCGCTTCATCCCCTGGCTTCGCGATCGGAACCCGTTCCTGGGACGGATCCCGGCCCGCACGCTGGAGGCGCTCTTTGAGGGCGCGATCAGCAAGAAGGCCAAGCGAGATGAAGTGCTGCAGCGTCAGGGCGAGCGGGCGGTTCGCGCCTTCGTCGTGATCTCCGGCACGCTTTCGCTGCGGGTCGAGAGCAACGGCATCTACCGCGAGCTGCAGAGCTACAGCACCGCCGAGGTGGCGAGCTTGCTGGCTTTGGTCGATCAGGGCCCCTGCCCATACGAGGTGCGGTCGTCGATCGAGAGCGAGGTCGTGTCGATCGACGCTTGGCGACTGGCTCAGCTCTGCGCGGCATACCACCCGAACGGCGTGGCGATGCTCGAGATGATGGTGCCATTGCTCACGGAGCACCTGCGCCAGCTCGACGAGCGCTGTGTTCGCCTAGCCGCGCGCAAGAACGCCTCGATGCGGGGCAGCGGCCAGGTCGTGCAGCGCGACGATCGCTAGACCGCGTGGGCAGTGACCAGGGGGCGCGCATGGCAGCCAAGAGTGCGGAGGAGAGCCACGGCGGCGAGGCGCTCGAAGGCGAGAGCGTCGGCGCGGTCGCTGCCAGCGACGGCAAGGCCGTGGGCGCTGCGTCCCGCATCATCGCGCTCGACGGCGAGGGCGCCGACGACGCGCTGGCCGCCATAGGCACGCTGCCGCGGGTGCAGTCGATCTGCGTCGTCGCGGCGCCAACCCGCGTCGAAGCCAAGGAGCCCGTCCAAGCGCAGAAGGCCAACATCGGCCTGAAGCTCACGCCGTTCACGCCGACGGCCAAGCGGACGATGGTGACGATGAGCGACATGTCGGGCACCGGTGGACCTCGAGGCGGCGTCAGCCCGGCCCGCAACAAGGGCACGCGGACGTAATCAGGTCGGGTCGGTGGTCGCCGGCGGCTGCGGCGTCGCGGCCAGGGCCTGCTGGCGGAGCTGCCGGCGCAGGGCCGCGGCGCGCGCCTCTTCCTGCTCTTGCAGCAGCAGCTTGCGACCCGTGACATAGCCGATCAACAGCCCAACCAGCATCACCGCGGGGATGAAGAAGACATGCGACGTGGTCATGGCGCTCGCTCCGCCGCGGCGGCGTCGCCCCGCCCGGCCTGCGCTGCGGCGCGGGCGAACTCGGCGTCAAGGCGCCCTTCTAGGGCTCGCAGCGCCGACTCAGCCACGGCTTGCCGCCGCGCGGTCCGCCAGAGATAGGCGCCGATGATCGCCCACAGCAGCAAGTAGGCCGCCGCTGCCAAGTCGCCACCGGCGATCTGCTCCTCTTTGTAGGCCGAGAGGTCGCGCGGCCCGGCGGCGGCGACGGTCCGCGCCTCGGTCGTGCCAGCAGTTGGAATCTCGGCGGCGGCGTTGCTCATGACGATTCCCCTGCGGTCCGTGTGCGACGCAGCTGCCAAGCGGCGAAGGTCAGCTCAAGCTCTCGGTGCCGCTGGTCAAGGCGAAGCTGTTGGTAGCGCAACGCCAGCAGCGCGCTGGCCAAGGTCAAGACGCCAGCGACGGCGAGCCAGAACGAGATCCGCATGGCAGCGCTCTGCACTCCGCCGCCCTGCAACACGCTGGGGTGGTTGCCTCCCCACAGCTTGACCGCGAGGTGGATGAGCAGGCTGATGGGCGCCGCCATGACCGCCATCGCGGCACCCGCCCGGCGACCGAGCTGAGCGTCAGACGACAGCCCGCGCAGCATCAGGACCGCGAGCGCGAGCAGCTCTACCAGCAGCGACAGCGTCAGCCGCGGCTCGAAGGTCCACCAGGTGCCCCACGATTTGCGCGCCCAGAGCGGCCCGGTCACCAGCAAGATGGCGCCGAAGAGGGCTCCGACTTCCAGGGCACCCCGTGCGCCAGCGTCTGCGCGGTCGGAGGGAGCGACGAGGTCAATCGCGGAGAGGCCGGCGCCGAGCACCAGAAAGAGCAGCATCGCGAAGGCCGACGCGACGTGGAAGTAGAAGATCTTCTGGACAACACCGAGGGCGATGTCCGGTGGCGTGGCGAACGCGATGTGAGCGAGCGCTGCCTCTACGAGGCCGATCGCGACCACAATCGCCAGCGACAGGCCGAGCGGCGCGGCGACAGGGCGAGGGCTCGGCGGGTTGGGCAAGGTCATGTGCGGCGAGTTCGGCGGGCCCGGTGGCGGGCAGAGGATCGGGCTAGGGCGTCGCCAGCCGCCATCAGGTGGCGCGGGCGAACAACCAGGGAGACAGTAGCAGAAGGACAGCGTCGAAGACCACCATGAGGCCGAGCCACGGCGTCGTCTGCGCGAGATCGCCGCCGCCGAGCGAGATCGCCGTGACCTTTACGCCTGCGATCAGCAGCGGCGTCGTCAGGGGATAGAGCAGGAGCGGCAACAGGAGCTCGCGGAGCCGGACATGCACCATGAGCGCGGCGACCAGGGTGCCGAGCAACGCCTGACCGATGAGGCCGAGGCCAAGGGCAGCCAACACCTGCGGCAGCGCCACCGCCGGCGCCGAGAAAAACAGCCACACGAGCGGCAGGAGCAAGGCCGTGATGAGGGCGCCAAAGAGCCCCTGCATGAGCGCCTTGGCGAAAAAAAGCGGCGAGGCGCCGGCGGCGCTGTGCAGGCAGTGGTGCAGGGCCCCTGCCTCCTCGTCGGCGGCGAAGAGGCGCAGCGTGGCGAGGGTCGTCGAGAAGAGCAGCGTCACCCACAGCGCGCCCGGCGCGATCTCTGCGGCGGCCGCACCCTCGCGCAGGAAGCCAAAGGCAAAGAGCAGGACGCAGAGGGCGGCGAACATCAGGACGAGGCCGAGCGTGTCGCGGCTGCGCGCCAAGATCACGAGATCGCGACGCAACAACACGAGCGTCAGGCGGGCGGTCAACGCCCAGCGCTGGGCGAGCCCGTCGCGCGTAGCCATAGACCCGTCAGGAGCGAGGGCGGCGCGCCGTGGATCGTCGGGGGCTGGCGTCGCGTTCACGCCGCCGCCTTTGGCGCCGACTGCGTCCGCAGGCGACCCTGCTCGAGCCAGAGCAGCCGGTCGGCGGCCTGCCACTGCGTCTGGTCGTGGGTGACGACCACGATCGCCCCGCCGCGGCGCTGGTGGAAGGTGAGGGCGCGCTCAAGGCGGGTCACTCCGTCGGCGTCGAGCCCGGTCGTCGGCTCGTCGAGCAGCCACAGCGCCGCGCCGACCGCCATCAGTCGCCCGAGGCCTGCCCGCTGGGTCATCCCGCGCGAATAGGTCGCGACCGGGCGCCGGCGATCGGCGGCGTCGAGGCCGACAGCGTCGAGCACGGCGTCGATGCGTGCCGGGCTGGCGTCACACCCGGCAAGCTCGGCGAACATGAGGAGGTTTTCGCGCGCGCTGAGTGCCATTAGCAGGCCGGGCTGGTGCCCAAGCCAGCCGACGCGGCGTTGGAGCTGGCGGGGATCGAGGTCCCGGACGTCGGTCCCTCGCCAGCGCAGCTCACCGTCGTGGGG
>SXNM01000097.1 GCA_005777155.1 Pseudomonadota bacterium | reverse complement strand
CGGGTTCAGACCGGTCGGCGCAGGCGGCGCCAACGATGCGGCTCGCTTCTGCGCCTCGACCAGCCGCTGCCGCTCTTGCTCGACCAGGGTGTTCCAAGCGTCGGAGCGCTCGATCTTCTTGTCTGTCTCGGCCTTCTGCATCAGCGCCTTGACGACGCTGCGCCAGACCTCAACGCGCTTCTGCTGCAGCAACGTGTCGCGCAGGGCGTCGCGACGCTTGGCCTCGCCCTCGACATCCGTCGTCGTGGTGGACTCCTCGGCGAGCCGAACGACGTAGCGCGCCTTGCCGTCGGCGCTGGCGAACACGGTCCCGGCGAGGGGCGCGTCCTTGCGCAGTTTCCAGGCCGCGAGACCGAGACCCGGAACCACCCCAATGCCTGGAATATCGTCGTCGTTGGCCTCACGTGGCGGCAGGCCAAGCATGGCCTCGATGCCCTTGGAGAGCGCGGCGCTGGGCGACTTGCCAATGGGGCCGGTGGTCATGGCCGTCAGCGGCCCGTCCTCCTTGCCGCCGTGCGCCTTGTTCCAACCCTTGACGGCCTCCGCCAAGGTCTTGCCTGACGCCGCCTGCGCCGCCTCGAGCACGGCCTTGGCGACATCGTCCAGCTTGCTGGCGGCGCGCTCTTCGGCCATCAAGCTCTTGGCGATAGCGGTCTGCACCGACGCTAGCGGCTGCACCACGGCGGCCTCGGCCTTCTCGACGACGACGATCCAATGACCGTGCTCGCCCTCGACCGGACCGACCAAGGCGCCCTCGCTGGCCGCGGCGACCGCCTGCGCGACGGCGGGCCCGAACGGCGACAGGCCGAGCACCACCGCGCTCTTGCCGTCGATGAAGCGACCGCCGACGTCCTTGGTCAGGTCGTGCTCGGTCTTCTCCTCGGCGACCTTGGAAAAGTGGGCCAACAGGGCCTTCTGACGCTGCTCACCCGCCAACTCGCTGGCCTTCTTCTGGCCCTCTTCGCCGGGCACGTCGATGGCGGTCTCGCCCTTCCACACCTTGTCGAGGTCGGCGTAGATGGCGTCGGCCGCCTTACGCTTGTCGGCCCACTCTGCTTCGACCGCCGCCTTCTTGTCGTCGGCGAGGCCGGCCTTCTCGGTCGCTTTGACGAGGATGCCGCGCACCACCCACTTCGCCGGGCGGTTGTAGGTCTCGCCGGCGGTGTCGTAGGCCGCCTGGATCTCCGTGACGTGGCCCGCGGCCCAGACCGCTGCGTCTTCGTCGCTGACCTGGACCGCGGCTTTGGCGGAGCGGGGGTCGATCGTCACGACTTCAAGCTTGGGCCGCTTGCTCTCGGCGGCGTCAGCGGCGTCCAATTCGGCGTCGCTGACCTCGAGGCCGGCGACAGACGCCAGGGCATACTTGTCGCGCAGGATCTCGCGACGCAGGAATGACTCCAGCGTCGACTTGGTGGTGCCGAGCTGGTAGCGCACGAAGATGTCGTACTTCTTGGCGTCAAACTCGCCCTGCTCGTCGCGGAAGCTGGTGCCAAAGACAAGCTCCAAGCGCGCCACGCGCTCCGACAGCTCCTCGTCGCTGACGCCCATGCCGGCTGCCTCAGCGGCCTTGGCGACCAGCACCGACTCGATGAGCTCGGTCATCACCTTCTCGTCCTCGACGCCTGGCACGGCGCCGTCGAACGGGGTCAGCGCCGCGAGCTCCTGCGAGACGCCGGACCAGATGAGCCGCCGCAGCTCGTAGCGCTGCACGGCCTGCAGCTTGTCGATGCCGGTCGCGGACGGCGACGGCGGATCGGGTGAGAACACCTTGGCCAACGCCAACTCGCGGGAGTCGATGGCGGTGCCATCCACCTCGACGAGCGTCTCCACGACGGCGCCTGGGGCAGCGCTGATCGGTCCCTGGGTGTTGAAGGTGAGGATGAAGGCCAGGATCACGATCCCGAGCAGGATGTAAATCACCAGCGATCGCGACTGGCTGCGGAAGAGCTCGAGCATGCGAGGCGCTCCAACGGAAAAAGGGACGACGCCCTCGGCCGGCCGAGGGGTTGCGGACTCTAGGGCGCACCGTCTCTTGGGTCAAGCACTGGGCAGGGGGTCAAATTCGGGAGGCGTGTCCGACCAATTGGCGCTGGCGACCGGCCCATACGGCGCGGCGACGGCGTGCAGGGCGGCGTGGAAGCCCTGCCAGCCGCGGGTATCGGCGAAGCCAAGCGCCGCCGCCTTATCGGCGTCGTAGGTGACGTCCCAGGTGACGACCATCGCGTCGTGCAGAAAGGCGATAGGCATCGCTTGCGTCAGTGGGAGCGGCGGCAGCCCGGCAGCGGCCCGCAGGTCGTCCCAGACCGCCTCCGGCGACGGCAAGAGGTCGTAGAGCGAGACGGCGCGAGACGGCACCTGCCAAGCCATGCCGAAATCACGGGCGATCGCTGGCCAGAGCTCGGGCCAGCGCCAAGCCGGGCCGTTGCGGACCAGGAACGCCTCGCCGTGCGCTGCCGACGTGTCGGCCGCCCAGCGCATTTGGGCGCCGAGGAGCGTGGCGTCCACAGCCTCGCTGCGGGCCGCGAAGGCGTCGGCGCCGCCCGGAAAGACCAGGGGCAGACCGGCGTGGCGCAGCAGCAGGGCGTAGCAGGCGATGGCGTCGACCAGCGAGTAGGGCGCGCCTTCGGCCCGGCCGAGGATGAAGTGCGGGCGGTGGATCGACCACGTGTAGGGCAGGGGCCCGGCCTGCTGCAGCGGGTCTTCAACGTCCCAATACCAAGTGCGTCCTGGCGGTCGGGGGCTGTCGGCGGTGATCACGGGCGCGTAGTCGGGCCAGAGCGCCGGACCGAGGTGCACACCATGGAGGCGACCACCGGTGAGCACCGCCAGATGTGGCCGGGTGTTCGAGTCTCGGGCGAAGTCGGCCAGCGCCTCGCGCAGGTGGCGGAACATGAGCGCGTTCTCGCCACCGTCACAGAGGCCAGCCCGGGCGTGGATAGGCCGAAAGTACCAGTGAACTGCGCCAGGCAGCCGCACCAACGTCGGCGTCCATGGCCGCAACCAGCGCAGCATGGCCTGCAGCGCCCGCGGGTGCATCGCCAGAGGTGGCGCCTGCGCCGAGGCACCGCCGCCCGGTGGCATGTGCGCGGCGTAGTAGACGTGGCTCGGCTGGGCAAGCCGCAGCGCCGCCCTGAGCCCCTCCGGGTCGAAGAGGTCGGCGGCGATCGGCGTGACCCGCCCGCCCCAGGCTGACTCGAGCCGCGGTCGGCGCGCCAGGGCGAAGATCGGCTCCTCGCCATCGGCTGCCAGCGACTGGACGATGCCAGTGCCGGCGACACCGCTCGCCCCGACGACGAGGTGCCGCGCCGTAGAGCGCGCCGCAGATGACGTCAAGGCGCGGTTTTCGCCGGCGCCACAGTCGCTGCCGCGGCGGCAGTCGTCGCCGAGTCTGCGGACACCACCGGCGGCTGCGCGAGCGCTTCAGCGAGCACTTTGGCGACCAGGGCGTTGCCGCGCGGCGAGAGGTGGACGTAGTCGATGCGGCCCTCAGGCGTATCGAAGAAGAGGCCCGCTGGGTCGGGCTCGGCGCGGAAGGCCGGCAACAGGTCAACATAGGGCAGGCCGTGGCGCTGGCAGGCGCGCCAGATCGCCTGCTGCGGGCCGTCGTTGACCACCGCCGGGTCGAAGGTCTTGCCGTACCAGGACTCGATGACTGTGCGGGCGAAGCCCTCCTCGACCTGCAGGCCGTAGGGGAACACGGTGACAGTGCAGCGGAGTTTGCGCTGCTTGCAGGTCCGTTCAAGCCACACAAAGCCGGGCTCGAGGGCGGCGACCGCTTCGTCAAAGGCGTGCGGACCCTTCGCGAGTTTGGCGACGTCGAGCGGAATGGGTCGGCTCTTGGCATAGAAGCCCTTGCCGACCCAAACGATGGCGGTCAGCAGGGCGGAGTTCCGTACGACGGCGCGGATCCACGGCCAGTCGAGCACTGCCCGCTCGGGGTCGCCCGTCGGCGTCGCGACGTCGACTTCGCCGTCCTTGGTCATCGGCACCCAGCTGCCCAACAGATCGTTGAGGACAAAGCCGATGACGACGTCGTCGGTCTCGAACTGGGCGACAGCCTGCTTCATCACGATCAGGTACGAGCCGAAGTCCCAGCCCGGACAGGAGAAGGCCGGAGTCTCCACCGTCACCCCTGGGAGCTTTGCCTCCAACGCTGCACGCAGCTGCGGCGGCAGCCGGAGCGCCTCCTCGGTGTGGCCAAAGACCACGGAATCGCCCAGCAAGAAGACACGCCGGGCGCCCTTCGGCTTCTCGAAGGTATACTCCTTCGGGTCGCGCATGCCGTGGCCGTTGAAGCGCGTCTGGTGGCCGATATGCATCGCCTCGATGCCGACGCGGGTGGTCGTGAAGCCATGTGGCAACTTGAAGGGGTTGTCCTTGGGGTTGTCGTTTTCGGGGCCAATGACCCACAGCGTGCCAGCGTCGTTGTAGAAGCGCGGGTCCACCCTGGTGAAGATCCGGACGAGCAGCTCACCAAGCAGCAGCGAGACGCTGAGCGAGGCGCACATCAGCAGCAACTGGCGACGCCAGCTTGGCCTCTGCGACGGCTCGCTCATTGCGCCTCCTCGCGCAGCCAGCGCGCGGCTTCAATCGCATAATAGCTCAAGATGACGTCAGCGCCGGCACGTCGAATGCCAAGCAGGCTCTCGAGGACGACCGACCGCTCGTCGAGCCAGCCGCGGCTAGCGGCCGCCTTGAGCATCGCGTATTCGCCGGACACGTGG
>SXNM01000096.1 GCA_005777155.1 Pseudomonadota bacterium | reverse complement strand
TCGCTCGCGCCGGTGTCGCTCGCGCCGGTGTCGCTCGCGCCGGTGTCGCTCGCGCCGGCGTCATCGCTGCCCGTCTCGGGTGTGTCCGACCCGGCGTCTGCTACATCGAGCGGGCCGGCGTCGGCGGTGGCATCAGCGCCGACGTTGGCGTCGCTGGCGCCAACTGTGTCGGAGCCGCCTACGCCGTCGAGCTCCGCGTCGGCGGAGACGTCGCCCTCTGCCCCGTCGAGGTGGCCGATCACGGCCGTATCCTCGCCAGAGCACGCCCAGAGCGTCGCTCCGACGAGCAACGCGCTCTGTACCAACCAGGCCCTACGACACATCATGCGCAGCCTCCATGGACAGGCAGGGTAGCATCCGCCGCACAGGTTGCAATCTCGCCTCGGGCCGCCGGCGCTGCCCCGGCCTCGGTCCCAAGCACCCCCAACCGGCGCAACAGGGCGTCGTCGAGTCAGGCGGCTGCCTTGGGGCCGTCTCCACAGGAAATTGTGTAGTGACCACCAACGATTCGTGATTGGGCATGGCGGCCTGAGCCTCTGGCGTCGGCGACCACTCTGGGCTAGACTGCTCGGCGCCGAGCCGCCGACTGAACATCCAAGGGGTCGGTCGGTGGGAGAAAATCGGTGTGTCGCACAGGGTTCTAGCCACAACCTGGTTGGCATTGGCCGCGCTTGCGGCGCTCGCGATGGCGCCACGGCCAGCGCGCGCGTGGTCGGCTGACGCTGGCGCTTTCGCCGAGTGGCATCCGCTGAGCGCGACCAACGAGCTGGGCAAGCCAGAGGGCCTCGACCAGGCGGGCACCGCCGGGCTGGCGCTTGGGTTGCGTTTCGGGGTCGGGCTGTTCCGTGGCGTACGCCTGGAGCTGGAGGGCGCCTACGGCCAGGTGACCTTGCCCTACGCCGTCGGCACTCAGCTCGCGGAGGCCAGCGGCAGCCTCATCAGCGCGCGCGCCTTGCTGCGCGGGGGCGTGTCGCTCGGCCGCTTCGAGCCGTTCGCCCTCATCGGAGCCGGCATCACCCGCACCCGCAGCGACAACGCGGCCGCTGCCCTGCAAGACAGCGATGGCACGTCGCTTATCGGCGCTGGTGTCGAGCTGCATTTGTGGCGACGCCTCCACCTGCGTCTCGATGGTCGGCTCCACCTCGTCGGCAGCACCGTTCCCAACGAGTCCGTGACTTCCGAGGCGGCCGCGACGCTGGGCTTGACCTGGCGCCTGGGTGGTGAGCCAGAGGCGCTGCCCGATAGCGACGCTGACGGTGTCCCCGACGGGCCTGACCGCTGCCCGCTCGAACCCGAGACCAAGAACGGCGTCCGCGATGACGACGGCTGCCCTGAGCATCCCGACGTCGCCAAGCGGTACCACCGCACCCGCTATGCGCGGAACGCCGACCGTGAGGTCGTCGCTACGTTGAGGCCCGCGGTCGCCACCGCGGCGGAGCCGCCCAAGGACGCCGCCGCGCGCCTGCCGCGTGCCGCCACGGAGGCCGACGATCGGCTCCTCGACAAGCTCGATCCACCGCAGCCGTTGGCCCCCAACGCCTTGCCGCCACTGGTCAGCGGTGGCGATGACGACGGCGACGGGCTGCGGCGAGACGAAGACGTCTGCCCGAGCGAGGCCGAGGACCTCGACGAATTCGAGGACGCCGACGGTTGCCCCGACCCCGACAACGACGCCGACGGCGTGCTCGACGCCCCCGACCGCTGCCCCTTCGAACCGGAGACGACGAACGGCGTCCGTGACGACGATGGCTGCCCGGAGTCCCCCAGCGCGGTGCAGCGCTACCACCGCACGCGGTTTCGTCGCGACGGCACCGCCGGCACCGTCGCCTTCTTGCCGAGGGCGATCACGCCTACCGCTGGCGTCACGGCAGCGCCGGCCGTCGCCGAGCCCATGGACGCGTTGCCGGAGCCGCTGCCGCTGGCGAAGGGCGCGCTGCCGCCGCTGGTGAGCGCTGGCGACGACGACAATGACGGTCTGGAGCGCAAAGATGACGTCTGCCCGAGCGAGCCCGAGGACGTCGATGACTTCGAGGACGGCGACGGCTGCCCCGACCCCGATGACGACCGAGACGGACTCGCCGACGCCGTGGATCGCTGTCAGCGCGAAGGCGAGACGCGCAACGGGTTCGAGGATGGCGACGGCTGTCCCGACGACCTGCCAGAGCCGCTGTTGCAGCGGATAGGCCGCATCGACGGCCTCGTCTTTGCCAGCAACTCCGCGAGGATCTTGGATGAATCCGAGGCCGCCCTGCTCCGCCTCTACGACGTGATGCGGCGGTACCCGGCGATCCTGGTGGAGATCGGCGGGCACACGGACAATTCTGGCAATCCGAGCCGGAACAATATGCTATCCTCCCTTCGTGCCGAGGCGGTGCGCGCTTGGCTGGTGGCCAAGGGCATCGACGCCTCCCGCGTCGCCGCCAAGGGCTACGGGCCGGCGCAGCCCGTCGCCAATAACACAACGCCCGCCGGCCGGGCCGTCAACCGCCGCGTCGAGTTTCAGTTGGTCGTCAGCGCCACGCAGACCACGACGCAGGAGTAACCGATGAACGCGAGCAGCGGTGGAGTCTCCCGGACGGGGATCGCGGTGGCGACGGTCCGGCCAGGGTCGAAGCTGGCGATCGCGCTGTTGGCCTCGGCCTTGGCGGCGCTCCCCGCCCTCCCTGCCAGCGCGACCGACGCCTGTGGCGGTCTACGGTTCGAGAACGGCGTGGTGGTGGCGCCCAAGCCGCTGCCAGCGGTCGCCAAGCTGACCGGCCCAGCCTTGGACTGCGCCAAGGCCGTCGGCGCCGCCCTCGCTGGCAGGGCTCAGCTGCGCAGCGTCACGATCGCCGCGCGCGTCTCCGCCGATCGGCGCGCCGATGGCGCCACCATCGCCGCGGCGTGGATGGGCGTGTTGACCGCGGCCGGCATTCCGGCGGCGCGCATCTCGAGCATGGTGCCGACTGGCGCGCCGGGCACCCAACCAGAGGTCTCGATCGCCTACCGTGAGCCGCAGCGGCGGCCCGTCGCGCTGGTTCAGGCGTTGACGGGCATGGTCAAGTCCGGCACCGAGCCGGCGCAGTTCGCGATCGCGGGGAAGGGCACGACCTTGTCGCAGGGCGACCACGTCCAGACCGGCAAGGCGAGCTTCGCACGCCTCGCGCTGGCTGACGGCAGCTTCATTGCGCTCGCCGCAGACTCGGAGATCAAGCTGGGGCGCGTCGAGCTGACCAAGGACCTCAAGCGCGCCGTGCGCATCGATCTGATCCGCGGCAAGGTCGAGGCGATCGCCGAACCCCAGGGTCAGGGCAGCAGCTTTGACGTCGTGACCCGCACCGCGGTCGCAGGCGTGCGCGGCACACGGTTCCGCGTCGGCGTCGCCGACGAAGGCGCTACGGCCGTCGAGACAGTCACCGGCGCCGTAGAGCTCCAGGGCAGCACCGGCAGCAAGGGCACCGTCATGGTCGAGGCGGGCAAGGCCTCTCGGGTGGACGCCTCGGGCACACCCGCCAAACCGCGCGACCTCTTGCCTGCCACCTCGGTAGTGGGGCCCCTCAAGGGCTTCGTCGAGCGAGACGTGGTCTTGCGCTGGACGGCCGTGCCAGGCGCCAAGAGCTACTGGCTGGACTTCGGCGCAGACGGTGAGCTCGCCACCGAGCAGCAGCGCTTCGCGGCGACCACGGCCGAGCTTGCCTTGCCGAGCACGCTGCCGCCCGGCCACTGGTTCTGGCGCGTCATCGCGGTCGATGCCGACGGCTTCGAGGGCCTGCCCAGCAAGACCTACAGCCTGGCGGCGGCTGACAAGTGAGCGGAGTCGCCACGACGCGCGCCGAGGGCCGCTTTCGCATCGTGCGATGGGGCCTCGGGTTGATGGCGCTCGTTCCGCCCTTTATGGCGTTCAGCGACCAACAGCCGACGTGGCTGGACCGGCCGCTCTACGACCTGTTGGTCCGTGAGGTCCTGCCCAAGGGCCAGCACGATGACAGCGTTGTGTTCATCGACATCGACGACGTCTCGTTGCAAGACCTCAACCAGCGCTGGCCGATCCCGCGCCTGATGTGGGCTCGTCTGGTACGGCAGACCGCCCAGTTCCAGCCAGCCGCCATCGCGCTCGACGCCTTTTTCCCCGAGCGGGCCGACAAGTCCGACGTTGAGCTCGCCCTCGAGACCGCCGATCGCATCCGCGACGACGCGCTCGACGCCACGCCGGAAGGCAAGTCGATCGCCGAAGACCTCGACCGGCAAGCGCAGCTCCGCGACGCCGATCTGCAGCTGACCCAAGCCATCGCCGAGGCCGGCAACGTCATCCTCGGCGTCGCCGACGGTGGCCACACCGCCGGTGTCGGCGAGTACGGCAAGATGACCGGCTTGCCGCGGGTGCCGGGAGTGCCCTCGACGCTGACCCCGAGCCTCAGCTACGCCACGCCACGCGGCAGCTTCAAGGAGCTGTCGATGGCGTCGCGCGCGCAGGCCGGGCTCCACGTCCCCTACTCCGAAGACGGCGTCATGCGCAGCTACGGCTTCGTCGCTCGCGCAGACAATCAACACGTGCCTAGCTTGGCGCTGGCGGCGGTCCAGGTCGCCTACCCGACGCGCGCCGCAGCCCTCGGCGCGGCGTCTGTCGCGGTCGATGCCGGGCTACCGCTGCTGCGCTGGTTCGACGTCAGCAAGGTGCCGCGGGTGCGACTCTCGGACATCCTCGACGCCAAGCCGGACGACAGCGCGCTGCGGGCGGCGCTCAAGGGCCGCATCGTCTTCGTTGGCGTCTCGGCCGTCGGCGCCTCCGATCGTCAGCCGACCCCGCTGCGGTCGGATCTACCCGGCACTTACGTGCACATCGTGGCCACCCAGAACCTCCTCCACGGCGACTTGGTCAGCTCCAAGAGCACCGTCAGCCTCGCGCTGACCTCCCTCGCCGCGCTGATTGCGCTGTTGTTGTACCTCGCCTGGCGCAAGATGATCTCGTCGTCGGCGGTCGTCCTGACCGCCACTGGACTGATGGCGATTTGGTGCATCGTCGGCTTCATCGGCCTCGATCAGGGCACCTGGCTGCCCATCGCCCCGGTCCTGCTGGCCATCGTGGTGCCGATGGGCGGCGAGCTGGTGCTCCGCGCCACGACCGCCGAGGAGTCGCGGCAGCAGATCCGTGAGGCGTTCCAATTCTACCTGTCGCCGACGGTGGTTGAGGAGCTGGTCAACGACCCAGACAAGCTGCGGCTCGGCGGCAGCAGGCGCGAGGTCAGCGCCTTCTTCTCCGACATCGCCGGCTTCACCACCATCTCCGAGCAGCTCGACCCTGCCGACCTGACCGCGCTGCTCAACGAGTACCTCGGCGCCATGACCGAGATCGTGCTCGAAGAGGGAGGCACCGTCGACAAGGACATCGGCGACGCCATCGTCGCCATGTTCGGGGCGCCGCTCGATCAGCCCGACCACGCCGTCCGCGCCGTTCGGTCGGCGCTGCGCTGCAGCCGTCGCCTCGATGAGCTGCGGCCGACATGGGTGGCCCGTGGCTGGCCAGAGGTGCACGCCCGCATCGGGGTCAACTCGGGCGTCGCGCTCGTCGGCAACATGGGCTCTAGCAAACGATTCGATTACACAATGTTGGGAGACACCGTCAACCTCGCCGCCCGCTTGGAGGGCGCCAACAAGGCCTATGGCACCAAGCTGATGATCGGCGCCACGACCGCGGAGCTGGCGCGCGAGAGCATCGCCCTGCGCGAGCTCGACCTGGTCCGCGTCAAGGGCAAGCAGCACGGGGTCGCCATCTTCGAGCCGCTGGGCCTGCGCGGCGAGATCGACGCCGCGACCGACCGCCGGGTCAAGATGTTCGCCGACGGTCTGCGCGCCTACCGCGACCGCCGCTGGGAGGACGCGCGCGCTTGCCTGGAAGGCGCGGCGCAGGCGGGCGATCTGCCTGCGAAGGTGTTTCTGAAGCGGGTCGAGATCTTGCTCAAAGAACCGCCGGGACCGGACTGGGACGGCACCTACGAGATGACTGAGAAATGATCGCCGTCCAAGACAGCGGAGCGCGACAGATCTGCCCGTCCGCGGCGATGTGGGCGTCTTTGCTCGCGCTCTCGGCCGTGGTCGCCGGCTGCAACGACGACCTGCAGACCTTCTTGGAGGCGCAGGCGGGCTACGCCAGCTGTGTCAAGGCGGGCTGCGACGACGGCAACCCCTGTACCGACGACACCTGCGACCAGACGACCCTGACCTGCAACCACGCCGCGCTCACCAGCGGCGCTTGCGACGACGGCGACGCCTGCACCGAGTCGACGGTCTGCCAGCAGGGGAGCTGCCTTGGCGGCACAGCGAAGGTCTGCAGCGACGGCGACCCCTGCACCGACGACGCCTGCCAGAAGCAGAGCGGCTGCGTCTCTGCCAACAACAGCGCCCCCTGTAACGACGGCGACGCTTGCACCGTCGAAGACGCTTGCCTCAACGGGACATGCAAGGCCGGCGCGGCGCCCAATTGCGACGACAGCAACCCCTGCACCGATGACAGCTGCCTCCAAGCCGATGGCTGCAAGCACATCGCCACCGGCGCGCCTTGCAACGACGGCGACGCCTGCACCGCTGGCGACACCTGCGCCGAGTCCGCCTGCGCCGCCGGTGGGCCCAAGACCTGCGACGACGGCAAGCCCTGCACGACCGACGCCTGCGACAAGAGCAAGGGCTGCACCTACGCCCCAAACTCGCTGTCCTGCGACGACGGCGACGCCTGCACCGCTGGCGACACCTGCAAGGGCGGCCTCTGCCAGCCCGTCAAGCTCATCAGCTGCGACGACGGCCAAGCGTGCACAACCGACAGCTGCGCGCCGGCGACGGGCTGCGCCCAGACGCCCAAGTCAGGCGTCTGCGACGACGGCGACGCCTGCACGGTCGCCGACACCTGTGCCGCCGGCGCCTGCAAGCCTGGCGGTGTCAAGCCCTGCGACGACGGCAAGCCCTGCACGGACGACGGCTGCGACAAGCAGAAGGGCTGCCAGTTTGCCGCCAACAGCGCAGCCTGCAACGACAGCAACGCCTGCACCGAGGTCGATCAGTGCCAGGGTGGCGTCTGCAAGCCGGGCGCAGCCAAGGTCTGCGCCGACGGCAACCCCTGCACGACCGACGGCTGCAAGTCCTTGAGCGGCTGCGCTTTTGTCGACAACACCGCGCTCTGCGACGACGGCGACGCCTGCACAGGCAAAGACGCCTGCCAAGCCGGCGCTTGCAAAGGCGTGGCGCTCGGCACGGGCGGCACCAAAGGCTGCGAGGACGGCAACGCCTGCACCGCCGACAGCTGCGACCCCAAGGAGGGCTGCAAGAACGTCCCCAGCACAGGCGCTTGCAGCGACAACAACGCCTGCAGCGAGAACGACGCCTGCTTGGGTGGCAGCTGCAAGGCGGGGCAGTCTAAGTCCTGCGACGACGGCAACCCCTGCACGACCGACGGCTGCTTGGCCAGCACCGGCTGCAAGAGCGCGCCCAGCACGGCGCCTTGCGATGACGGCAGCGTCTGCACCAATGGCGACGCATGCCTGAACAGCGCCTGCAAGCCGGGCCCAGGCATCAACTGCGACGACGGCAACCCGTGCACCGAGGACGCCTGCGACGCCGCCACCGGCTGCAAGGCCACTGCCTCCACCAAGCCCTGCGAGGACGGCAACCTGTGCACGGTGCAAGACGTCTGCAAGGACGCGGCCTGCTTGCCGGGCGTCGCCAAGAGCTGCGACGACAGCAACGCTTGCACCATCGACACCTGCACGGCAGCCAAGGGCTGTGTCCAGACCCCAGCTCCTCTGGCCTGCGATGACGGCGATCCCTGCACCGCCGCGGACACCTGCAACGCCGGCAGCTGCATTGCCGGCGTCGGCATCTGCACCGGCACAGGCGCGGCGGTGTGCAAGGACGCCAAGCCGTCGCAGATGCCAAAGACGATGCCTTCTAAGCTGACCTTGGACCTCTGCAAGCTGCAGAAGGTCTACAAAACCGGCACCACCACCACCTGCACCAAGCCGCTGCTCCAGGGCCAAGAATTCCGCTTCGTCCCGACGGTCGCCGGCGTCTATCGTCTGAGCGTCGAGCCGCAGGTCAGCGGTCAAGCCTACATCGAGCTCAGCGATCAGAGCTGCCCAGCGACTGGCAGCACCTGCGCGTTGTTCAGCGCGGACTTCCCGATCCAAACGTCGTCAGTGGACAAGCCGTTTGCGTTCCACATCATGGTCGAGGCGGCGGCCTGCTCGAGCGGCCAGGTGGTGATGGCCAACATCTTCCTCAGCAAGCTCTGATGTCCAGAGAGCTTCGCGTGGCTCCGCGAGAATTGGCACGGTCCAGGAGCCTGGTCGGCGGCACGGAGGGGGCTTGCATGGCGACACTTGACCGAATGCGCCTCGCTCCGCTCTGGGCGACGCTGTGGCTCGGCGCCCTCGGCTGCGGCGCGCAGACCGAGGCGAACGCCGACGCCGCCGGCAGCGACGCTCAGCAAGACGTCGCCGCGACAGACAGCGCCGCCGACGACCTCGACACGGGCGACGAGGCGAGCGACCAAGCACAAGAGACCGCCGACAGCGAGGGCAGCGACACCGCCGACGCCTGTGATCCCGCGGCCTGCGACGACGGCAACCCCTGCACCGACGACGGCTGCGGCGACTCCGGCTGCGTCCATGGTCCCGCCGCGCCACCCCGAGACGCCACCGTCACCGCCTGCGACGATGGGGATCCCTGCACGGTCGGCGATGGCTGTGCCAAGGGCGTCTGCCAGCCTGGCGCGGCCGATGGCTGCGACGACAGCAACCCCTGCACCACCGACAGCTGCCTCAAGGGCGTCGGCTGTCAGGCGGTACCGGCGTCGGGGACCTGCGACGACGGCGATCCCTGCACCAGCCTCGAGGCCTGCCAAGGCGGCGCCTGCCTCGCCGCCAGCAAGACCGACTGCAGCGACGCCAACCCCTGCACCCAGGACACCTGCAGCGCCGACGGCAAAGGATGCGTGGCGGTGCCGCTGTCGCATTCGGCGACCGCCAGCGCCCTCTGCGACGACGGCGACGCCTGCACCCTCGGCGACGCCTGCAAGCAAGGCACCTGCCAGCCTGGCCCCGCCGACCTCTGCGACGACGGCAATCCCTGCACCAAGGACGCCTGTACCGCCGACAAGGGATGCAGCCATCAAGCGCTCGCGGCCGGTGCCTGCGACGACCAAGACGCGTGCTCGGTGAACGAGGCCTGCAAGGACGGTGTCTGCCTCGCCGGGGCGACGACCGCCTGCGACGACGAGAACGCCTGCACCGACGACGGCTGTGACCCTGGCAAAGGCTGCACCCACAAGCCAAACACCAGCCCCTGCGACGACCAAGACGCCTGTACCGTGCTCGACGTCTGCCAGGCCGGCGCCTGCAAAGCCGGTGTCGCCGGGGGGCCCTGTGACGACGGCAACCCCTGCACCACCGATGTGTGCAACAAGAAGACCGGCTGTAGCTTCGCCGAGAACGCAGCGAGCTGCGACGACGGCAACGCCTGCACCGTAGCCGACGCTTGCCAAGGCAAGGTGTGCCAAGCCGGCGCCGCCAAGGCCTGCGACGACAACAACCCCTGTACCGCGGACTCCTGCGACGCCAGCATGGGCTGCAAGCAGGTGTCCGCCAGCCTGCCCTGCGACGACAAAAACGCCTGCACCATCGGCGACATCTGCGCCGCTGGCCAGTGCACCAAGGGAAAGAGTAAGACCTGCAACGACGGCGACGTCTGCACCGACGACGGCTGTGACAGCAGTGAAGGCACCTGCACCAAGACGCCCAATTCCGCATCGTGCAACGATGGCGATAGCTGCACAGGCAGTGACACCTGCAAGAACGGTGTCTGCAAGTCCGGCACCCTCAACGCCTGCGACGACGGCAACAGCTGCACGTTCGACGTCTGCAACGCGCTGAGCGGCTGCCAGTCCGTCGCCACTGCCGCCACCTGCGACGACGGCGACGGCTGCAGCGTCGGCGACGTCTGCGCCGCCGGCGTCTGCAAGGCCGGGGGCGTCAAGGACTGTAGCAGCGGCAAACCTTGCGTCGTCGACAGCTGCAGCAACGGCGCCTGCGCCAGCGCTCCGGGACCCAACGGCGACGCCTGCGATGACGGCGACCCCTGCACGGCCGCCTCCAGCTGTGCCAGCGGCAAGTGCGCGCCGGCGTTGAAGCATGAAGTCCAAGCGTTGCTTCACGCCGTGTCAGATCTGAAGAGTGTCGACGAGATGCTGCAGGGCGACTTCACGGGCGACGGCATCAGCGATGTGGTGATGCTCCTGCGCGCCGGCGACCTTCCGACGATCCGGCTCCTGGTCGGCGGTCCAGGCGGGTCGCTCAGCCCCAAGACGGCCCAGGAGTTCTCGACGCCAGACAGCTGCACCGTGAGCGACGGCGCCTGGCGCGGCGCCATCGCCGACGTGAACGGCGACGGCAAGCTCGACGTGCTCATCGGCGGCGCCACCGTGGCGCAGCAGTGTAGCCTCGGCAGCGGGCCTCCGCTCGCCCACTACGCGTCGCTGGCGCTCAACCTCGGCGGGGGCGTCTTTGCGGCGCCGAAGCCACTCTATGCGCCCGCGCCGCCGGCGATCGCCGGGGCCAAGCTGAGCACCCTCGCCATCGCCTACGGCCGCTTCAAGCCGGGCGGCGCCAAACAGGTCGCGCTCTGGAGCGCCTGGACCGATGAGGGCGCTTCCCCGGCGACCGTTGGCACTTGGCACGTCCTCGAGCCGACCGTCGAGGGCGTCGCTGTCAGCTGGCCGGCGCTCAGCGGTGCACCCAGCGCCCTGGTCGACGCCACCCTGCAAGCCCAGGCCAAGCTCAAGCCTGTCGTTGCCCAGGTCGCCGATCTCGATGGCGACGGCCGAGACGAGCTGGTCATGCGGAGCGCCAACCTCACCGGCGCAATGGTCAGCGGCGCCATCTTCAGCAATCCCAGTGACAAGCCCGGCGGTGTCCTCGTGCTCAGCGCCCTGGGCGCGTTCGGCGGCAAGATCGGCCATGGTTCCGTGGTCCCGGTCGACTTCAACGGCGACGGCAAGGTCGACCTCGTCAGCCAGTCATTCGAAGCGATCAGTGGCAACGGGCAGTTCACCGACGCCGCCTACTTGACGCTCGCCAACACCACCAAGGGCTGGTGGACCGACGCCTCTGCGCCCAAGACCGCGCTCATCGCCGCCCTCTCGAAGGGTGGTCCGAGCACCGCTCATGCCCTTGTTGGCGCAGCCGACCTCAATGGCGACGGCAAGATCGACCTCTTCGGCCTCAGCCAGAGCAACCCAAAGGACGGCGCACGGATGCACTTCTGGCCCCAAGTCGCCGGCACGCCCTTCAACGGCATCGTCGTGGCCCCATCGGCCGGCGACACCTTGTTGGCGGCGTCCGTGCGCGGCGGTGGCACTCACGATGTCGTCAGCCTCCACAAGGGCGGACTCCTCAGCGGCCAATACTTCCGTGGCGCGTGCGTCGACGGCCAACCCTGCACCGCCAACGTCTGCGATCCGGGCAAGGGCTGCAAGGCGTCCCCGACGTTGAGCCTGTGCGACGACGGTGATGCCTGCAGCGTCGGCGATAGCTGTGGCGGGACAGCCACTTGCAACAAGGGCAAGGAAGCGCTCGAGTGCACGGGCGGTCCTTGCGAGCTGAGCAGCTGCGACAAGGTCCTCGGCTGCAAGGTCACGACGCTCGCCGACGGCATGGCCTGTGACGACGGGGAAGTCTGCACCGTGAGCGATGCCTGCAAGGCCGGCCAATGCCTTGGTACACAAAAGACCTGTGATGACCAGGACGTTTGCACGCACGACGAGTGCGACCCCAGCAGCGGCTGCAAGTACAGCCCTGGCAACAACGGCAAGGCCTGTGGCGGCTCCGGCACCTGCGCGGAGAGCGGCTGCGCCTGTCCGCAAGGTCAGGGCCTCGACCCCAAGGGCCAGTGCGCGCCCTGCAATTGCGGCATTGGCGCCGGGCATTTGATCACGGGCGCCAGCCGGGGCAACGTCGATGCCTACACCAACCAGTCCCCCGTCGGTCGCCGGGCACCCACCTCGGTGCATGTCCGCGGCGACCGGATGATCATCGGTATGCCGCACTTTTCGACAGACAGCAGCCAGGGCGAGGGCGCCGTGAGCATCTTCGAGCGCGCGAACGGCGCGTGGACGCTGACGGCGGCGGCCCTAGGCGCGCCAAAGCCTGAGGAGAAGTCGGCTTTCGGCGTGGCGACGGCGATCGAGGGACACCTCGCCTTCGCCGGCCGGCCGAGCACGCACGAGATCTCTTCGTTCGGACGGTCGATCTCCGGTGTTTGGAAGTCGGTCGCGACGCTCGCCGTCGCCTCTGGCGAGGGGTTCGGCGCCAACTTCGCCTATTGCCTGGGCACGCTCGTCGTCGGTTCCGGCATCCCGGGCAGCGCGCAGGTGCCGGTACTGCGGGCGATCTCCGTCAGCGCCAGCGGCACCTTTGGCGCGATGGCCGACTTGACCCCTGCAGGCACCCAGGCCGGCGACGGCTTCGCCGCACCGCGGACCTTGACCTGTGAGGGCAAGGACCTGTTCCTCGGCGCCGTTCATCACGGCGGCAAAGGCGCGGTGTACGTCTTCGCCCACGAGGGCGGAAAGTACGTGCTGAAAGGCAAATTGCTGCCGCCGCCAGGCCTGTCACCGGCCGCCGACGGCGCGGAGTTCGGCGTCGTCGCGGCCCGCGGCGATGACCTCTTCGTCGGCGGCCCGCAGTACAAGTTGGCCAGCGGCGGCAAGCCCCTCGGCCTCGTGGTCCACTTTCGCCGCACGCTCAGCGGCGCCTTTGCGCTCGTCGGCCTCATCTCTGACGGCAGCACCACCAACGGCGACCTTTTTGGCAGCGCGCTGGCGGTCTCTGAGGATGGCCGGCTGCTGCTCGTCGGTGCTCCAGGACGCACGCTTGGCAACGTCGCGTCAGCCGGTCATGGCGGTGTCTTTGCCCTTGGCAGCGAGGGCTGGAAGCTGAACCGCTGGCTGACGCCCCTCCATCCGACCGAACAGGCCGGCTACGGCAAGGCTGCCGCGCTTGCCGGCCAGCTGCCCGTGCTGCTCGACGTCGGCAATGCGAACAAGGAGCACTCCTTTTTCGAGCGCTGGACGCTGACGACCGGCTGCAAGTCGGGCCTGGTCTGTGCCTGCGTGCCCGGCTGGAAGGGCGACCTCTGCGGCCAGAGCGACTGCAGCGCCGCGCCCGATCTGACGAGCTGCGAGGACGGCAACGTCTGCAGCTCGGGCGATCGCTGCGAGGGCAAGGTCTGCAAGAGCGGCAAGACGCCGTCCGAGGTCTGCAATGGCATCGACGACGACTGCGACGAGACGGTCGATGAGGGTTCGCTCTGTGACGACGCCAACGCCTGCACCAACGACACCTGCAGCAATGGCAAGTGCGGCGCGGCGCCGGTCAGCAACGGCACGCCGTGCCCTGGCGGCAAGTGCGCCGCCGGCGCCTGCGTCCTTGACCCGGTGTGCGGCGATGGCGCGGTGAGCGGCGGCGAGAGCTGCGACGACAGCAACACAGCGCCCGGCGACGGCTGTTCTCCCAGCTGCGCCAAAGAGCCCGGCTATACGTGCCAAGGCATGCCCTCGGTCTGCACGCCCGTAGACCCCTGCGACAGCGCTCCATGCAAGAACAACGGCAGCTGCACTGCAGTTTTTGGTGCATCTCAGTGCACGTGCCAGAAGGAGTTCGGCGGCAGCAACTGCGGGCATCAGGTCACAAGCAGTTGGAACGTGAGCGGCGGTCCGAGTCTGCCCGAGCCGCGGTCGCACCATGCCTTGGTCGAGCTCGCCGATGGCCGGGTTGCGCTCATCGGGGGGCTGGGCGGGAGCGGGCAGCCGCTCGCCAACTTGGTGATCTATGACCCAGCCACCAATGCCATCAGCGCCTCCAGCAACCAGATGGGCTCGGGCCGGAGGGCCGTCGTGGCCCTACGCCTCCCGAATGGCAAGATCGCCGTCGTCTTTGGGCTCGGCGACAGCAACGCCGTCACGAATGATATCTACCTCTATGACCCTTCCACCAATTCCTTCGATGACGGCGCAACGAAGCTCGTCGGGCGCGTCTACCACAGCGTCACGCTCCTCGCCGACGGCAAGCTGTTGATCGCCGGTGGCACCGTCAACGTGGCGCAGGGAACTCGCACGGCGTTTGCCGATGTCTATGATCCCATCAAGAAGACCAGCACACAGCTCTCTCTCCTCCTGCCACGGCATAGCCACAACGCGCTGCGGCTCCTCTCCGGCAAGGTGCTCATCGCGAACGGCCTTCTCGCCAATCCAGTCGCCGAGGTCTTCGACCCGGCGACGTCCAAATTCCAGGCCGTCCCGGTCAAATACCCGCATCGCCTCGGCGGCGCCCTGACCCTGCTCCACAGCGGCAAGGTGCTCATCTCCGGCGGCGGTACCGACGACGCCGAGCTCTACGATCCCGCAACCGACAAAGTAACCCTCATCAGCCCCGGCCCGGGCGCCCGCGCCGAACACAGCACGACACTGCTCCAGGATGGTCGCGTGCTCTTCGCAGGCGGCCGAATCGGCGCGACGCACACCGACACCACCTCCTACTATGTGCCCGCGACCGGCAAGTTCGTCCCGGGTCCGAAGCTCCCGACGGTGCGGCTTGGACACGCGGCCGTCTTGCTCGACAGTGGCCAGGTCCTGCTCGCCAGCGGCGTCCTCGCCGCCACCAACATCCCCACGAAGACCTCCGTGTTGGTGGACGTCCTCGCCAACAGCGCGATTCAGACGGCCACCAGCATGCTCACGCACCGGACGGACTGCGAAGCCATCAAGCTCTCGAACGGAAAGGTCTTTTACGCCGGCGGCAAGAGCGCCTCGACATTGGCCACGACCGATCTCTTCGAGTGACCGAGGTGCCCTATGGCCAATCGATCCGAAGCGCCGGTCGGCGAGGTCGCGCCACACGCCGGTCTGCCGCCCCGCCTCGTCGAGCTCACCCAGCCCCTGCGCTTCACCATCGCCCGCACCTTTGACGCCGTCGCCGCCCATCGCCACGAGCACGTGCGCTGCGAGCTGCGTACGCGGGCCGATGGCGGGCTGCGCTGGTCCCTCGACGCGCCCTGCCACGATGACCCGCCACCAGGACACGCCGCAGGTCAGCCGCTGCCCGCCGGGAGCACGCCCGGTCTGTGGAACTTCGAGGTCGTCGAGCTCATGCTCCTCGGCGACGACAACCGCTACCTTGAGGTCGAGGTGGGGCCGCACGGCCACTTCTTGGTCTTGCAGCTGCACGGCGTACGACGCGTCGTCGAGACCGGGCTGCCCCTCGCCCTGCAGATCGACCGGCCACCTTTCAACGCTGAGGAAGCGCCGCGCTGGCGGGCCACAGTCGACCTACCCGCCTCCCTGTTGCCAATTGGCGTCTCCCGCTTCAACGCCTTCGCGATCCACGGCGAAGGCGAGGCGCGCCGTTACCTTGCGCTCTCGCCGGCTGGCGGTAAGATCGCAGATTTCCACGTTCTTGACACTTTTCTGACGATTCCAGAGGCGCGCGCGCTGTCGGTCCGTGCGCTCATCGAAGACCTGCGTGAACAGCTTGGTTCTGATGTGATCTTAGATGATTCTAATTCACTGGAGGCGTACGGGCGCGACCGCACCCGCCTGCGGCCACCCGCTCCTTGCGCCGTCGCCTTGCCGCGGCGAACAGCCGACGTCGCTCACATCGTCCGCGCCTGTGCCGCCGCCGGTGTCGCCATCGTGCCATCCGGCGGTCGCACGGGGCTCGCTGGCGGAGCGATCGCCGGCGCCGGCGAGTTGGTGTTGAGCTTGCAACGCATGCAGGCCATCGGCCCTGTCGACCCGCTCGGTCGCACCGTGCGCGTTGAGGCGGGGGCCACCAACCAGGCTGTGCAGGACGCCGCCACCGCCGCTGGTCTGTTTTGGCCGGTAGACCTCGCCTCCAAGGGCTCGGCGACGGTCGGGGGCAACCTGGCGACCAACGCCGGCGGCGTCAGGGTGATTCGCTATGGCCACGCGCGCCACCACGTCCTGTCGCTGGAGGTCGTGCTCGCCGATGGTGAGGTGGTGCAGACCGGCGGTGCGCTGCGCAAGGACAACACCGGGCTCGATCTGACGCAGCTCTTCGTCGGCAGCGAGGGCACACTCGGCGTCATCACCGCCGCGACGCTCGCGCTGCAGCCTGTACCTGGGCCGGTCGAGGTCGCGCTCTTTGCTGTCGACGACCTGCAGTCGGCGCTGCGGCTCCTCGAGGTCTGCCGCCAGGGTCCTGGAACCCTCAACGCCTTTGAGTTCTTCGCCGATCGCTGCCTGGAGGCCGTGCTGGCGCACGGGTCGCGGCGCGCGGCGCCCTTTTCGCGCCGGGCGCCGTACTACGCGCTCTGTGAGCTCGAGCCTCGCCCCGGCGCCGATGTCCATGGCTTCATCGCCCTCGCCGCCGCGACGCCTGGGGTGCGCGACGCCACCCTCGGCGCTGACGCCGGCCAGCGTCGCGGCCTCTGGCACCTGCGCGAAGGGATCAGCGAGGCGCTGCACGCCCGCCGGCCGCACAAGAACGACGTGTCGCTGCCCATCGCGGCGCTGCCCGGTTTCGTCGAGGCGCTGCTGGACCTGCTGGCGCATCGGCGCGACTTTGAGGTCGCGCTCTTCGGTCATCTCGGCGACGGCAACCTGCACGTCAACACCCTGGCGCCACCAGAGATGGACGGCGCCGCGCTGGCCGCCGCGCTCGCCGAGGCCGACGCTGAACTGTTTCGCCTCGTCGTCGCCCATGGCGGAAGCATCTCGGCTGAGCACGGCATCGGCCTGCTCAAGGTCGACCACCTCGGCTTGCAGCGGGATCCTGCGGCGCTTGGCGTGATGCGCGCTGTCAAAGAAGCATTGGATCCAGCGTGCTTGCTGAACCCCGGCAAGGTCTTGTCGCCGCGCCGAGCGCCAGACCTCGCCAGCGGCGCGCTGCCTCGGCCCTGAGTCGCCGGCGACACCTCCGCCCTCATCGCCGAGCCGCCATGAGGCGCGACGCGGCGGCGGCGGCCCTCCGGCCCGGAGCGGTGACCGCGCTCACAGCTCAGGATCGGCGGCCGCGCTGCGCTTGCTCGGCGTGGGCAGGGCCGTGGCGTTCCGCCATTGACGCCGAGCGGATGAAGCGCTACCCCAACTCGCCATGAGCGAGCCCCACGCGTCCCTGCGCCCCATCGCCCGCTGGCTGGCCTGGGTCTACGGCCTGATCGCGGCCATGGTGGTGATCGGCGGCATCACCCGGCTGACCGGCTCTGGGTTGTCGATGGTCGAGTGGCAGCCCTTGATGGGGGCCGTTCCACCGCTGAGCGAGGCGGACTGGCTGGCGGTTTTCGCGCAGTACCAGCGCACGCCGCAGTACGCCCAGGTCAACCACTGGATGCAGCTCGGCGATTTCAAGGCGATCTTCTTCTGGGAGTACTTGCACCGGGTCCTTGGCCGGCTGATCGGCGTCGCCTTCCTGGTGCCGTGGTTGGTGTTTTGGGCACGCCGCCAGCTGCGCGGGCCGCTCGCCGCGCGCACCTTTGTCGCCTTTCTGCTCGGCGGCGCCCAGGGCCTGCTCGGCTGGTACATGGTGCAGTCGGGCCTCGTAAACGTCCCGGAGGTCAGCCACTTTCGCCTGGCCGCTCACCTCAGCCTCGCGCTCGGCGTCGCCCTCTATGTGCAGTGGCTGTGGATGGGCCTGCGCTGGCCGCGCCCCGCGTCGGCCGCTGCCGATCGCGCTTTGCCGCTGTGGCTGCCGGTCACGACCCTGGCCTTGTTGTCGCTGCAGGTGGTCTATGGCGCCTTCATGGCTGGCAAACGCGCCGGCAAGATCTTCAGCAGCTTTCCCGACATGAACGGCGAGCTGCTGCCGCTTGGCTGGCGTAGCGGCGCTGGACTGCTCCGGGACCTGACCGAGCACCCCGTCGCGATTCATGTGGCGCACCGCACGCTGGCTTGGATCGTCCTCGCGGCTTGTCTCGCGCTCGGCGCCGTCGCGATGCAAGGGCCCGGCCCACGGCTGCGGCGGGCGGGCGTCGCGGTCGCTGGGCTCGCGCTCCTGCAGGTCGGTCTCGGCGCTGCGACCGTGTGGACCGGCGTCCACATCGCCTTCGCCGTCGCCCACCAGGGGACCGCGTTGGTGCTACTGTCTTCGGTGGTTGCTGTCGTCTATCTGCGTTCAGGGCAAGATGAAAATGGCTGTTGAAGCGTCTGTCGATTCCCCGAAGGACGCGGCAGTTGTCCAGGCGGCGACCGAGCGACTCGACGCCATGGCCGCGAGCGTCTGCCGACGGGTCGCGTCCACGGTGCCGGGTCAAGCGGTGTGGCGGCTTGTGCTGGCGCCGGCGCTGCTGGTTGGCGCCCTGGCCTTGGCCTGCGGGAGCGCGGAGGGCGGGGCGGAGGCGGCTGGGCTTTGTGGCGGCGCCGCGCCGGACCTGTGGACGCGGCGGTTGATTGGCGACAGCGAGCGGGTCGCAGGCGGCGTCGTCGCGGCGGCCTTGAAGGGCGACGCTGTCCGCGCTTACGCCGTCGTCCGCGAAGGCAGCCCAGCCGACGCCCGGGTACGTTTGCTGGGGGTCGACGCCGCGGGCGCTGTGGTTCGGCAGCGCGACCTCGGGCCGACGGACGGCGTTCCGGCCTTGATCGCGGTCGCCGACGGACTGCGCGTCGGGCACGGCGCGTTCGAGCTGGTGGCGGTCGACGCTGCAGGTGAGCTGAAGTGGCAGCGCGCGCTGGCCGGCGGCCTCGGTCAGGGTGCGTCGCAGCTGTCGGCCCTCGCCGCCGCGGACGCCAGCGACTCCGGCGCGGGGCTGGCGCTGGTGGGTGGTGTGGAGCTGAGTGGGCCTGGGCAGAAGGGTCGTGCAGCCGCCTGGGTGCTCACAGACGCCCAGGGCCTCGCCACGGCGAGCGTACGGCAGTCGCTCGACGCTCGGGCGTCGCTGTCGGCGGTGGTCGCAGACGCCGCGGCTTCGAGCGGTCCGGGTTGGCTTGCCGTGGGCTGGGCCGAGGCCTCGGTCTCGGCAAGCGGCCGCCAGGGTGTGGTCCTTGGCCTGGACGCCAAGGGTGTGGTCCGGCTTTTGGAGCGCCACGGCGGCGTGCTCGACGATGAGCTGCGCGCAATCGTGCGCACCCCGGAGGGCTGGGTCGCCGCGGGGAGCACGCGCTCTAGCGGGGCTGGCGGCGCTGACGGCTGGCTGCTCGGCCTCGACCCCGCCGGCAAGCAGCGTTTTGTGGCGACCTTTGGCGGCGCAGGGGAGGACGAGTTCCATGCGATCGCTGCCCTCTCCGGCGACCTCGCGCTGGCCGGGCGCAGCTTGTCCGACGAGGTCGCGCCGGGCGGCGGGTGGCTGTTGGGCGTCCGCCAGGTGGGCGCGCAGGCGACCTTGTCCTGGCAGACGAGCTTTGACGGTGCGGGGATCGCCGACCTGCGCGGGCTCGCCGTCGACGGTCAGGCCCTGCTGGGTGTCGGTTCGACGGCGCTTGGAAGCGCGGCAGGGGCGACGGCGGCGCGTTGGGTGCGGGTCGGCGCCGACGGGCGAAGCCGCTGCGGCGGTGAGCCTTGCGCCGATGCCGATAGCCTTGAGTGCGGAAACGGTTTTATGTGTGTTGCAGCGCCGACAGGGGCCCGCTGCGTGGCCGCACCTTAGCCGACAGCTTCGTCTAGGGCCTGCAGGCAGGCGGCGATGGCGAAGCGGCGCTGGGCTGGGGTCCAGCCGATCGGCGGCGTCCACTGCAGCACCGCGCCGTCGGCGCCGCAGGGCAGCAGCAGCAGCCCGCGACGAAGGCAGCCGACGACCACCTGCCAAGCCAGCGCACCGGCTGGGCGCGCCCCGACGGCGCGGAGGGCGACACCCCACATGAGGCCGCGGCCGCGGACGTCGGCGACCGCAGCGTGGCCGTCGAAGGCCTGCCGCAGCGCTGCGCCGCGGACCTCGCCCTCCGCGGCGGCGCGGTCGACGCCGTCTGGGCTGGCGAGCACGTGGAGTGTGGCGCAGGCGGCTGCGGCGGCCAGCGGGTGGCCGAGGAACGTGCTCGTCCGCAGCGCCTCGCCCTTGGAGGGCCCCCAAGAGGCCATGACGTGCGGACGGCCGAGGCATGCCGCGATGGGCAGGCCACCGCCGAGGGCTTTGCCGATGCAGAGCAGGTCGGGGACTACGCCTCCGTGGCCGGCGTCATGCTGACAGGCGAAGAGCAGCCCCGTTCGACCGCAGCCGGTGAAGATCTCGTCCAGCGCCAGCAGGGCGCCGTAGCGATCGCAGAGGGCGCGCAGGGCGGGCAGCAGCCCCGGCGCGGGTAGCCGGGTGCCGCCGCGGCCCTGGATGGGCTCGACCAGGACGACGCCGGCTGGGGCAGTAGGGTGGCTGAGCGCCTGCTCGACCTGCGCCAGCGCGGCGGCGAGCGCCTCGGCCTCGGCCGCTCCATCGTTCGGCCGGGCAGAGGGGAACGGCGCAAAGGTGGTCGGCCCGGGCAGCCAGGGTCGAAAGGGCGCGCGAAAGTCGTCGCGGTGGGTGCCAGCGAGTGCGCCGAGCGATAGGCCGTGGTACGCGCCGTCGAAGGCGACGATGCCGGTGCGGCCGGTGTGCAGCAGCGCCGTCTGCAGCGCCACCTCGACGGCCTCGGAGCCGCCGGTGCACAGCACGCCGTGGCCGAGGTCGCCCGGCGCGGCCGCCGCCAGCGCCTCCAGCAGCGCGATGCGAACGGTCGTCGGGTGGACGTCGCCCATGCCGTGCAGCAGCGCGTCGGCCTGGGCGGCCAGCGCCTGACGCACCGCTGGGTGGCCGTGGCCGATGAGGGCGACGCCAAAGGCCGAGCCGGCGTCGAGGTAGCGGTTGCCGTCGACGTCTTCGACAACCGGGCCCCGCGCCCGCGCCCACACGATGGGGAAGTCGTCGGCGATGGCCGTCACATTGGGCGACTCGACGGCGCGCAACCGCTGCAGCCAAGCCGCGCTGCGCGGGCCGGGGGGCGGCGTCTGCAGCCTCGGCAGCGCCTCAGGGTCCAACGGCTCATGGAGCGACATGGTGCACCTTAGGGCAGCGGCGGCGGCGAAGTTGCCGACGACCTTGGCGGTAAGCGTGGCCAAGCCAACGGTTGCGCGCAAGCCAGACCGCCGGCACCCTGGCGCGCCGCGACGGGCCTACGCGCTCGCCCGACCAGCGCGCTCGCCCAACCAGCGTGACCGGAGTATGCCAGCGTGACCCTGCTCACCGCCCGTGATCTGCACAAGTCCTTCGGTGGCCGCGCGCTCCTGGACAGCGCCGAGCTCCACGTCGCCGATG
>SXNM01000095.1 GCA_005777155.1 Pseudomonadota bacterium | reverse complement strand
GGAGGCCGCACCGCCCTACAGGCCCTGCGCGGGGAGCTGCCGCAGCGCCTCGCCGACGCCCTGTTGACGCGCGCCGGTGTGCAGGGCGCAGATCGCCTCGCGGGCCTGGCGCGCGACGCCCGCGCGAGGCTACTCTTGGCTCTGACGGCGCTCGACCCGGTCGTCACGGGCAGCGAAGGCTACAAGACCGCTGAGGTGACCGGCGGCGGTGTCAGCCTCGCCGAGTTGGAGTGGTCGACCCTGCAGAGCCGCCGCCGCGCCGGGCTCTACTTCGCGGGGGAGACGGTCGACGTCACTGGACGCCTCGGCGGCTTCAACTTTTTGTGGGCGTTCATCTCGGGGCGCGTGGCCGGAGAAGCGGCGGCGCGGCAGGCCCTGTCGCGCTAGCGAGGCCACCGTGATGACTGTTCGCGTCGCTAGCCGTCCGTGCTTGTGTGCTCGCCGCGACTCGGCCCGCAGCCCCGCCGCCTCAGCGCACTTTTTCGGCGCGCGGCTTGCATTGCACGTCGCGCACCTCAACTCGGCGATTACGCGCCCGACCGAGGTCGCTGTCGTTGTCCGCTACGGGCGCTCTGGCTGCGTAGCCGCGCCCTACGAGGCGATTGGCGGCGATGCCCTTCGCCCGCAGCCAAGCGCTCACGCTGGCGGCGCGCGCCTCCGACAGCTTTACGTTGGCCGCATGCTGGCCGACGGCGTCGGTGTGGCCTCCGATCTCTAGCGACAGCGCTGGGGCGTCCCGCAGCAGCTGGAGCAGCCGCGCGAGGGCCGGCTCAGACTCCGGCCGCAGCGTGGCCTTGGCGGTGTCGAAAAACAGGCCGTGGATCACAACCTTGCAGTCTCGCTGCAGCTCCTTGGCCAGCACCGACGCCTGCCGCGAAGCGCCGACATCGGCCAGGAGCAGTTCTTGCCCCTCGTCGGTGCAGTGCACGCGCAGCCATAGGTCGCGACCACCGCTATCAAACTGAGCAAATACGAGGGCATCTGCGCCGTTTCGCGCCAGGGGCGTCGGCCAGGTCCGCCAACCGGCTCGCGTCAGCGCGTCGGTCCACGCCAGCTGGCACGCCGCGTAAGAAGTCCCGGGTGCGGAGACGTAGTGGACCACGGGCGATCGACCGCCGATAAGTACCGGCTCGACGTCGCCAGGGCGCTCGATCAACACCTCCTCGACGGCGTCGTCGCGTTCGAACTTGCTGCCTGGCAACGGTGGTAGAAACGCGATCCCCTTGCCAGGCACGACCTTGCTCTCCCCCTGCGCTGGAGCCGGCAGCGTGTGTTTCAGGGTCCGCTCGCCTTCAGCCACCGCCGTCAGGCGGACGTCGTTGCAGTCGGCAGCCCAGATGTGGACCCACTTGCGCTTGCCCTTGGCGTCCTTGGTGGCGAACGTTCCCTGCGGCGGCTGGCTCCCGCCGCCATCGTAGACCGCCGCCAGCCCGCCCCGGCGAAAGGCGTCCGCGAAGAGGTCGTAGCATGCGCGCCCCTCGGTGGGCGCGTCAGGGACCTGGATCGTCGCCAGCCATCGATGGCCAAAAACCTGAATCGGTTTCTATTTTCCGCTGCTGAGGTCGTCAAAGTCCCAGGCGAACTGCGCCACAGCGTCTCCCTCGACGCGCGCGCCGGCAGGGAGCGTGAGCCAAGTCGGCAGCGCCGAGGCCGCAGCCGCTGGCCCGGCGACCGCCAAGCTGAGCAGGCACAGAGCCCAGGCCGCCGCCCCATGACGCTGATTGCGCTCGACCATGCTCTCCTCCGCCGGGTACCGCCGTCAGGCTCGCGAAAGAGCGAAGGCCGCGCCTATGAGTGCAGGTACCGCGCGATGGTGCCATCGCCGCGCTGAGCCATCCACGACGATCGAGGGCCGGCTTCAACTCGCCGGGGGTACCGGCGTGTGCGCTACAGTCCTTGCGCCAGCGACTCCAACAGAAAGCCCCGCCGCGCCTTCAGAAACGACGAGATCTCCTGCACTCGCCCCGCCCACTCGCTGTTGCTGGCGCGCTTGCGCCGATCGGCCATGACATCGGCGGAGATGGTGCAGGCCACCGTCTGCAGGCGCGGCTCCATGACGCCTGGCGCCAGCGCCGCCTGGACGAGGTCGCGGAGCAGCTCGCGGTAGCGGGCCCTTGACGGCGGCAGCTTCATGAGCCGATCAAACAGATGGTTGTAGAATGGATGCCCGATGTTGCGACCGGCGTCGATCGGCCCGTTGAAGACAATCGCCTCCTCCAAGACGTCGTTCTGCTCGCTCCAGAGGTGGCCAAAAGTCAGGTCGAGATCCCAGGGCAGCAGCCGCCAGCGCCGATCTGAATCGTCTACCTGCCTGTAAAGGTAATAGTTTTTGCGGATCATGTCGTGATTCTGCATGACCGCCATCGCGGCCCAGTAGATCAGCACCTCGTCGAGGGCAAAGTAGCGGTCGAGGTCGAGCGCTAGGCCGGCGTCGGGGCGCTGAAGCAGGTCTTCGATGGTGAGTCGGAGGTCCTCCCACTCGAAGGGCCCAGCGTGCCGCGGATAGGTGCGCTGATAGCGATCGAGGTCTGGCAGTGGCGACAAGTTGCCACCGGGCACGACGATCTCCAGCGGCGGGTCGGCTTCATAGAGGCTGCCGTTGCGCTCCAAGCCGCGCGCCTGCAGGAGGTCGCCATCGAGACGCTCGACGTCGAGCATGACGCCGATGTACCGGTCGTCGACGCGCAGGTGGACGTGGCGCGCATTCGACACCGGCAGCCCAGTGAATGCGCGCACCAGGTCCTTGCCCAACCAGTTGCGGAGCATGGACTTGTCGACAAACTCGGCGCGCAAGATCGCCCGCCGCCTGCCGTCCTGCAGCCGATGGCCCTGCAGTAGGTCGACGCGCATGCTCTTCTTGCGAAATTGCCTGCTGCTGCCGCCGTGGAGCCGCAGCCGGACTGGGTGGGGCTCGCCGATGTCGGCGCCCCCGGGGGTCTGCTCGCGCAGGGTGCCCTCAACAAAGACGTTGGCCTCGACATCGACGTGCAGCGCGGCCCACGCGTCGGCTCCGACCTCGAGCAGCAGCCTCGGTAGGCGGCTCTGAAAGCCGCGCACTCCGACCGAGGCGCTGCGGCCATCGGCGAGCTTGACGGTCAGCGGCGCCGGCCCGGCCACCAGCACACGGACTCGAACGCTCGCCTCGCCCTGCACCATCGGGGTCTGCGCCACCAGTTCGAACGCAGGTGAGACCTCGACGTTGAGCGGCCCGTTCATCGCCACGTCGAGGCCGCCGTCGCCCAGGCGGGCGCTGACGTCGATGACCTCGACGGCGCCGATCGGCGCAGCGTGGCCGCTCGGCCACAGCCACAGGTCGCCGATCGGCGTCGGAAGCTCGGGCAACTCTGCGGCGGTCAGCGAGACGTCGCAAGGTGGCAACATCTCAAAGATAGGCTGAAACTCAACCAAACCCCCGCTGGTCGGGGTCGAAGGTGGCAGCACCTCGCGCGGCGGTCCGGCGATGGCGGCGGGCAGCACGTAGGGCTCAGGGTCATCCTGCGCACATGCCGCCAGCAGCAGCAGCGCCACGAGGGGCGTGCCGCGGCGTCTCAGTGCGCCGTGGGGGGCGCCCCTGGGGCCATGCCCGATCCTCCATGGCTGGGCATACGGACGGGCAGCGTTCAGGCCGACCGCCAGGCGCTGACGGTGTCTTCGATGGCGCCGAGCGCAGCCGTGGGCGCCTGCAGCCAGGCCTCGGCGTCGGACCGCACGGCGCAGTCACCCTCCGCCGCTGGCCGATGGACGCCGAGCCTCTCGGGCACGTCGGAGCGGTAGATCGCCGCCCGTACCGCGTCGTCGAGGAAGGGTTGGCGCAGGCGCAGCCCGTCGATCCACAAGCCGATCTCCGCCCGCTTCGCGCCCTCTTGGTTGTCACAGACCGGGCAAGGCACCACCAGCACGCGGTGTTGCTCCGCCCAGGCTTTGACCTTGGCCTCGGGCACCAGCAAGAGCGGTCGAATCGTCGCCACCTCGGTGCGATCGCCCCGCCGAATCGGCGCCATCGGCTCCAGGCGCCGCCCGTAGAGCAGGTTCATCAGCAGCGTCTCAAGGGCGTCCTGCAGGTGGTGCCCGAGCGCCAGCTTGTGGTGGCCGGTCTCATCGCACCAGCGGTTGAGCACGCCGCGTCGCAGGCGGCTGCACACGGCGCACGGCAGCTGGCCTGGCTGCAGCGCGGCCTCGACCCGCGACCAGGTGTCCACCGACACGATCTCGCAATCGCAGCCAAATTGCCGACAGGCCGCCTCGAACGTCGCGCGGTCATAGCCGGGCTGGTGCTGGTCCAGGTGCACCGCCGTCAGCTCGCAGTCGAGCCGCCCGAGGCCGCGCAACGTCTGCAGCGCCGACCACAACAACCAACTGTCCTTGCCGCCCGAGAGACCGACGGCGACGCGCTCGCCCTTGGCGATGAGGCCGAAGCGCTCGATGCACTCGGCGGTGAGCGCCAGCGCAGCGCGGCTCGGGGGCGCAAATTCGGTCGGGCTCTGGGTCATGACGTCCGTGGGAAGGCGCCAGCGCGCCGCGGCGAGACCTTGAACCAGCCGCCGCCGGTGTCAAGCGGCGCGTGCAAGGCAGCAGCGACGATCGCAGTCGGCACCGGCGCTTCTGTGATGGTCAGACCCCACTGTCGCAGAGGCGATGCGCCCGAAGATGCCGCCGCCGAGAGGCAGCGCGTGGCCGAGCCGGCCCCAACGGGCGTGAGCGACGGTGTCGTCTGCGTCGGCATGGCGCACGCCGCGTCGATGTCAGGTTCTGCTCGCGGAGCCCGCAGGAGCAGTTCATCGGCTGACCATCGAGGCGCGCGGCCGCGGAATTGCCCACGCAACTCATCGAGTCCATTTCCGTTTTTCCTCGAACTCTGGGCGAGGCCCGGCATTGCACGCACTGTGCGCCCCTGGCATACCTCCTCGCGTGAAGCAGCCCGCACCGAGTTCGACCTCTGCCCGCACCACGTCGCGGACCGTCGCGCTGCCGGCCGACGACGACTCGCACACCCTCGCCCACCTACAGACGATGGCCGAGGGCTTCGAGTCCGTGGCGCTGTCGCTGCACGCGACGATCGGCGTGCCGCCCCCGGAGGCACCAGAGCACCGGCGCGGGTTGCCGCGCTTCGCGACGACCACAACCACCAGCGAGGGACAGCCGGCCCTTCGCTATGGCGCCGTCCTCGGCGAGGGCGGCATGGGCGTGGTGCACGCCGCCGAGCAGCAGAGCCTTCGCCGCGAGGTCGCGGTCAAACGCGCGCGCGACGTCGACGAGTCGGCTGAGGCCGGCAACCGCCTGATCGTGGAAGCGCTGCTGACAGGCGCTCTGCAGCACCCAAATATCGTGCCGATTTAAGAGCTAGGCGTCGACGAGACCGGCGCGCCGCTGATGGTGATGAAGCGCATCGTCGGCCGCTCCTGGCAGCGCGACCTGCAGCTTGCACCGCTCGCGGGCGAACAGGGCTGGGGCGACTGAATCGAGGCGCAGCTGCGCGTGCTGTTGGCGGTCTGCGACGCGCTGCGCTTCGCCCACGACCGCGGCATTTTGCACCGCGATCTCAAGCCTGAGAACGTCATGCTCGGCGCCTATGGCGAGGTGCTGGTGGTCGACTGGGGCGTCGCAGTCAGCCTGCGGCCGCAGGACGCCGGTCGTTTCCCGTTGGCGCGCGAGAGCCGCCACATCGCCGGCACCCCTGCCTACATGGCGCCCGAGCAGGTGCGCGGCGACGGCGTCGACCTCGGCGTCTGGACCGACGTCTACTTGGTCGGGGCGGTGCTGCACGAGCTGCTGACCGGGCGGGCGCCCCACGACGCCAATTCGGTGCACGCTAGCCTCTTCTCCGCCTGGCGCGCCGAGCCGCCGGTGCTGCCGGTCGCCGTGCCCGAGCCCCTGGCGGACCTCTGCCGCCGCGCGCTGCGCTGAGAGCCGACCGAGCGGTTCTCGGACATCACCAGCCTGCACGCAGCCCTCAGCGAGTACCTCCGCAACCGCGCCAGCATCGAGCTGACTGAGCGGGCGCTGCGCCAGGCCATGGAGCTGGCGACGGTGGCCCCTGCCGACGCCCTCGACATGGTCAGCTAGTTCGACCCAAATGGCGTCCACCGCCTATTCGCCGCCTGCCGCTTCGGCTTCCAGCAGGCGCTTGAGATCTGGCCCGGCAACCTCCGCGCTCGCGACGGCCTGCAGCAGGTCCTAATCATGATGATCGAGCGCAGCCTCGACGCCGGCGAGATCATGCAGGCCTCGCTGCTGTCGGAAGAGCTGTCCCAGCGCGACGACGCCATCGGGGCGCGCCTGCGTCAGGCCCGCCTCGACCGCGCCGCAAAGAGCGAGGCGCTACACCAGATGGGCGCCATCGGTCACCGCCACGACTACCGCGTCGGGTTGAAGAACCGCCGAGGCTTCGCCGTCGCCCTAGCGACCATCCAGGCCGGCGTCAACATCGGCGAGGGCCTCGCCTTTCGCGCAGACCTCCTCAACCCTTGGGTTCACGCGGCGCTGCCGACCCTGCAGCTGCTGGTGACCTTCGTCTATGGCGGGGTGCGCTGGCAGCACATGCGCGACACCGGCGTCAACCTGCGGCTCTTCCATATCGGCACCATCACCATCGGCACCGTCGCGATGGCCCGGCTGCTCTCCCTGCAGCTGCAGGCCTCGGTGGGGCTCATGGTGTCTCTTGAGCTGCTGATCTACCTGGTCGGCATCGGCGCCAGCGCGGCGATGACGCGACGGCGGATGTCGCTGGCGATCTTGCCCTACGCGATCGGCGCGGCCATCGGCGCCTCCCAGCAACAGAACGCCTTCTGGTTCGCGGCGGCGGCCCACGTCCTCAGCATCGGCGCTGTCGGCTATGGCTGGCGCGACCGCGAAGGGTGGAGCGACGAGCGAGGCCCGACCTAGCGCGCGGGCGATAAGGCCAGCCCTGCGGACGCTGCGACCGGGAGCGCCGCGGTCGGCAGGCGTCGCCCGAGGCCGCGACGGCTCAATGCAACGCCGGCCGCAGCGGCAGTGCTCTGGCGATGGCCGCCTCGGCCGTGAGCAGCTCGTCGAGGCGAGACGCCACCTCAGGCTCCGGGTACAGCTCCCTCGCCCAGCCGACGTAGCACTGGTGGTGCCGCGCCTCGCTCGCCGTGAGCTCCCAATACAACGCGCCGAGCGGTCCAGGCGACAGCGCCTCAGCGGCCATCCGAAACCGCTCGCATCCCCGCGCCTCGACGATGCCGAACGCCAGGAGCCGATCGAGGAGGTACGCCGCGTTGTCGGGCCTTCGCAACAGTCGGTGCACCGCCGTCATGTAGGGGTCGGGCTGGTCGTGACGGAGCTCGCCGCCGCGCTCGACGATGAGGGCATGGATCCTGCCGAAGTGCTCTACCTCTTCCCCCGCCATCGCGATCAGGTCATGCACCAGCCCGCTGTGACGCGGCTGATGCGCCGCCAGCTGCAAAGCGGCCGCCGCGACCTTGCGCTCGTTGTGCGCGTGATCGCAGAGGAACTCGTCGATATTGTCCAGCAGCACCGCCTTCCAGGCCGGCGCCGTATCATAGCGCAAGCGCAGCATCGCGCCTCCGCAGGTGCCGCCGCAGGGCGAGGCAGACCAAAGCCACGCTGAATACGCCCCAGGCGCCGCGCCCCGTCGACGGTAGCCAACGCGCCGGGCTCGCCTCACAGCCGCCGGCGGCGTCGCCAGGGTCACCGCCTGTGCCTGCACTTGGCAGGGCCAGCGACCAGCCGGGCGGCGGCAGGCCCGGCTCGATCGCCGTCGACGGCCCGACCGCCACCACGACCTCGCCGCCGGTCGCCAGGGCAAAACCGTCGAAGCTCTTCAGACCACCAGCGGCCCAGCGCAGCGTGACCTCGCCGCTCGGCCACGCCGTCTTTGGCCGCAGACGCAGGACGTGGCTGCCCTCGCCGTAAAAGAGGTTTCGGTCGCCCGGCACCACCGCTCCGCCGGCCAGCAGCTGCAGAGCGGTAGCCTGGACCGACGCGGCGTCGACACCACGGCTGAGCACGATGGCCGCCGTCGAAGTCGGGTCCCCCTTGTCGCCGGCCAGCCCACCGCCGCCCTCCGACGGCAGCGTCGCCAACACCTCAAGGCTCGGTGCCGCGCCCTCGGCCCACTCGCTCCACAGCTGCCGCCAATAGGACGCGACCACCTTGGCCTCGCTCGGCGGCGACCCTGGGGTGTGTGGATCGAGCAAGTGTGCGGCGCCCCAAGGATAGCGCTCCTTGGCAGCAGCGACCTTCTTCGGATCCTTGGCGGCGTTGTTGCCGTAGCCAAGGACGATCAGCAACAGCACGGTCTGGCCATCCTCGATGGTCGCGGCCTCGACGGCGATGCCGACCTCCTGAAAGGTCGCGAGCAGCTCTGGCATGGGGAGCCAGAGCGACGGGGCCTCGACGCCGCCTCGCTCTGCCACCCAGAGCACGTCGGTCGAGGTGTCAAAGCCGAGCAGCAGCTCATCGGACCAGTTCGCCGCATCGTGCTTCTTGGCCGCGTCCATGTACAAGGCGTCGAACACTTGGTCAGCCATGCCGTGGCTCGCCATGCCCAGCAAAAATGCGAACTTTTGCCGGCACTCCAGCGTCGCCATCGGGTCGGGGCAGGCCGCCCGCACCCGGGCGACCAACTTGCGTTGATACGGCTCCCAGTGTGCCGCCTCGCCGTACGGGTGGCCGACTGCGTAACCACCGTCGGGAAAGACGGTGCCGTTGAGGAGCATGGGTCGCACGGCGGGGTCGCTGACCAGCGTCTTGAGATCGCCCGCAGGCAGCAGGTCGATGGCGAGCAGCGAGATGCCGATGTGCGTGTGATTGCCATTGGCAGCCGCCAGCTTTGGCCCAGCGAGCGCCAAAGCCACGGGGGCCAAGCCCACGGCCAGCCAGCGGCCTAGGCCAGGCCACCGCCGGATAGTGATAGGGCATGATGGTGCAGAACCAAAACGAACCATAACTACACTCCACGCCTTCTTATGCACCAGAACTGGTCGGCGGCTAGGTCCCCGCGCGGCGGCTCACGGGTACGCCGATGTACTGGCCCTTGATGCGACCGATGCCGGCGATGCGGCGCAGGGCGAGGGCGTCGGCGGCCTCGTGGGGCAGGGTCCCCTCGGCCTGCGCCAGCCGCAGCACCTCGAGGATGATGTCGTGGATGCCGGCCACGCGCTGGGTCGCCCGCTCGCGGTTGTAGCTCTCGAGCTCGTTGGCGACATTGATCAAGCCGCCGGCGTTGATGACGTAGTCCGGCACGTAGATGATGCCGCGGGCGGCGAGCGAGCTGCCATCGCGGCTGTCGTCGGCGAGCTGGTTGTTGGCCGAGCCCGCCACGATGCTGGCGCGCAGGCGGGGGATGGTCGCCGGGCCCAAGGTCGCACCCATGGCGCAGGGGGCGTAAATGTCGACCGGCGCGTCGTAGATGGCCTCTGGCGCCACCACCTCGACCTCGGGGTGCTTGCGGGTGACTGCGGCAAGGTTGTCGCTGTCGACGTCACAGACCACGAGGCGGGCGCCGTCATGGGCGAGCAGATCGACGAGGTGCCGGCCCACGGCGCCGACGCCCTGCACCGAGACGCGCTTGCCAGCGAGCGTCGACGACCCATTCTGGAAGAGCAGCGCCGCCTTGATGCCCTCGTAGACGCCGAGCGCGGTCATCGGCGAAGGGTCACCGGAGCCGCCGAGGGCGCGGCTGATGCCGGTGACGTAGTCGGTCTCGTGCCGCACCCACTCCATGTCGCGCACGGTGGTGCCGACATCCTCTGCGGTAATGTAGCGACCGGCGAGCCCCTGGACGAAGCGGCCATAGGCCCGAAAGAGCTGTTCGCTCTTCATCTTCTTCGGATCGCCGAGGATGACCGCCTTGCCACCGCCGAGATTGAGCCCGGCCGCCGCCGACTTGTAAGTCATACCGCGGGAGAGGCGCAGCACGTCGATCAGAGCCTCTTCGTCGGAGCCGTAGGGGTACATTCGCGTACCGCCGAGGGCCGGCCCGAGCGTGGTGTCGTGGATGGCGATGATCGCGCGCAGGCCGCTCGACGCGTCGTGGCAGAAGACCACCTGCTCATGGGATTTGAGGGCGATCTCATCGAAAATTCGCATGGCAACTCCCGGGCGCCGCCGCCTCTTTGTTGGCTGCAGGGCGCAGCCGCCGACCTACCGCTTCCGAGGGCTGGCCGCAAGCCTTTACGCGCCCTTGGGCTCAGCCACGCGGCGCCGGCGCCACGGCAGCCAGCAGGGCGCGCGCTGCCGCCTCGATCTCGGCTTCGGACAACAAGACGAGGTTGGCGGCGTCCCCCAAGGGCACGAAGCTGTCGGCGCTGCTGCACGACCGGTAGCGGACCTGGCGCAGCGCGTCGTCGTCCTGCTGCGCCTCGAGCAGCGCGGCGGCGATCGCCTCATGCACGCCGGCGCTGCGCCGACACTCGTCGACCACCAGCAGCCGCCCACAGCGCCGTGCGGCGTCGAGCACGTCGTCGAGCGGCAGCGGCGCCAGCCAGCGCAGGTCGAGGACGCAGACGGCGATGCCCAGCTCGTCGGCGAGGCGCTGCGCGACGCGAAGCGACATCCACAGGCCGTTGGCGTAGGTGGCGATGGCGAGGGTGGGGGCGGGGGCGGGGGCGGGCGAGGCCTTGTCCGTCTCGGCTTTGCCTTGGGCGGAGACGAGGTACTGGCGCGCGCGAGCGAACGCCGCCGAGCCCTCGCCCGGTCCCGCCACCCAGCCGCCGTCGCCGTCGCGGTGGAGGTCGCGGCTGTGGTAGAGCGCGATTGGCTCGAGCACGATGACGACGCGCTTGGCGCGCCACGCCAAGTCGAGCGCCGCCCGCAGCAGCGCGATCGCGTCGTCGCCGCGGGCCGGAGCGCAGACCGCGATGCCGGGGATATCGCGCAACACAGCGATCGCGTTGTCGTTATGAAAATGCCCGCCGAAGCCCTTTTGGTAGCCGAAGCTGGCGATTCGCACCACCATCGGGTTGGCCATCTGGAGGTTGGAGAAGTACGGCAGCGTCGCCGCCTCGCCACGCAGCTGGTCTTCGGCGTTGTGCAGGTAAGCGAGGTACTGAATCTCCGGGATGGGCAACAGGCCGGTCGACCCGGCGCCGAGACCCATGCCGAGGATGGTCTGCTCGTCGAGCAACGCGTTGAACACCCGCGCCGGCCCTGCCTTGTCGAGCAGCCCCTTGGTCACGCCATAAACGCCGCCCTTCTTGGCCACGTCCTCGCCAAAAATCAGCACCTCTGGCCGCTGAGCCAGCGCCTCGGCCAACGTGGCGTTGATGCCCTGGGCCAAGGTCAGCGCGGGCGCCGGCGACGCCGCCGGACGCTCGCTGCCGGCGGCGACCTCGGCTGGGAGTGGGTGGGTCACGGCCGCCATCACCGCCGCACGGCTCTTGAGCCGCGGGCTGGCGGCGGCGGCGGCGGCGGCCTCGCGTGCCCGCGCCAGACAGCGCTCCTCGAGGGCGCGCAGCTCAGGCTCGGTGAGGAGGCCTGCCTGCACGAGCTGTCGGCCGGCGCAGGCCACCGGATCGCGCGTCGCGGCCTCGGCGATCTCCGCCGGGCTTCGGTACACCGAGTCGACGTCGCTGCCGGCGTGGCCGCGGAGCCGCACGGTGCGCAGATGCAGCAGCGCCGGTCGCCGGCGTGTGCGGACATGGGTGACGGCGGCCTCCGCGGCGTCGTAGGTGCCGAAAAGGTCGCTGCCATCGGCGGTGAACACCTGCATGTGCGGCATCGCTCCGAGCCGCGCCGCCACCCAGCCCTCGGGCGTGCGCGTGCTGATGCCGAGCCCGTTGTCCTCCACGACCACCAGCAGCGGCAAAGGCAGGCGCTGGTGGGCCATCCAGCTGGCCGCGTTGAGCGCGCCCTGCGCCGTGCTGTGGTTGAGGCTGGCGTCGCCCATGGTGGCGAGCACGATGGCGTCAGGCGCGTGCATGGGCGGCAGCCCGAGCTTAGGGCGGCGCTGCATGGCAAAGGCGATGCCGAGGGCGCGCGGCAGGTGTGAAGCGATGGTGCTGGTCGAGGGCTGAATGCCGAGCAGCGGATGACCAAAGACCTTATGCCGACCGCCGCTCATCGGATCTTCGGCCGAAGCGCACAGCGACAGCGCGATGTGGCGCACGACGTCGTGCCCGGGCACGTGCCGTGCGCGCTCGATCTGCACCGCGGCGCTGCGGTAATGCAGCAGCGCCGGATCGCCTGGGCCCGTCAGGCGGCCGAGCACGACATTGGACTCGTGGCCGCCGCTGCCGATGGTGTAGTGGCCGTGGCCGGCGGCGCGCAGCTCCAGCGCGACCTGGTCGAGGGCGCGCGCCAAAATCATCGACTCAAGGAGGGCGAGCGGGCTCGGGATGGGCATGGGCCCCTCGCGCGGCGCCAGGGTCGCCGCGTTGCATTGCAGGGGGGCGCCCGGCTGGTCCTCGCCAACCGAGGCGACCTCGGGCGGAGCTGGCAGCCTGTGGCGCGCCGCCGAGCTAGCGTCAGCTCGCCACCGTCAGGGGCGAAGATGCACCCACCGCACCGCCATTCGTCGCATGATGTCGCAACCCTGCGACGTCAAGGCGGCGGCGCCGTTAGGGGAGATTGTGGCCCGAGAGTCCGTGCCTGTCCACCGTCAGGGCCGGACGCGCTTGCAGTCGATGTCGCCCTCCAGCGGCCGACCACGCAGGGTCCCCTCGAACCGCAGGGTGGCGCCACTTCGCTGCAATCGGCCCCGCAACGTGCCCACCAGTGCCGGCGTGCCGATGCCCTGATCCTGACAGGTGGCGACCAGCTCGTGGCCCGTCAGCGTCCCGCGCACGGCACAGCGGACGAGGCCCTGTGCGTCGCGGGCGCTGACCATGCCGCGGACGGCGCGCGCCAGAGCGTCGACGTGAAGGCGCAGCGTCCCTTGCAAGACCTCGGCGGCGTCGACCCTGCCCTGCCAGACGCTGCTGGAAGGGTCGAAGTGGCGCTGTTCGGGCGGCGGCCGCCGTGGGCGTGCCTTGGGTCGAGCCAGGCCGGCTTCGGGCGCGCTGATCAGCGACGCTACAACAGATGCTAAAGCCAATGATAGAAGGCGTTTCAAGTCGATGCTTCCAGAGAGCTGGGCGCGACGACCGGGAGGGCCGGCGCGGCTCGCAGGGTGGCGTCTGGCACCAAGGGGTGCAAGTCCTCGCCAGCGGCGACGATTGCCGCTGCGGGCGGCGGGCTGGTAAGGTTGCTGCGGGTCCTGGGAGGCCACGTGAGCGAGACTTTGCCCTTCGGCGACGCGACGCGCCGCTGGTTCGACAGCGCCTTTGCCGGGCCGACGGCGGTTCAGGCGGCGGGCTGGCGTCTGCTGCGGGCGCGCCCCACGCCCTGCTGCTGGCGCCGACGGGCAGCGGCAAGACGCTAGCGGCATTTCTCTGTGGCCTCGATCAGCTGTTGCACCGCGGCGGCGCCGGCGAGCGGGCGGAAGAGGCAGGCTTTCGGCTGCTCTATGTCTCGCCGCTCAAGGCGCTGGCGCACGACGTCGAGCGCAACTTGCAGCGGCCTCTGCGCGGCATCCAGGCCGCGGCCGCCGAGCTTGGGATCGCGCTGGCGCCGGTCGAGGTCGCGATCCGCACCGGCGACACCAAGGCGGCGGCCCGGGCGAAGATGGCGCGGCGGCCGGGCCACGTCCTCGTGACCACGCCGCAGTCGCTCTACATGATGCTTGGCGGCGGCGTGGCGCAGGCGCTGCGTACCGTCGACACCGTGATCATCGACGAGGTGCATGCGCTGTGCGGCACCAAGCGCGGTGCCCACTTGCTGCTAAGCCTGGAGCGGCTGGACGCGCTGTGCGGCCGCGACTGCCAGCGCGTCGGGCTGTCGGCGACGGCCCGCCCGGTGGCGCTGGTCGCAGGGTGGCTCGGCGGCGACCGTGAGGTGGCCGTGGCCGACGCCCGCGAGGGGCCCCGGCTGCGCCTGCAGGTCGCCGACGCGCTCGAGCTGCCGGTCGCCGCCGACGTCTGGGCGATCCCGACGCCAAGCGATGTAATGCACCTCACCGACAGGGCGCGGACCAAAAAGGCGACGCTGACCGCCGGGGCCGCGTTGTCGGCTGAGACCACCCAGGCCCGTCGGGCGCTGCAATCGACGGTGCCGGCCCTGACGATGCCCGGCGAGACGCCGCTGTGCGCCCGGCTGCTGCCGGCGATCTGCGCGCGCCGCACCACCATCCTCTTTGTCGCCGCCCGCGGCACGGCCGAGCGGTTGGCGAACGAGCTCGACGCTCTGTATGGCGGGCCGCTCGCCCTCGCACACCACGGCAGCCTAAGCCACAGCCGTCGCGCCGAGGTCGAGGCGGCGCTGGCGTCGGGACAGGTCCGCGCCATCGTCGCGACCAGCTCGCTGGAGCTCGGCATCGACATGGCCGCCGTCGATCAGGTGATCTGCATCGGCAGCCCCGGCAGGGTCAGCAGCGGCCTGCAGCGCATCGGCCGCGCCGGTCACGGCGTCGGCCAGACCAGCGAGGGGTGGATCTTGCCGCGGCCCGGCCTGGACCTGCTTGAGGCGGCCGTCGTCGGCGCCGAGATGCTCGCCGGCCACCTGGAGCCGCTGCCTCCGCCCCGACCAATGCTCGACGTGCTCGCCCAGCAGTTGGTCGCCATGGCGGCGACGGCGCCGACGCCGCGACTGCAGCTGTTGCGACCCGTGCGGCGCGCCGCCGGCTACGAGGCGCTTTCCGAGCCGATCTTCGACGGCGTGTTGGCCATGATGGCCGGCCGGCTACCCGCCACCGAGCTGGCAGAGGTGCGTCCGCTGCTACACTGGGACCGCGACCGCGACGTCGTCTCGGGGCGCAACGGCGCTGGCATCGTCGCCGCGAGCCACGCTGGCACCATCCCCGACCGCGGCCTGTTCGCCGTGCACATCGGCCAGGGCGGCCCGAAGGTCGGTGAGCTCGACGAAGAGATGGTGTTCGAGGCCCGCGTCGGCCAGGTCATCGTCCTCGGCGCCTCCGCCTGGCGCATCGAGGAGATCTCCCGCGACCGCGTCCTGGTCTCTCCGGCGCCCGGCCAGACCGGAACGCTCCCCTACTGGCGCGGCGACGGTCCAGGGCGCCCCCTGGCCCTCGGCCTCGCCGTCGGCGCCCTGCTGCGCGCCGCCCAGCCCGTGCCCAGCGCCGAGCTGCCGACCTTCTTGCAAGCGCAGACCCCCATCTCGGCCGGCCTCGCGACCAAACTGTCGGCCATCCTGGAGGAGCAACGGCAGGCGACGGCCGTGATGCCGAACGACCGCACGGTGGTGGTTGAGCGCTTCCTCGACGACCTCGGCGACCTGCGCGTCTGCATCCTCGGCCCGCTCGGCGCGCGTCTTTGCCCCGTGGGCGCTGGTCCTCGAGGAACTGCTCGGCGAGGTCACGGGCGTCACGGTCCGCTCGGTATGGACCGACGACGGCATCGTCTTCACCCTCGCCGCCCTCGACGAAGACCCCTTCGCCAAGACCCCAGAGCGCTGGCTCCCCGACCCCGACCGCCTCGACGAGCTGCTGACCGAACGGCTCGCCAGCTCCGCGCTCTTCTCAAGTCTGTTCCGCGAGAACGCCGCTCGGGCGCTCCTCGTCCGCAAGCGCCACCCAACCGCCCGACAGCCCCTCTGGGCGCAACGGCGGCGGGCGCAGCGCCTGCTATCCTTATTGTCGCAACAGCAAGATTTTTTAGTTGTGATAGAGACATACCGACAGGCAATTCAGGATATCTTTGATCTGGAGGCGCTGCGCTCGCTGCTGCAACAGGCGCGAGACGGCGCCATCCTGCTTCGCGTAGTCGACAGCGCCCGACCCTCACCGATGGCGCGCAACCTCGCGTACCGTATGGTGTCTACCTTCATGTACGAGGCGGACGCGCCGGTGGCGGAGCGCCGGGCGGCGGCGCTGGCCCTAGATCGGACCATGCTGGCCGAGCTGCTCGGCAACGTCGATCTGCGCGCGCTGCTCGATCCCGTCGCGATCGCTGAGGTCGAGGCCGCGCTCGCGGCGCGTCCGATGCCCGACGTCGATGACGGCTGGACCCTTAGCGATCGGCTTCGCCTCTTCGCCAGCCGCCGCGGTCCCTTCACGCTCGACGAGGCGCGGGCGGTCTTGGCGGTAGACATCGGGGTGCTTCGCCCAGCGGCGGCGGCGCTTGTCAGCGTCGGTGCGCTCGTCGAGGGCGCGCTGCGGCCAGACCGGCCCACCCCGCAGCTCTGCGACGCCGCCGTGCTCCGGCGAATCCAGCGGCTCAGCCTGCAGCGGGCGCGGGCCGCCGTCGCCGCGGTCGAGGGGGCCGCCTTCTGCCGGCTCCTACAGCGCTGGCAGGGCGCCGGCGGCCACCAAGCGCTGGCCAACCGCGACCTGGTCGCCGTGCTCAGCCAGCTTGAGGGCGTCGCCTTGCCGGTGTCGGAGTGGGAGCGGCGGGTGCTGCCCGCTCGGCTACCGGACTTTCAGCCTGCGGCCCTCGACGCCCTGCTGGCCGGCGGCAGCTTCGTCGTCTGTGGTCGTGGCGCGCTCGGCGCCGCAGACGGCAAGCTGGCGCTGGTCCGCCGCGAGCGCCTGCACCTGCACTGGCGGCCGCCACCGCCGCCGGTCGCGAGCTCGCTCGACGCCGCCGTGCTGCTCTGCCTAGAAGAGCGCGGGGCGCTGTTCGTCTTCGACCTGCGCCTCGCCCTGCCGCTTTGCGCCCCAGAGCACGCCGGCGCCGACCCCCAAGAGCTGGCCGAGGCGCTGTTTCGCCTCTGCTTTGGCGGACACATCACCAACGACAGCCTGCAGCCGCTGCGCGCCCGCAGCGCCAGCGTCACCGGGCAGCCGCCAACGCAGCTCGCCCTGCGCCGCCAAGGGCGCCTAGCGCGCGAAGGCGCGGCGCACTCCCTGGCGGCGTCCGGAGGCCGCTGGTCGCTGCTGCGAGCCCTGCCTGTGCTCGACCAGACGGCCGACGCCGTCCATCGCGTCACCACCCTTCTCGGTCGCTACGGCGTGCTCGGCCGCGACTGCCTGGCGCTCGAAGACGGCGTCAGCGGCTTCGCCAACCTTCGACCGGCCTTGCGGGCGCTTGAAGAGCGCGGAAGGGCGCTGCAAGGACACTTCGTCGCCGACCTCTTGGGCCAGCAGTACGCCCTCGGCAGCGCCGTCGAGCTGCTGCGGGCACCGCCAGGGTCGCCCCACCTCACGGCCCTGCCAGCGCTCGATCCCGCCCAGCCTTGGGGTCGGGCCCTGGCCTCTCCGCCTCGCACCGCCCCCGAGGCTCCGTTGCGGCTCCAGGCGGGCGCGACGCTGCTGCTCTGCGACGGCGACCCGCTGATGTTCTTGTCAGCTAATGGCACTACATTGTATACATTTTTATTTGTTGCGCTGACATCATGCGCGGTCCTTCGTGACGGCCTCGCACGGCTGGTGGAGGTCCATGGCCAGCGACGTTTTCGGCTGCAGCAGGTCGACGGCGTTCCTGCGGAGCTGGCGACGTTGCGGCCGCTCCTTGAGGCGATCGGCTTCGTCGCCAACGGCGGTGGACTGCGCTGGGCGCGCCTCTAGCGGTCGGCTGGTGGCGGCGGCGGAGGTGTCCTTGCCAGCCGCGATCGCGTCGGGCAGCGTTTAGGCGCCCGCGCCGTCAGGCCGGGTTGGAGGCCCGCAATGCAACCCGTCCTCGCAGATCTCGTGGCGCTGCTCTCGCTGGAGCGGCTGGATCGCGACCTCTTCCGCGGCGAGAGCCAGGACCTCGGCTGGGGCGCCATCTTCGGCGGCCAGGTCGTCGGCCAGGCGTTGAGCGCGGCGGCGCAGACGGTGCCGGCGGACCGGCCGGTCCATTCGCTGCACGCTTACTTCTTGCGGCGCGGCGATGTGAAGCGACCGCTCATCTACCATGTCGACCGCATCCGAGACGGCGGTAGCTTCACGACCCGTCGCGTGGTGGCGGTGCAGGACGGCGAGGCGATCTTCAGCCTGGGCGCGAGCTTCCAGGTCGATGAGCCCGGCTTTGACCACCAAGATCCGATGCCGCCTCTGCCGGGCCCGGAGGGCCTCCTCTCCGAGCGCGATCTGGCGCTGCGCGTCGCCGAGCATATCCCGGAGAACCTGCGGCCGATGGCCTTGGCGCAGCGGCCGATCGAGCTGAGGCCAGTCGAGGTGCGCAACCCGTTGCGACCAGAGCGCAAAGAGGCGAAGCGGCAGATCTGGCTGCGCGCCATCGACGCCCTCCCGGACGACCAGGCGCTGCACCGGTATCTGCTGGCCTACGCCTCGGACTTCTCCTTCTTGACCGCGAGCTTGGACCCGCACGGCGCCTCGTGGTTGCAGCCGCGCATGCAGGTGGCGAGCGTCGACCACGCCATGTGGTTCCACCGACCTCTGCGAATGGACGATTGGTTGCTCTTCGACATCGAGAGCCCGACGGCCAGCGGCGCGCGAGGCTTGGTGCGCGGTCGCTTCTTTGACCGCGCCGGTCGCCTCGTGGCCTCGGCGGTGCAAGAGGGCCTCATCCGCGAGCGACAGCCGAAGACCTAGCCGGCAGGCATCGTCGCGGCGAGCCGCTCTTCATCGGGTCGCTGCAGGCGACGGCACGGCACCGAGAGATTTGGCAATCCGCCAGTTGCTCGCTATGCTGGGGAGAGGCTTGGCCTACATGATTTCTGGGCGAGGGGCTTTCCGTGTTGAACTCGGCTAGGCGTTGGGGCAGCAGAGGGGCTGCGCGCGATCTGAGCGTGGTGGTGGCGACGCTTGCACTGTCGATCGCTGGCGGCTGCCACGAGTCGCGGGACCACATCGTGCAGGGCAACAGCGGTGGGCTTGGCGGCACATTGGCGCTGGGCGCGCTCTGCCCGCAGGGCATGGAGAGCTGCGTCGCAGGCGCGACGTGCGTCGGCGGCACCTGCCGCGAGATCGTCTGTACGCCGAATGAGCGAAGCCCCTGCTGGGAGGGTGAGCCTAGCCAGCGCTTGGTCGGTGCCTGCAGCGATGGCGCGCGGGCCTGCGACCCGACCGGGACATTTTGGCTCGAGGGCTGCCAGGGGCAACGGCGGGCGGCTGCAGCCGAGGACTGTACCACGGCGGAGGACGACGATTGCGACGGCGTCGCCAACCCCAACGATCAATGCGGGGCCGGGGTCTACGCCTTCTCGGTCGCGCCCGGCTGCGGCGCCTGGTGCTACTATGACGAGCTGCACAACCGATCGGTGGGCGGCAAACCCTTCAAGGGGGCGCCGATCGGGACCTTCGTGGCTGGCCAACTCATGGACGGCGTGCGCGGTCAAGACGCCTGGGCCCAAGATCTCGGCTTCGGGCCCGCCCATGAGTGGGTGGGCTGGATCCTGGGTGAACCGGCCATCACCGTGCGGCTGCCTGACGCGCGGGTGGTGCAGAGGGTGACGGTCGGGCTGTCGAACGCGCAGCAGGGTGGAGTCAGCCAGCCTTCGGTGATCGCGGTCGAGACGCGGAACGGGGAGGAGGCGTGGTCGGCGCCAACGCTGTTCTCGCTCGGCGACGGCAGCCAGCCAGCGATCGCGGTCGGCAAGCGCGACGATGTGCCGTTGCACCTCGCTCCGACGGTGGCGAGCGAGCTGCGCCTCACCTTCACCCGCACCGGCTGGTTGATGATCGACGAGCTCGTGGTCGACTGACCGATCGGTCGAGATCGGCGCTTTGGCGCTGACGGAAGGCCCATCCCGAGCTACTTTAGCGGGGGAGGTCGTCGTGTCCCGTGTGCACCAACTTCGCCGCAGCGGTCTGCCGATGCAGGCGATTCACGCCGACATCGAGGGCAACTTGGTGCGCTTGCACCATGACGACGATGCGCTCGAGGCGATGCGCGCTGCCATCGCAGCGGCGCGCGGCGAAGTGCTGCTGGAGATGTACTGGTTCGCCTCAGACCACAAGGGCCACCTCTTCGCCGAGGCGCTCGAGGAGGCCGTCGCGCGCGGCTGCCGGGTCCGGGTCGTCTACGACGCCGTCGGGTCGCTGGGCAGCGATGGCGCTATGTTCGATCGGCTGCGGGCGGCTGGCTGCGAGGTGCTGGAGTATCACCCGATCGCGCCCTGGCGGACGCGCTTTCGCTGGACCCAGATCGGCCGGCGCAATCACCGCAAGCTGCTGGTCGTCGACGGTACGCTGGCGATACTCGGTGGCGTCAACATCGCCGACCCCTGGGCAGCGCGGGCCGAGGGCGGCGGCGGCTGGCGAGACGACATGGTCAGCGTCCGCGGCCCTGCGGCGGCCAAGGTGCGGACCATCTTTAAGCGGAGCTGGGGCGCCATGGCGGCGCAGGAGACTGGCGTCCAGGATGAGCAGCTCGGCGAGGTTCATCTCGAGGAGGAGGAGGGCGCTGAGGCGGGCCGGGCGCGTGTTCGGGTGTTGGGCAACCACTACCGCGATGAGCGCAAGGGCATCCGGCAGGCGTACCTGCAGCAAATTCAGGGGGCCAGGCGGCAGGTGCTGATCGCCAATCCGTATTTCGTGCCCGACCGAGCGATCCGTCGCGCGCTGGCGGCTGCGGTGCGCCGCGGCGTCGACGTGCGGGTGCTGGTACCTGGCGAGAGCGATATCCCCATCGTGCGCTGGGCCAGCCGCGCCTTCTACGATGAGCTGCTCCACGCCGGCGTCCAGATCTATGAGTGGCAGGGCTCAGTGCTGCACACCAAGACGGCGGTGGTGGACGATGAGTGGGCTACCATCGGGACCTTTAACCTCGACGCCCGGTCGATTCGCTACAACCTGGAGATCAATGCGATGATCATTGACGCTGGGCTAGCGCACGGCATGAGGCGCCGCTTCCTGCACGATCTGGAGAGCGCGATCCAGGTGACTGTGCCGGTCTGGCGTCAGCGCCCTCTGTTGGAGCGTCTCCTGGAGTGGTTCCTGGCCCGTTTCGCTGGCTGGCTCTAGGCCACGCACGCGCGCGCCGCCACCAGGGCGCGGTGGTGACTCCTAGCCGCGTGGCAGGCAGCGGCATCGCGTTGGCGCTTGTACGAGTGCTGGCAAGGCAAGATGCTGCCCGCCGGAGGTGAAGCATGTGGACCCAGCCCCAACCGCAGCCACAACAGAACCCCGCGAGTCCGGCCGTCCGCGACCCACAGGCGCGCCCAGACGCAGGCCCGCAGGGACCGGCGACGACCGGCGACCAGGCGCGGGCCCCTTCGATGGAGTAGATCTTGGGCGGCGCGGTTCTGGAGCCGAACATGAGCGGCCCGGCGGCGTTGGAGATGCAGAAGATCTTGACACGACTTGGCTTTCCGACGCCGGTCGCCGGCACGCACGACGGCCAGTCGGTGAAGGCGCTGACGGCGTTTCAGGAGGCTTATGGCGTGGCGCAGAACGGCCGCCTCGGTCCGACGACGCTGGGGGTGTTGCGTCGGGCGCAGAACTGCTCCGTCACGTACCTCACGGCGGCTTAGTTCTGGAACGAGCGGGATCTCAACGAGTATTCGGACCGGGGCCAGATCAGTGTCGTGACGCGCCGCATCAACGGCGGCACCAACGGCGAGTCGGACCGCAAGCAGCGATATCACAGGGCGCTCAAGGTGCTTCAGGCGCCGACCTGACGTCGTCGGCGCCTAGCGCGCGCCCCGGCTACTCGGCGACCTCGACCTTGTCGGCGTCGGCCTCGGCGATCCCAGCGGCCTCGGCCTCGGTCAGCAGCGCGTCGAGCTCTGGATCAGCGTCGTTGCCCGCGGCGTTGGCGACGCTGTCAGGCGGCGTCTCCATGGGAAACTCGCCGCACTTGCTGACGTCGCCGTCATCGGGGTTCGCCGCGTCGTTGCCGGCGTAGTCATCCTTGTAGGCGCTGCGGAGGCCCTTGGCGTCCCAGCACTCGTGCAGCGTCGCCAGCTTCTTGACCGGCGGCGGCTCGACTTGGGCCAAGACACCATCTGCGCGCCCGCCGAGGCCAAGCGACCACCGCAGGCGAAGCGCGAGCAGCTCGATCCCTGGGAGCTTGGGGTCGATGTCGCCAATCAGCACCGTGCGGTAGCGCCCGCCGACGCCGAATTTGTGGACGTAGTCGGCGCCGTAGTTCCACGCCGGGCCCTCGGCGTCCTTGAGCTTGGCGTTGCGGTAGACGATGCGGCGACCGATCTTGGTGTCCTGGTGGTTGGCGAACCAGATATGGACCTTGCCGGTCGCCGCCACGCCACCGACGGCGGCGCAGTTGTCGAGGTCGATGTGCAACCGGCCACCGCCCTTGCGGTCGCCCTTTTTGACAAAGATGCCGGTAAACAAGGTATTGAAGGCGCCCTTGCCGCCGGCCTGGGCGGTCATGGTGTAGCGCAGACGCTTTCCGTCGATGCGAAAGACGTGCAGACGAAAGACGTGTCCGTCCTTCTCGCCCTGCCACATGGCGTAGGAGGCCTTGTTGAGCTTGAGCTTCTTGGTCGGCTCGGCGGCGGTCGCGGCGATCTTGAGCGACTGCAGCGCCGACTTGATCAGCTCGACGTCGCCCTTGGCGCGCTTGCGGGCTTCGTTCAGTACCCAGGCGGCTTCGCCCTTCTTGATCGCCCCGGAGGCGTCGTCCTCGACCAACAGCAGGTCGTCTGGATCGACGAGATCTGCCTGCGAGATTGGCGCTTCGGCTTCGGCGCCACCGGCGCCGGACTCGCCGCCGTCGCTACCGCAGCCGGTGACGACGAGCGCCAGCATGAGCGACCCGGCGACGCCGAGGCGCATACCGAGCGTGAGGTTGAGGCCTCTTTGATGCATGACGAACCTCCTAGGGGACATCGATGACCGCGCTGGGTTGAAGCGGGGCGACTCGCCCGCCATGACATTCTAACGGCGGCCGCTTGATGGTCAAGCGCATCCCATCGGCGGCGCCTGCGGCAGCGGCAGTTGACCCTGCCCGACGGCGACTGGACACTGCTGGGGCCGCGACGCCGGTGGCGCCGGCCGAGGAGCTGTCTTGCGCGCCGCCGAGTCCCCGCTCTACCTCGACCACCACGCGACGACGCCGATCGATCCGCGGGTCCTCGACGCGGTGATCGAGGTGCTGCGCGAGCTGCCTGGCAACCCTTCGAGCGCTGGCCACGCCACTGGACGGGCAGCGCGGGCACGGGTGGAGGCGGCACGCGCAGAGGTCGCTGCAGCGACTGGCGTTTCTGCGGAAGAAGTCATCTTCACCTCTGGCGCAACGGAGGCGCTGCACCTCGCCATCCGCGGCCTCGCCGCCGCCGCCGCGCGGCCTGGTGCGCAGGTGCTGGCCGTGCTCGGCGATCACCCCGCCGTCATCGACGCGGTCCAGGCCACCGAGCAGTGGGGTTGCAGGCCTCGGCTGTTGGCGCGGCGACCCGACGGCCACCTCGACGAGGTGACTCTGGCGGCGGCGCTCAGGGAGGGCCAAGACGGGGCCAGCGGCGGCGTGGGCGCGGGGACGCTGGCGCTGGTCGTCACGGCCGTCCACAACGAGCTTGGCGTCATCGCCGACGTAGCAGGACTCGGGGCGCAGGTCCATGCCGCGGGCGGCTTGCTGATCGTCGACGCGGCGCAGGCGCCGGGGCGCATCGCGGTCGACGCCGGAGCCTGGGACGCCGATCTGGTGGCGCTCACCGCCCACAAGGCCTATGGGCCGAAAGGGGTCGGCGCCTTGCTGCGGCGACGGGCCCGGGTGGTGCCTCTGCAGCCGCTATGGGGAGGCGGTGGTCAGGAGGGCGGGATGCGAGCCGGGACCCTGCCAACGGCGCAGATCGCCGGCCTTGGTCGCGCGCTGGCATTGGCGGCGGCCGAGCTCGGGCGCGACACCATGCACCTGACTTCGCTGCGCGAGGAGCTCTGGCGGCGGCTGGAGGCCGAGGTCCCTGCCATCGCTTGGAACGGCGACCGCGACAGGCGAGTCCCTGGCAACCTCAACCTGCGCATCCAGGCCGTCGACGCCGCTGCGCTGATGGTGGATGTGCCGGAGTTGGCATTCTCTTCGGGGTCGGCCTGCAGCTCTGGGGCGCGGGAGCCGAGCCGGGCGCTGCTGTCGCTCGGGCTGTCGCGCCAGCAGGCGCTCTGCAGCGTGCGCATCGGCCTCGGCCGGTTCACCACCGCGGGCGACGTGACGCGCGCCGCCGACCTGTTGATCGCCGCCATCACGCGGCAGCGGCAGGGCTCTGCGCTTTGGGCGCTGCGCCATGACCCGCAGGCGCGGGCGCTGATCGGCCTCGACGATGAGGGCTGGCCGACGTGACCGAGCGGCTCGACGTGACCGAGCGGCTCGACGCGACGCCAGATCTCGCGGCGCTCGCTGCGTCTGCAGCGCGGGCGGCGGAGAACTGCCGGCTTTGTGCGCGCGAATGCGGCGTCAACCGTCACCACGGGCGGGTCGGGTTCTGTCGCCTCGACCTGGAGGCGCCCTGCTACAAGGCGCTGCTCTCCCACGGCGAGGAGCCGGAGCTGTCGCCGACCGCGCTGCTCGATCTCGGCGGCTGTTCGCTGCGATGCCTCGGCTGCACCGAGTGGGATCACGTGGTCGAACCCTGGCGGGCGCCGGCGGTGCCGTTGCGCGCGGACTGGCTGGCGGCGCGCCTGACACGTTGGATCGCCGGCGGCGCGCGTACCCTCAGTTTTGTGGGCGGCGAGCCGACCGTGCACTTGCCGGCGGTGCTCAAAACCCTCGCTGAGCTGCCTCCGTCGTTGCGCTTACCGGTGGTGTGGAACACCAACGGAGTCCTTGGGCCGGGCGCTTTCGCGCTGCTGCGTGACGTCGTCGCCTGCTGGGTCGTCGACTACAAGGTCGTCGACGATGGGGCGGCGCGGCGGCTGCTCGGCGCCGGTTCGCTGGCCTATGTGGCCGAGGTCGAGGCGACCCTAGACCGTATCGAAGCCGCCGCTACGCCGAGCGCGGCCGGCTCTCCCGGCGGCGACGGGCTCCCGCGCCTACTCATCCGCCACTTGCTGGTGCCGGGCGAGCTGGAGCGCTCGACGCTGCCGCTGCTGGAGCGGCTCAGCCAGCGCTGGCCGAGCGCCGTGGTCAACCTGATGTTGATGTGGCTGCCGCATGGACCGGCGCTCAGCGCTGCCGCCGGCCCGACCGCGTTGCGGCGCGTCAACCTCGACGCCGAACGAGCGATCGCCATCGCCGAGGCCACGCGACTGCTCGGTCCACGGTTGCGGCTCGACGGCAAGCGCATCGCCTGAGCGCCGGGGCGTCGCGCCCTCAGAAGCCTAGGATGCAGGTGGTCTGCTGCTTCTGGCAGAACTTGCTGTGGCAGGCCTCGGAGCAGCCGTTGGGTCCACCGCAGTCGGAGCAGTTGGCGAAGATGCAGTCCCAGAGCGAGTCGAGCTGCTGCTGGGCCTTGGGGCTGCCTTGCCCGAAGCACTGGAAGCCGCAGATCTCATCGCCCTCTGGGCAGCCGTCGCTGCACTGGATCATCCCGAGGCAGCTGGCTGTGCCGCTACCATAGCAGGCGTTGAGCTGGTCGAAGCAGCTGTCGGTCTGTGGCTGAACGCCGCAGGCGAAGAAGTCCGCGAGCTGCTTCTGCGCTTTCGCCGTGGCGGGCGCAAAGCACTTGTTGGCGATGGAGATGATCTTCTCGTCGTATTGCTTCAAACACTTGAAGGTGTCGGGACACCCCTTGGTGCCGGCCTCGCCCTGGGTGATGCAGGCGAAGAGCGGGAAGGCGCAGTTCTTGCCCATGCACGCCTCAATGCAGGCGAAGGTGTCGCCGCCCTTCTTGGCGCATCCGGGCACGCACTGGCTGTTGGCGCACTCGCGCAGCGGCTGGAAGAGGAACTGGGTGTGGAGCGACGCGTCCTTTGCGGCGCTGTTGACGCAGGCCGTGCTGAGATCCTTGCCGGTGCAGGTCTCGACGAACACATACGAATAGGCGTTGAAGCAGCTTGAGATGGTGCCACCGTAGACATCGACGTCACTTGGCCAGGTGGCGTCTGGATAGCCGCCCCAGTCCGGCGTCCAGGGCGCGTCGGGCAGCGTCGGTCCGGCGCCGTCGCTGGCGGTGTCAACTGGACCGCTATCCGTGACGACGTCGCCCGCGGTGTCGAGCGGTCCGCTGTCGCTGACCCCGCTGTCCACCACGCCGCCATCGACCACGCCGCCATCGACCACGCCGCCATCGGCTGCGCCGCCATCGGCTGCGCCGCCATCGACCACGCCGCTGTCGAGTCCGCCGCCATCGGCTGCGCCGCCATCGGCTGCGCCGCTGTCGAGCCCGCCGCCATCGGCTGCGCCGCCATCGACCACGCCGCTGTCGAGCCCGCCGCTGTCGAGCCCGCCGCTGTCGAGCCCGCCGCCATCGACCACGCCGCCATCGACCACGCCGCCATCGGCCAGACCGATGTCCTCGGCGCCGGCATCGGCTGGGCCTCCGTCGACATTCCGGCCGGCGTCGGTCTGCGAGGCGCTGCCGTCATTGGCGAGCATGACGTCCGAGGCGAGAAAGCCATCGGGGACGCCGCTACCGCCACCGCCGACGTCGGCGGCCACGATCGGCACGTCGAAGTCACCGCCGGGCGTGCTCCCGCCATCGAGCGCGGCGCCATCGACAACGGTGGCGTCGAGGTTGCCGCCGTCCAGGGCGCCGCCGTCGATCGCGATGACCCCGCCGCTACTGCGGCTGCCGGCGCTGCCTGGGAGCTCGCCGGGCGTCAGCCGGGGCGAATACGTGCTACCCTCGCCCCAGTCAGTGCAGGCCGCGAGCGCGACGAAGAGCCAGGACAGCCAAGCCGCTCGCCGCGTGATGCCTCGCTCCGCCGTCATGCACAGCCCTCGCGAACTAGCTTCCTCACCCTGGAACAGAATGCACGAAGGGCCGGCGCGACGGAAGTCTTGCGTCGCGCCGGCCCTTCGCCGGTCCTCTCCGCTTCGCACAGGGTCCGCTTATGCGATGCCCGCCTTGTGCTGCGTTCCGCTCGCCCGGCGGCCGCGCTCCTTGCCGCTGGCCTTGTCCATCCGCGTCTCGACCTGACGGGTCAGCTTCTGCAGGGCGGCGTCCACAGCTGCCAGCAGCTCACTCTCACGGGCATGGCTCACGACGTCGGGGCTGCCATGCAAGGTGATCGTCGCCTCGAAGCCGACCGGCAGCTCGGCGAGGACGGCGCGCGCCACCAGCGGCTTGCCGCCGAGGCGGGCCTCGATCTTCTCCAGCTTCTTGCGCAGGTGCTTCTCGACGAGCCCGTCAACGGGCATGTCGGGGGCCTCGGGTCCGGGCTTGGTCATCAGCGTCAGGTCCATGGACATCCTCCCAGCTGAGCGTCACGACAGGGTGACTTGGCCATGGTAGCCCAGCGTCCCCCCTTCGTCACCTGTTCTCTGCTGAGACGGATAAACCCTTGAACTTTTAGACTACGGTCCAGTTCTTGCGCCCGACGAGCAGCTTGCGGAGGTCGCCGGGCGTGGCGCGGGCCGTCGCCACCTGGGCGTTGACGGCGGCGTCGTAGCAAGGCCGCTGTACCGCCCGAAGCACGCCGACCGGGACCGGTAGCGAAGGGGCCCACATCCGCGCCAAGATGAAGGCGCGTGTCGGATCGGGGTCGTGGGCGTCATGGACCCAGCAGTCGGCCGCTGAGAGGCCGTCCTCGCCGAGCGTCACGACCTCAGGCCGCAGCCCGCGCAGGACGATGCCCTTGTCGCGGGCCCGGCCGAAGATCATCGGCTCGCCGTGACGCAGGTGCAGCAGGGCGTCGGCGCGCGACTCTTTGGCCGAGAGCGTGTCCCAGGCTCCATCGTTGAAGATGTTGCAGTTCTGCAAGATCTCGACGTAGGCCGCGCCCTGGTGTGCGGCGGTGGCGGCCAACACCTCGCCGAGCACCGGCGCGTCGACGTCGATGGCCCGCGCCAAAAAGGTCGCTTCGGCGCCGAGCCCGACCACGAGCGGCGAGAAGGGGTGGTCGACCGAGCCGAGTGGGGTGCTCTTGGTCTTCTTGCCGAACTCTGAGGTCGGCGAGTACTGCCCCTTGGTCAAGCCATAGATCCGATTGTTGAACAGCAAGATCTTGATGTCGACGTTGCGTCGCAGCAAATGGATCAGGTGGTTGCCACCGATGGAGAGCGCGTCGCCGTCGCCGGTCACCAGCCAGACCTGGAGATCTGGACGGCCGATTTTGAGGCCGGTCGCCACCGCCGGTGCACGGCCGTGAATCGTGTGGAAGCCGTAGGTCGACATGTAGTAGGGGAACCTCGACGAGCAGCCAATGCCGCTGACGAACGCGATCGACTCCGGCGCGATGCCTTGGACCGCCAGCGCCTTCTGCACCGCGGACAAGATGGCGTAGTCGCCACAGCCCGGGCACCAGCGCACGTCCTGGTCGCTCGCGAAGTCCTTGGCTTTGAAGGTGCGGGGTGTTGCCTGGTCCATCGGCGCCTCTCTCCAGCGATGCGAAGGTTCAACTCGGCAGCAGCGCCTCGATCTCGGCCTCGAGCTCTTGCACCCGCAGCGGCATTCCGGCGACGCGGGTGTAGCTGCGGCCCCGAAAGTCGAAGCCGGCGCGCAGCACCTTGTAGAGCTGGCCGAGGTTCATCTCGGGCACCAGCACGCTGCGGAAGCCCTCCAACACCTCACCGAGGTCGCTCGGCAGCGGATTGAGCCAGCGCAGGTGCACATGCGAGACACGCTTGCCGGCGCGCTGGGCGCGGCGAACAGCGGTCAAGCAGGCGCCATAGGTGCTGCCCCACGAGACCACCAAGACGTCGCCCTGGCGGTCACCGATCACCTCACAGCCGGGCAGGAAGTTGGCGACGTTGTCGACGCGGCGCTGGCGGAGCACCACCATGTTGTGATGGTTTTCGGAATCATAAGAGATGTGGCCGGTGCCCTCCGACTTCTCGAGGCCGCCGATGCGGTGCTGCAGTCCCGGAGTGCCGAGCCGAGCCCACGGCCTCGCCAGCGTCTCGGCGTCGCGCGCATAGGGCAAGAAGCCCTTGTCGCCTAGACCTTCGGCGCTAGCCAGCTCGGGCGCGGTGATCGTGGGCAGCTGGGCCGGATCGGGCACCCGCCACGGTTCAGCGCCGTTGGCGATGGCGCCGTCGCTGAGGATGATCACCGGCATCATGTGGCGAAGCGCGACCTGCACCGCCTCAAAGGTGGCGTCGAATGCATCGGACGGCGAGCGTGGCGCTACCACGGCGACCGGGCTCTCGCTGTTGCGGCCCCAGATGGCTTGCAGGTGGTCGGCCTGCTCGGTCTTGGTCGGCAGGCCGGTTGAAGGCCCGCCGCGCTGCACGTCG
>SXNM01000094.1 GCA_005777155.1 Pseudomonadota bacterium | reverse complement strand
CCTGCAAACCCTGCCCACGCAAATCTACGAGCGCGACACCGGGCGCGACAGCCTGATGACCTGCATGAAGCTGACGGTGATGGCGCTGCTGGAGTTCGTGCTCAAGGAGTACTTCGGGGGAGCGTCGATGGAGTGGCGCACGTTCATTGAGCAACTCATGCAACTCCCTGTGACCGTCCGAACCACCAAGGCCCGCTGCCTGTACCAGATTCACCCCAACCCGCGGCACGCAGCGCTCATGGCCGACCTGGTGCTGGCGGTCGCGGACCTCAACCGGCGAGCGCTACGCCGGGACACGCAGCGTTTGGAGTTCGAGTTCTTGGCGCCGACTTCCAGTGGCTCGGGTCCATAAATCGTGGCGACCGTTGAGTGCCGAGGTTCCTGTCAGGTCTTCGAGCGCTTGGACGATCGCATCAAAGCTAGCGTTGACGGCGACGGTGGGCAGGGTAGTGGCCATGGTCATCTCCGCTTGCGTGGACCGGTCGCTCGGCCTGCTTCGCCCTCCGTGCGGCCGGGAGGGCACTGTGCCCTATCGAGTTTGGCTGGCTTGGGGGTGGATGGCAGGAGCTTGGCGAACCGCGCCTGCGCGAATTCGAGGCCGTACATTTCCGTGTACGACCGCCATTTCGCGCGGCTGATATCCAGCAGCGTGCCGAGCCATGACGGCAAACGCAGGCGACCAGCACCCAACCGTCAGCTGGCGTCGCCAGCGCCCAGCGCTGGCGCGTCGTCGTGACACCGCCTATGCTGCCCGCTGCGAGGCCGCCCGACGGCGCGGTGGCCCGCCGGGGGTATGTCCATGGGCGATCGATCCGAAGCTGGCGACGCCAAGGCCACGGACACCCCTGCGGCACGCCTCGCCGCCTTTCGCGCCCGCATGGCGACCGTCGGCGAGCGACCGGCGCGGGCGCCAGACCAGCGGCTCACCCTGGACGACCTTCGGCGCCTTGCCGAGCTCTCGCCGACGCCAGCGGATGAGAAGGACGCATTCTTGAGGAGCTTTCGTGAGCGGCTACTCGCGCGATGAGCTGGCCGACATCCTGTTGGCGGTCGCTGCGCTGCTTCAGGACACGGCGCCCGCGTACGCGCTGATCGGCGGCGCCGCGGTGATGGCGTATGGCGAACGCGCCCGGACCCGCGACGTGGACTTTCTGGTCGATTTTCAAGGCGATCAACAAGCGCTCGTGATCGCTCGCGCCGAAGCTGCCGGGATGCGCGTCGAACGCAAGGCCCCATGGCACCTGCGGTTGTGGCGTGGCGAGCAGTACGCCGACCTCGTCACGGCCGAGGTGGACGTGCAACGCTCTGCTGTCCGATGCGCCCAAGAGGCGGACCTGCGGGTCGGGCGCGTGCGGCTCGTCGACGTAGAGCACCTGGTCGCGCTCAAGGTGCTTGCGGGGCGCCCGCGCGACCGGCAAGATGTTGAGAACATTGTGGAAATGAATCCGGGGCTCGACCGGGTGCAGGTGCGAAGGCTGCTGGAGCCGTGGGGGCTGGATCTGCTGGAGGGAGGCTGGTGATGCAGTGCTGTCAAGCGCCAAGGTAGGCGCAAGACGCCAGCCAATCCCGCGCCCGCCTCAGACGCCACCCACCCCAACCCAAGCCCGCTTGCCGTCGAACACCGCCCCGAGCTGATGCACCGCCCCAGCGCCCCGACCGCGCAGCCCCGCCGCATAATCGCGCTCTTGCAGCTGCCGCAGCGCAGCGGCCAGCGCTCGTTCGGGCGTCTCGCCGCGGCGACGGTCGAGCGTTTTGAGCTCCAGCACCACGCCGACGCCGCCGTGTTGCCGCGGGCACACCAGCACATCGACCCGACCGTAGCCGGCCTCGCGGTTGGTGCTGACGAGGTGCGTCTCATCCAAACGCACCAAAAGACCCGCGACAAAGGCTTGGTACACCGCCTCGGCCTGCCCGCGCGCCGTGCCGTGGTACGAGGTGACGGTCAGCAGCAGGTCGCCCAACAGGGCCTCGAATGCCGCACCTTCGCCCGCCAGCAGCGCCCGACACAGCGCCAATGCCCGGTCCGAGCCGTGCAGGCCGTCGTCGAGAAACTGCGCGAACAGCCGGCGCAGGGCGCCTGTGACCTCGACGTTGGGCACCTGCAGGTCGACGGTCAGGCCCTCTTCGTCGCGCAAGGTTGCGGCCGCCTTGAGGTAGCGGAGAAGAGCAGAAAGCTCCACACCGCGTCGGCGCGTTGCAGCACCTCGCGCAGGACGACGTGTGTGACCTCCCACCCTCCACCGAGCAAAACGTCGAGTTGGTCCAGCGTCACTGGATCGAGAGGGTGCCGGTGGCGCAATTCTGCAACGAATCGGCCATGCAGCCTAGCCTGTTCGACGACTGGTTACGCCAGTGTTAGGTCAAGGTGCTTGCTGCGTTTTTCGGCGCCGGCGCCGCTGATGGCTGCCTCCGCGTCGAGCCCGTAGCGGCTCAACGGCGAGCTGAGGCGCCAGTGGTCAGGCGCCACGCGACGATCACGAGCGCGGCGATGAGCGCGACGACAAGGCTGACGGCCGAGCGCTCAAGCGGAGCGCGGCGTGGATTCGCGGTGCAGCCCTCGTCTTGGACGCAGGTCTCGAGCGGCGGCTTGTTGACGAGATCGACGCAGACACTGTACGGCTGAAGCGCCGCGGCGATGACACCCAACATCGCCGGGTTGCTGCGCTTGGGACAGTGGCGGCCCCTCACGTCGCTGCGAGCGTCGTCGATGACCGTTTCATCGGGTGTGACCTAGCCAACGAGTTGCTGGTACCGAACTTCCCCACGGTTGAGCGGCCGTCTCAAGGCTTCAAGGACGTATAAAGCCCGGCACGGCCCCGTGACACGCTTCTTCATCAAGACCCGATCAAAAAGTTTGAGGTCCGGCGGGAGCTCGGAGATGGGAACGGACTGGATCTCGCCTTCGCACGTCTCACAACGCTTCCAAGCAGCGATGGCCTTAAGTTTATGTATCTTACTGACCGTGTTGCTGACATTGGGGCAGCAATTGCTCGACTCATCTGGCAGGTAGGTACGACTTGGATCGTCGCCGCAGACTGGACCCGTGGTCTCGCTCAGCAAGGTCCCGGCGACGCCGCGCTCGCTCACCTCAGCACCCCGCAGCAGCGCCTCAAGCCGCGGCACCAGCTGGGCCGCAGTCGGCCGTCGCGATGGTTGGCGATCGAGCATGGCGATGACGATCTCTTGCAGCTCTACCGACTCGACGGCCAGCGGCGGCGGCAACAAGGCGCTGTCGGCGAGCCGGTCGGCCAGGGCACGTCCGCCAGCGCCGCGTTCGTCAAAGGGTTGGTGCGTCGCCAGCATCTCGTAGAGCGTGATACCGAGCGCCCAGATGTCGACCGCCGGCGTCGGCGCCTCGCCAGCCGACTGCTCAGGCGCCATGTAGGCAGGTGTTCCGACGATGATGCCAGCCTGGCCGCTGCGTGGGCCGCCGGTCTGCGTCTCCATCACCGCCGCAACGCCGAAGTCGAGGACCCGCACGCGGCCGTCGGCCGGCACCATGACGTTGTCGGGCTTGAGATCGCGGTGTGTGATGCCGGCTTGATGGGCCGCCGCCAGCGCCGAAGCGATGGCCACCGCGACGCGCACCGCCTCGCGCTCGCCAAGCCGCCCCTCGCGCATCCGCCGACGCAGCGAGACGCCATCGACATATTCTAGCGCGATGTATGGCGAATTTCCGGAGCGGCCGATCTGATAGATGGCGACGATGTGGGGATGCGACAGGCGCGCCGTGAGCCTGGCCTCGTCGAGCAGTGCCAGCACCGGCTCGGGGTCCACTCGATCGGGGCGGATGATCTTGAGCGCGGCGAGGCGGCCGAGGCGGGTGTCGCGGGCGAGCAGCACCCGGCCCATGCCGCCCTGGCCGAGCACCCGCAGCACGCGAAAGTGGTCGATGACCTGGCCGCCGGCGAATTCTTCTAGCGCCGGGCCGCCGTCCCGCGAAGACTCGCCCATCTCCAAGTCAGTGTGGGCGTGGACGACCTCATCCTGGGAGCGCGGATGGCCAATCATGGCCGCGTCATCCCCTGCGTTGCCGAACCAGCCGCGACCAGGACGCCGCGACCTCCAGCGCCTGCGATCGCCGCGCCGCTGCGATGGGCGAGCGCGGAGCGGGCTGGAAGGCGCTCGGGCGGGCCGGCGGGGCCCGTGGCGCCGCTGCCTGCGATGGCGCGGGGCTGGCAGATGACACGGGCGCGGACGCGAGAGAGACAGCAAGACTCCTGCGCCGAGGACAAGTCGAGGCGGGCGGCGGCGTTGAACATCGTCGCTCCCGGCCTCAGGGCTGTGTCTGGCGCACGGTGGGGAGGGCTGAGGGCCCTGGGTCTTCTCGGTCGAGGCTGATTTGGGCGGTGGTGGTTTTCAAGGACGCGGTCGGTGGCGATTCGGGGCCCAGCGGGCCGATGGCGCGACGACGACCGGGCCGCGGGTACTCCCACCATGGCAGGCAGCGGAGGGGTCCACTGGCCGCGCCGCCGCCACGGGTGGCGTCGCCTTCGTCGCCAGCCCATCGTCGCTGCCACGCGTCGCCTTCAGCTCAGCCGCAGCAGCTCATCCTCGCGCTCTTGCCCGTCGTCGTCGACCACTCGGCGGCGCTCGACCGAGACAAAGCCCAAGCGCAGCGCCAGCGCCCGCGACGCCTGATTGCCGCACCACACCCGGGCCCACAGGGGGCGTTCGTCGATCGAGGCAAGGAACATCGCCACCGCTCGCGTCGCCCGCCCCTTGCCCCAGTGCGCGCGGTCCAAGTGCCAGCCGATCTCGCGCCGGCCATCGCGCTCGAAGCAGATGACGTGGCCGGCGACCTCGCCTTGCCAGACGACCGCGCGGGCGCAGTACGCGGGGTCCGCCAACACCTCGCCCCACTTGTCGAAAAACGCCTGCCGGCCGCGGGGCTGGCGAGGGATCAGCGCCGCCGCTTCAGGGTCAGCCTGGTGCGCAAAGAGCGCGTCGAGGTCGCTTGGCACCACCGGCCGCAGGTGCATCGGCCCGGTCTCGTCGACGCGGTCGGCGCAGAAGGGCAGGGCGATGGCGTCATCTCGGGCGTCGGTAGCCGGGGCGGTGGACATGGCGCCGAGGCTAGGAGCCGGGGTCTGCGGCGTCAACGTCGGCGCGGTCGCGCAGATCAGGTCGGCGGCGGTCCGGTGGCGGGTCGGCGGACGCACGCTCGCTCGACGGACCCTCTAGTTGGCGGCGACCTGTACGCCGGCGAGCTTGCGTTCGAATTCCGCGACGGCCGCCTGCAGACCGCTCAGGCCCTCACCCTGGAGCTTGCGGCGCTCGACGCCGTGGTAGTCGATGGGATCGATGACCTTGCCGCCTTGCTCGAGCTGATAGTGCAGGTGCGGCGCGGTGCTGTGGCCGGTGTTGCCGCTCTCGGCGATGGTCTGGCCCTGCTTGACGGTGTCACCTTCTTTGACCAAGTTCTTCGAGAGGTGCAGGAACTTGGCGACCGTGCCGTCGGCGAGTTGGACCTCGACGCAGTTGCCGTTGGCCTTCCAGTTCCAGTTGATGCGCGCCACCACCCCATCGCGCGGCGAGGTGACCGGGGTGCCGACTGGCGCCTTGAAGTCGATGCCGCCGTGGGTCGGCCGGTCCTTGAGCAGGCTGGTGATCTGTTCGTAGCCCTCGATCGGCCCGCCGACGAGGCGCCGCGGCACCTCGACGCCCTCGGCCGTCCAGTAGCTAGCGAAGGCGTCGCCAGGGGCCTGGAAGCGGTAGGCCTGTAGCGTCGTGGCGCTGCCCTTGCTGCGCAGGGAGGCCGCTAGCGCGATGGGCAGCTCGTTCTCGTCCCAGGTCCAGAGCGCGGCCACCTCGTCGCCGGCGTGGATGCCGCGGCGCAGGTCGACGTCCCAGACGAAGAGGCGGGCCCAGGCGGCGCTGATCTTGTCGCCGTCTTCGCGGCCGAGCTCGCGGGCGAAGGTGGCCGCAGCCGAACCTTGGATCTTCAGGCGAACGGCCTCGACAGGCATCGCGCTGGCCGGCGCTTCGGGCTTGGCGGCCACGGCCGTTGGCTGCAAGCGGATCGCCGCCGCCGGGGCCTTGGCGACGGTGTCGATGGCCGCCGCGGCGCTGTCGGCTGTGGAGGTGCCGCCGTCGTGCAGCGCGACCACGCCGAAACCGAGGAGGCAGAGACCGAGCAGGGACCAGGGGAGCAGGGGGTGGCGCAGCAGCTTCATGGCGACCTCGCGGGGGAGATGGGCGCCCGGGCGGTGGGCGTTTCGGGTGAGGGGCGATCGCGGGCGCTGGGCCGCGCGTCGGCTGGGCCGAGGCTAACGGCTGGCGATCGGGGGGCAAATTTCTGCTACGCGGCTGCCGGCTGAAGCGCCCGCCGTACAGGCCGGCGGACGCCGAGCGCGCGGCGGCGATCGCGGGCGCTTCGCGCTGCGGTCTGGGCATTGCCGCCGTGGCCGGTGCATGCTCGACTGGCTCTGGCCGTAGCTGTCGGCGCTGGGATGGGAGGCTGTGGCGTCATGACTATTGACCTGTTCGACCGCAGCGATCACCGAAAGGTCGCCCCGGACGCTGCGGCGGGCGGCAGCGCAGCGCACAACGCGGTAGAGGGCGCGATGCGCGACGCCGACGAGCCCCTGCTGCGTGGCCTCAACCCCGAGCAGCGCGCCGCGGTCCTGCACGACGCCGGCCCGATGTTGGTGCTCGCCGGCGCCGGCTCGGGAAAAACCCGCGTCATCACGCACCGCATCGCCCACCTCGTGCTCCAGCGCGGCGTGCCGCCGTGGCAGATTTTGGCCGTCACCTTCTCGAACAAGGCCGCCGGCGAGATGCGGCACCGGCTACAGACGCTGCTCGGGCCGGCGGCGCAGGATCTCTGGCTCGGCACTTTTCACAGCATCGGCGTGCGCTTGCTGCGGCAGATCGGGGAGTTCGCCGGCATCCCGCGCAGCTTCACCATCTACGACCGGGACGATCAGCAGCGAATGCTGACGCGGGTCATGCGCGCCGCCGGCATCAGCGAGAAGGTCCACACCCCGCGCAAGGTCGCCGCCTACATCGACCGCGCCAAGAACCGCTGCCAGCTCCCCGGAGACAATGGGCTCTCGCAGGGGGACAGCAGCGAGCGCACGGCGGCCCGAGTCTATGGGCTCTACGAGGACGAGATGCGGCGCGCCGGCGCGGTCGACTTCGGCGACCTGCTGATGCGGCCGGTGCAGATTTTTCAAGCCAACGACGCGCTGCGCCTGCACTGGGCTGGGCGCCTGCGCCACCTGCTGGTCGACGAGTTTCAGGACACCAACGGCGCGCAGTATCAGCTGCTGGAGCAGCTCTCCTCGGTCCACCACAACCTCGCGGTGGTCGGCGACGACGATCAGAGCATCTACTCGTGGCGCGGCGCGGAGATCGACAACATCCTCGGCTTCCCGGAGGCCCACCCCGGCGCCCTGGTCGTGCGCCTCGAGCGCAACTATCGCAGCACCGACGTCATCTTGGCGACCAGCGGCGCTGTCGTCCGTCAGAACCGCAAGCGCCACGACAAGACGCTGTGGACCGAACAGCGCGACGGCGCCAAGGTCGTCCTGCACACCGCCGCCAGCGACCGCGACGAGGCCGACTGGGTTGCGCGCTGCATCGAGGAGCAGGCCCGCGCCGGCGTCAAGCTCTCGGAGATCGCGGTCTTCTACCGCACCTACGCGCAGTCCCGCTTGCTTGAAGAGTCGATGTCGCGCTTTCGCCTGCCCTACGTCGTGGTCGGCGGCCTCCGCTTCTACGAGCGCGCTGAGATCAAAGACTTTCTGGCCTATTGCCGGCTGGTGGTGAACGCCGATGACACCGCCTCCTGGCTGCGGGCGGTCAACACGCCGACGCGCGGCATCGGCGACCGCACCATCGAGCTGGTCGAGGCCCACGCTACGGCCATGGGCATGTCGCTGCCACGCGCTGCCGAGGACCTAGTGCGCCGCGGCGAGGGCGGCCGGGCCCGCGACAAGCTGGCGGGCTTCACGAAGCTGATTCAGGCGTTGCGCGACAGCTGCGCCACGCTCCCCGCCGACAGCGCCGGAGACCGCGTCCTGCGCGACAGCGGGCTGCGCGACGCCCTGCTGGCAGATGGCAGCGACGAGGCCGAGGCGCGTCTCGAGAACCTCGGCGCCGTTGTCTCGGCGATGGCCGAGTTCGCAGCCGAGGCGGCCGATCGCTCGCTGCAGGCCTACCTGGAGACGGTGGCGCTGGTGGCGGACATCGACGCCCTCAAGGCCGACGGCCGACACCTGTCGCTGATGACGATGCACGCCGCCAAAGGCCTGGAATTCGATGTGACCTTTGTCACTGGGCTCGAGGCCGCGCTGGTGCCGCACAGCAACGTCGACGTCGACGAGGACGAGGAGCGGCGGCTGCTCTACGTCGCCATGACCCGCGCCCGCAAGCGCATGCACCTGACGCTGGCGCGGCTGCGGACGCGCTTCGGCCGCGAGGAGCTGACGCAGCCGTCGCCATTTCTGCGCGCGCTGCCGAAGGAGCACCTGGAGCTCTCCGGGGTGGCCGGCGGCGGCTATGGCGCCGGGGCGATGTCCGGCGGCGGCGGCTATGGCGGCGGCGGCTATGGCGGCGGCGCTGCGAATTTCATGCGGGTCGCCAGCGCCGTCGGAGGACGCAGCGGCACGGGTGGCCTCGGCCTCGGCGACCGCAGCGCCGTCGTCGCCCGGCCACGCCACCTGGGCGAGGACGCCGAGGCCGCCGGCCCGCCACGCGGCCGCGGCGATTTGAGCGATGTGCCGGAGATTCAACGCGAGATCGAAGGTCCATTCCGCCTCGGCCTCAAGGTGGCCCACGACGCCTTCGGGGTCGGCGAGGTGCTGGAGGTCAGCGGCTACGGCGCGATGGCGCGCATCACCGTCCGCTTTCCGCGCGCCGGCGTGAAGAAGGTGGTCGCCCGCTTCCTGCGGCCGGCGTAGCGGCGCTGCGTCGGAGTCCAGGCGCCCCGGGGAGCGGCGAGGCGCCGACCGGCGAACGACGTCAGCGCAGCGCTGGATCGGTGTGGCCACTGACGAACTCGGCGCGCAGGCTCTTGCGGAGCTTCAGCAGCCGTTCAAAGGTCGGGCGCGGCGTCCTGCCGACGAATATGGGCGCTGGGCCTTTGGTCGTCGACACAATCTCGGTCCCGTCGAAGATGACGAAGATGGGGGCCGGCCTCCCCGACGGCGAGGTCGACCTCGACGAGGTCATCTTCTGCGTGGCGGCGACGGCTGCGCTGGTCGGCGCCAGCGCCGCGTCGGCGCGCTGAAGGAGCGCCAGGGCCGACGCCGGCGGCGACAGCGCCAGCGCGGCGAGGGCGCCGAAGGCGGCGTGGAGGGCGGAGCGGTTCATGGGGCCTCCCGGGGGACCGGGTGGGTCAACGGCGCGGCCTGCGCAGGGCTCCGCCCTCTGTCATTGCCTCGGCGCGGTGAGATCTGTCAGGGCCGGCGGAGAATTGTCGCCGGGTCATCTCTCGCGCGCTGGGAAATCTCTGGCGCTGTGGGGCCGCGTCGGCGCGACAGCTCGGCGCGCGGGGGGCTCAGTCTTCCGACGCTGCGGCGGGGCTGGGCGCGGCGGCGGAGGCGAGCGCCCTGCCGTCATCGTGGGCGCTCTCGGCGGCGGGGGCGCCGTCGTCATCGGCGAGGTCGGCTCGCTCTGGCCCGCCGCCGAGGGCCAGCAGCCGCTGGTAAAGCGCCCGCCGCGACAGCCCGCTGCGCTTCGCGAGCGCCCGCAGCGCCTCCTTGCGGTCAGCGGCGCCGGCCAAGGCCCGCAGCTGATCGTCCAGCGCTGGCGGCGGTGGGGCGCCGACTTGGACCGCCGCCTCGACCTCGACCAGCAGGACGGCCTCACCGCGCTGGACCTCCTCTGGCAGCGACGCCGCCAGCGCACCGGCGAGGCCGCGCAGGTAGCCCTCGTGCACCTTGGTCAGCTCGCGGGCGACGACGACCTGCGCCGTCGCGGCCACCGCCGCCACGTCTTGCAGGCAGGCCACCAGATCGCGGCCGGGCACATAGAAGGCGTGGCTCATGGCGTCGCCGTCGGGGTCGGGGCGCAGACGGGCGGCCAGCGCGGTGCGACGGGCGGCCGAGCGCTTGGGCAGAAAGCCCCAAAACGCAAAGGGTTGCGGCGCGAGGCCCGAGGCGGCGAGTCCAGCCGCAGCGGCGAAGGGGCCCGGCACCGTCCGCACCGGCAGGCCCGCCTCATGCACCGCCGCACACAGCCGCGCCCCAGGGTCGGAGAGGCACGGCGTCCCGGCGTCGCTGACGAGCGCCACCATCTGCCCCTGCTGCAAGGCCGCCAGCACGGTGGGGATGCGCCCGGCCTCGTTCTGGGCGTTGAGCGACAGCGTCCGCGCCGGGCTACCGACGCGGCGCAGCAAGATCGCGCTGTGGCGGGTGTCTTCGCACAGCACCCAGTCGGCCGCCTGCAGCGTCGCGGCGGCGCGTGGGCTGAGGTCTTCGAGGTTTCCGATGGGCGTGGCGACGACGTGCAGGGTCCCCGGGCGCTCTAGCGTCACGGCTCGGCGCCCTTGGCGCCAAGGTTGGCGGCCGCGGGGTGAGAGACGCCGTGGCTGGTGAGGCCGTTGCTGGTGAGGCCGTTGCTGGTGAGGCCGTTGCTGGTGAGGCCGTTGCTGGTGAGGCCGTTGCTGGTGAGGCCGTTGGTGAACTGGATCATCGCGGCCTGCACGCCGCCAGCGTCGGGCAAAGTGGCGGAGGCTGGCGCTTTGTCCTCGGCGACGAGGCGCTGCGAGCGCTGCAGAGCGGCGGCGACGAAGCCGACGAACAAGGGGTGGGGACGCAGCGGCTTGCTCCTGAATTCGGGGTGGAATTGGCAGCCAACGAAGAAGGGGTGGGCGCCGATCTCGCACATCTCGGGCAGGGTGCCGTCGGGCGAGTTGCCAGAGAGCGCCATGCCGGCGGCCTCGAGCTGGGCGGCGTAGGCGCTGTTGACCTCGTAGCGGTGGCGGTGGCGCTCAGCGACGCTCGGCTCGCCGTAGAGGCGCCGCACCAGCGAGCCCTCGCGCAGCACGCAGGGGTAGCTGCCGAGCCGCATGGTCGCGCCCTTGTGGGTGACCTCCTGCTGGCTCGCCATGAGGTGAATCACTTGGTCGGGCGCATCCTTGTCGAACTCGGCGGAGTTGGCGGAAGTCAACCCAAGGATATGACGCGAGAACTCAATGACCGCGATCTGCAACCCGAGGCAAATGCCGAAGAACGGAACGCCGCGCTCTCGGGCAAATTGCACCGCTAGGATTTTGCCCTCGGCGCCGCGGCTGCCGAAACCGCCGGGCACTAGGATGCCGTCGACGCCGGCCAGCAGCGCGTCTGGGCCGCGAGCCTCGATCTCCTCGGCGTCGATGTAGCGCAGGTCGAGCCGGACCTCGTTGGCGACGCCGCCGTGTACCAGGGCCTCGTGCAACGATTTGTACGACTCCTTGAGATCGACGTATTTGCCGACGATGGCGATCGAGACGTTGCGCTCGGCGTATTTGAAGGTGTGGGCGAAGCGCTTCCAGGCGGCGAGGTCGGGCTGCGGCGCGAAGCCCTCGGGCTGCGGCGCCAAGCCCTGGAACCGCCGCAACACCGCGTCGTCGAGGCCGTGCAGGTGCATCAGCGAGGGCAGGTCGTAGATGCAGTCGACATCCGGGGCCAGGATGACGTCGCGCCGCGCGACATTGCAGAAGTTCGACAGCTTGTCGCGGACGTCGTCGTCGATGGCGTGATCGTGCCGCGCCAGGATGATGTCGGGTTGGACGCCGATCTCGCGCAGCTTCTGCACCGAGTGTTGCGTTGGCTTGGTCTTCACCTCGCCGGCGGTGCGGATGTAAGGCAGCAGCGTGACGTGGATATTGACCGCGTTCTCGTGGCCGATGTCGAGGCGCATCTGGCGGATGGCCTCGAGGAATGGCAAGGATTCGATGTCGCCGACCGTGCCGCCGACTTCGATGATCGCGATCTGGGCGTCCTTGGCGCCTTCGCGCACCCGCCGCTTGATCTCGTCGGTGACGTGCGGGATGGCCTGCACGGTGCGTCCGAGGTAGTCGCCGCGCCGCTCGCGG
>SXNM01000093.1 GCA_005777155.1 Pseudomonadota bacterium | reverse complement strand
GCGTTGCGCGCCGCGTCAGCCGCCTGCCCTGCCGGCGCTCGCCTGCGCCGCAGCCGCCAAGGCAGCCACCGCCTCCGCCAATGCCTGCGTCGCCGCGACCGCGTCGCCGATGGCCCGCTGGAGCGGACGGATCGCCACGGCCAGGTCGTGGAGGCCGGGGCGATGCGCGAGGGCCGGCGCGAGGGGCCGTGGCTGCACCGCTTCTCCTTCTCGACCGACCTCGGCAGCTACCTCGGCGACCGCAAACAGGGGCGCTGGCTGACCCGGCTCGATGACGGCGTCTGGCAGAGCGTCGAGCACCACGCTGGCGCGCTGCACGGCGAGCTCCGCAAGTACACGGCCGCCGGCGTCTGCACCGAGCTCCAGCGCCACAAGGCGGGCCGGCCCGACGGCGTCTGGAGCGGCATCTGGCCGGGCGGCGGTCGGCGGCTCCAAGGCGGTCACGACGGCGCCGGCCAGCGCCACGGTCCCTGGCGCACCTGGCACCAAGACGGCGCCCTGGCCGAGGAGCGGCACTACCGCCATGGCCGCGCCCATGGGCCTTTTCGCAGCGATTGGCCGAGCGGCGGTGTCGCCGAAGAGGGCCGCTACGAGGACGGCGAACGCAGCGACGAGTGGCGTGTCTACGACGTCGATGGCGCCGTCGTCTGGCGCGCCCGCTACGTCGCCGGCGGCGCCCAGCAGATCGAGGACGCCGGCGCCGCCGCCGGACCCTGAGCGCTGTCGCCATCGCGGCGGCGGGCGCAGAGGGTCCGGCGGTCTGGCACCGCGCGCTCGCCGTGCGCCGCTATCGGCCGCTGTCGATGCCCTTGGCGCGCTCGTTCTCGCAGACGCCTTCCAGGATCAGACGCGTCACCAGGTACGGATCCATGTTGGCGCAGGGGCGGCGGTCCTCGATGTAGCCCTTGCCGTCGCGCGCCACCTGCCACGGGATGCGAATCGACGAGCCGCGATCGCTGACGCCGTACTTGAACTCCTTGTACGAGCAGGTCTCGTGGTGGCCGGTCAGGCGCTCCTCAATGCCGTGGCCGTAGGCCTCGATGTGCAGCGCGTGGCGCGGGCGCAGCGACTCGGCGGCGGCGGTGCAGGAGTCGATGCTGGCGCGCATGGTGCGGGTGCTGAAGTTGGTGTGGGCGCCGGCGCCGTTCCAGTCGCCCTTGACCGGCTTGGGGTTCAAGGTGGCGCTGATGCCGTAGTTCTCTGCGACGCGGTAGAGCAGCCAGCGGGCGATCCAGAGCTGGTCCGAGACCGCGGTGGCCGAGACCGGGCCGACCTGGAACTCCCACTGCGCCGGCATCACCTCGGCATTGATGCCCGAGATGTCGAGCCCGGCGTTGATACAGGCCTCCAGGTGCTCCTCGACCACGTCGCGGCCGAAGACCTCGTCGGCGCCGACGCCGCAGTAGTAGCCGAACTGCGGGGCCGGGAAGCCGTTGTCGGGCCAGCCCAGCGGCTTGATGCCGTCGAAGAAGGTGTACTCCTGCTCGATGCCGTAGATCATCTCGTGGCCGGCGTACTTCTCGACGGCGGCGGCGCAGGCGTGGCGGGTGTTGGAGACGTGCGGCGTGCCATCGGTGTTCAGCACCTCGCAGAGCACGAGAATGTCGTCGCCACCGCGGATCGGGTCCGGGCAGGTGAACACCGGCATCAGCACGCAGTCAGAGGCGTGCCCGAGGGCCTGGCCCGTGCTCGAGCCGTCGAAGCCCCACTCCGGCGGCTGCTGGCCGCTGGCGATGACCTTGGTCTTGCAGCGCAGCTTCGCGGTCGGCTTGGCGCCGTCGATCCAGATATACTCGGCCTTATAGACGCTCATGAGCTCCCTCTCCTGTCGCGCCACGAGTCTTGGCGGGGACGTCCCGCAAGCTCTCTGGCTGCCTCGTCGACCGGCCAACGTGGTCGGGCCGGACGACCTGTTCGCCGCTCTGCCTGACCTGGCTAGCGGACCGGCGCACCTTAGGGGCTATTTGTTTCCGTGCTGTTTCCGCAAGGCGAGTTTTCCGCCGCCTGTGCCGTGCAGGTGGCGAGGTGCCGATGCCAGCGCCGCGGCTTGCCGTTTCCAGAGTCGAATTCTGGCCGGCGGCCTCGTCAGACCGTATCGTCACGCGGCGTCGGGTCAGCTGGCGTCGGCGGCCAGGCGGCCCCGCACCAGACCCCATGGGAGGCACGATGACCGACGGATCTGCAGCGCCACAGCGCATCGCGTTGCTCTACGGTGGGCCCTCCTCCGAGCACGACGTCTCCGTCAAGAGCGCCGCCAGCGCCGGGGCGGCCCTGCGCGCCGCAGGGTTCGACGTTCACCCCGTGTTCGTCGACCGCGATGGGGGCTGGCACCTGAGCCCACCGACCGCCGACATCAACCTCGCCGCGCCTTCGCCGCCCGCCGAGTGTCTGCGGCTCGAGCAGGCGCTCACCTCCCTCCGGGCGCTCGACCCGGTCTGCTGCTTCCTCGGCTTCCATGGCACCTTTGGCGAGGACGGCCGGGTGCAGGCGGCGCTGGAGCTCGCCGGCCTGCGCTACACGGGCTCCGGGCCCCTGGCCAGCGGGCTCGCGATGGACAAGGTCATGGCGCGGCGCATCTTTCGCAGCGTCGGGTTGCCGGTGGCGCCGGCTCTCGAGCTCGACTCGGCGGTGCTGCAGGCGCCGGGCGGCTTGGAAGCCGCCGCTGCGTGCGTCGTCGAGGCCGTCGGGGTGCCATGCGTCGGTAAGGTCGCCGCCGGTGGCTCTAGCGTCGGCGTCGAGATCGTGCGCAGACGCGAGGACCTGGAGGCCACGCTGCTGCGCCTCGGCGCCATGTGGCCGACCGTGCTGGTGGAGCGCTTCATCGCCGGCACCGAGCTGACCTGCGGCGTCCTGCGGATTCAGGGCGAAGAGGTCGCGCTGCCACCGGTCGAGATCGCGCCCAAGCCGGGTCGCTTCTTCGACTATGAGGTCAAGTATGATCCCTCGCTGGTCGAGGAGATCTGCCCGGCGCGCGTCTCGGCCTCCGCTACCGCTGAGCTGCAGCGCCTCGCCGTCGCCGCCCACCACGCCCTCGGCTGCCGCGGCGTCTCGCGGACCGACGCCATCCTCGACGCCGACGGCGCGATCTGGCTCCTCGAGACCAACACGCTGCCTGGGCTGACCCCGGCGTCCTTGCTCCCCAAGGCCGCCGCCGGCGCAGGGATGGCCTACAGCGACCTGCTGCGGCACATCTTGGCCGCCGCGGGAGTCGAGGTCAGCGCGCCCTCGCCCTGAGCCTGCGTAGAATTCGCTTGACCCGCGCGATGGGCTGCCGCAGGTTGCGCGCCCCGCCGGACCCTCGATCGCCCTGAGATCGCGTGGGCCCGTTCGGGCGAAGGTCGTGTTTTCATGTGCTTGCCGCCTCCGGCGAGCGTGGGGGCGGGAAGATGGAGCACACGGGTGCCGAGCACGTCGCGGTGGAGCCCAGCGAGCTCGAGATCAACGCCGGCGCCGACAAGGTCGTTCGACGCCGCGCGAATTCGTCGGTTGGGAAGTCGCGGTCCGCCAAAACCGCCGCGAGTACCAAGGCGCAGGCCCCGATCGCGGAGGCCACGGTGACGTCGTCGCAAGTGGTCGCGACGGCGCCGGCTCGCCCGACCGCCGCCAAGCCCGCCCCGGCGACCAGCGCCAGGGCCCCCGCAGCCAAGGCCGGCCAGACCAACGGCAGCGCCCCAGCGTCCGCCGAGCCCAAGGCGGCAGCCAAGGCCACAGCCAGCCAGACCGCAGCGCCCGCTGCCAAGGTCGCTTCCAAGTCGAGCGCCGCCGAGCCCGCCGCTGGCGCCGATGCCGCTGCGGCCGGCGACGCCAGCACGGCAGGCGACCGCGCCGACGCCGCGAAGGTGCCCGTCCTCAAGATCCTGTCGATTGAGCCTCCGGTGATTCGTTTTCACCAGGCGTTCAAGGCCAACTGGGCCATCGAGGTCGACCACGACATCGAGGTGGCCAGCGCCGAGCTGACCTTCCAGACTGACGACGCGCGCGTCGTGCTCTACGAGCACCAGGGAGAACCCGAGGCCCCCGTCGCCAAGCCGGTCGCGCTGTGGGCCGGCGCCCGCATCCGCAAGTCGACGCTCCTCGAGCTCCGCCTCCGCACCGGCCTCGTCGGCGAGGAGAGCCGCGACGGCAAGATGGCGCCGATGTCGGTGCACGCCCGGCTGAACATCGACAACCAACGCACGTTGGCCGTGTCGACGGCGTTCGAGCTGCAGGTCGCTGACCTCAGCGAGCGCCAGCTGACCAAGATCTTCCTGTAGAGACGCTGCTTTCGCGACAGCACCGTCGCCACAGCACCGCCGCGACAAGGCTGCCAAACCTCTCGCGCCGCGCTCTATTGCGCCGACGGCGCCGATGCGCTCCCAGGAGGCGCGGCGCCACCCCGGCGCTCGCTGGCCGTCTGCGGGGCGCACGTAAGGCGCGCCAGCTCCGGCCGCCCGGCCCTCATCCGAAGGGCCCAGGTGGCGCCGTCGCGCGGCGGCATGGCGACCAGACACTCGCCCCCGACCATGGCGAGACCCCGCGCAGGGGCCAGCTGCCCTGTGGCAGATACCCGCACCCAGGGCCGCTCCACCACGAGGGCCTCAAAGCCGTCGATTACTGCGCAGCGGCCCGCAGCCGGCGCCCCGCCGTCGCCGAAGACCAGCGCGGCGGCCGTCGGCGCGACGCCGGGCGCTGGCTTCAGCAGGGGCACCGCATCGCCGTCGGCGACCCCCGCCGCGTCGATGGTGGCGACCAGGTCGGCCTCGCCTTTGCGGCCCGCCATTCGCAGCCAGACGACGAGCTTGCCCGCGGCCTGCGCCCGGGCGACGCCGAGCCCTCGCAGGCCGCGCCCGGCGATGCGCGCCTCGCCGAGCAGTCGCCCAGCCTCGGAGTCGAGGACCGTCCACTGTACGCCGCCATCCGGCAGGGCTGCGTCGGGCGGCACCGACTCGACAAGCGCCAGCCAGTCGCCGAGACGCGCGAAGCCGAGCATGCCGTGCTCGGCCTCATGGACCGCCTCCGCCTTGCGGCCCGCGATGTCGATCGCCGTGACGCCGCCAGCGTGGACGTAGAGCGGCAGCGCCCCAGCGACCAGGGCCCCGACGCGAGGCGCGGCGCCAGTGGCCGGTGACCCCGGCAGCGAGATCTGCGCCCGCCGCTGGCCCGTGCCGAGGTCGCGCAGCTCGATGGTGTGCCGGTCGATGGTCGATGCCTCGACCTGCAGGCGGCAAGCGCGCGGCCAGAGCAGCAGCTCGCCATGGCCGACCGGAGCGCCGACCTCGCAGCCTTGAGCCACCGGGATGGTGGGGCCAGCGGCCACTCCACACGCGGCGACGGGCGCTGGCCGGTTGGCCTCGGCCGTCGCGCTGGCCGACG
>SXNM01000092.1 GCA_005777155.1 Pseudomonadota bacterium | reverse complement strand
GGCGCGCCGCATTGGCAGCAAGACGCCAGGGGCACCATCAGCGGCCTGACGCGCGGCAGCACCGCCGCCCACCTCGCGCGGGCGACCCTGGAGGGGGTGGCGCGCCTCTGCCGCGACGTGCTGTTCGCCATGCAGCAGGACCTAGGCCACGACCTCGCCGAGGTGCGCGTCGACGGCGGCATGGCGGCCAACGACCTGATGCTACAGATTCAAGCCGATCTGCTCGACTGCGACGTGGTACGACCCGAGGTCATCGAGACCACCGCCATCGGCGCCGCGATCTTGGCGGGAATCGGCGCCGGGGTCTTCGCCGGGGTCGACGACGCCGCCGCGACCTGGGCCGAACAACGCCGGGTCCGGCGGTCGGGCCCGCGCAAGTCCTGACGGGCGACCTGCGCCGTGACGCTGCGGGGGTAGCGGTCGCACCAACCGCTCGATGGCCCCCTGCGCGGCGGGTCGATGCGGCGACGAAGCCGGGTTTGGTGGGCGCAGCGCCGGCCTCCAAGCCCCACGATCGATTGCGTGTAGCGACGGCGATGCCTAACCTCTAGGCTGGGGCAGTTGGCGCGAGGCCAGCGACGGAGCCAGATGCTGCGACCAAGCGCGAGGCGCGACGCACCTACCAGCGCAGACAACGCCGCGCCGACGCTGTGGACGCTGCAACGTCAGCTCGCGGCCTGCTCCGACTGGGCGTCGATGCTCGCTGTGATCGGTGGGGCGCTGCCTGCGCTGTCGCCGGTCGCCGATCGCGTCTCGCTGGCCTTGGTGGAGGTTGGCGGACAAGGCCAGGGCGAGACCCTGCGCTTCTATCGGCTGCTGCCTACCCTGCCCGACCCGTCGGTGGAGGCGCCGCGGGTGCGCGTCGAGGGCACGGCCGTCGGCGCCGTGGCCCGCGATGGTCAGCCGCGGATCGTCGCCGACACCCGCGACAGCGACGGCATGCGCTTCGGTCACGCCTCACACGCCGCCATCCGCTCGACCGTGTCGGTGCCGATCCGCATCGCCGGCCGCGTCGTCGGCGTGTTGAACGCCGGCAGCACCAAGGTCAACGCCTGCGCGCCGTGGATGATCGGGGCGCTCGGCGAGATCGCGACCGCCATCGGCCCGTGGCTGGTCGCCGCCGAGGCCGCACACCGGCAGCTCGAGGGTGTGGCGGCGAATCCTCCGGCGGGCGCGAAGTCGTGGCGCGGCGCCGACGACCTCCGCGGGCCACTCGTCGCTCACAGCGCCGCGATGGCGCACGTGCTGAAGCTGGCCCGCCGCGCCGCAGCCAGCGACGCGCCAGTGCTGATCACCGGCGAGGCCTCGACGGGCAAGGCGGCGCTGGCGCGGGCCATCCACGCCTGGAGCCGCGTGGCCGACGGTCCGCTCCGTCGCACCGAGCTACGGGCGGGCGCTGGCCTCGACAACGACGCCACCTGGGCAGACGAGCTGTTGGCGGCGCGCGGTGGCACTTGGCTGCTGCAAGGCCTGGACGCGCTGCCACTCGACGCTCAGGGCGCGTTGCGCCGCGCGCTGAACGACTCGAGCGCGCTAGCGGGGACGACGCGCATCGTCGCCACCAGCCGCGCGGACCTCAGCGCCGCCACCGCGGCAGGCCGGTTTCGTCGAGATCTGCTCGATCGCCTTGAGGTCTTGGCCCTGCGAATGCCGCCCCTGCGCGAGCGGTCCGACGACCTGGAGGCGCTGGCGAGCGACACACTCGCGCGGCTCTCGGCGCTGAATGGCCGCAGCTATCGCCTGTTGGATGAGGGTCGGACGGCGCTGCTGGCGCGGCCATGGCGCGGCAATCTGCGCGAGCTGGAGGCCGCGTTGGCCGGCGCCGCTGTTTTGGAGGGAGACGACGCGCTGACCCTGCGACACCTCGCGTTGACCTTGACGCCGCGGTCGCATGGGGACGGGATCGTCGCGCCGGCAGACCGTCACCATCAGGAGGCTGTGGCGGCGTCCGCCATCGAAGACTTCGGCACCACACGGCCCATCGAAGACTCCGGCACCACACAGAAGGGCACCACACAGAAGGGCACCACACCAAAGGGCCCGGTCGCCACGGCCACCTCGGGCAGCGCGGCCCCGACCGACGCCGAGTGGCCAAGCCGCGACGAGCACGAGCGCCGCTACCTGTTGCGAGTCCTCTCGCACACCGGCGGCCGCATCGAGGGCGAATGCGGTGCGGCGCGCCTGTTGGGCCTTGAGCCTTCCACGCTGCGCAGCCGCGCCCAGAGGCTCGGAATCGATTGGAATGTTGCGCGTTCACGCCCAAGGAGGCGACCATGAGCCTACGTCACCCGCTGCTGCGGGGGCCCCACCGGGCCTGCTTCCGCTCCGTGCCGCGCGCCCTCTTGGCGTTGTCGCTTGTCGGCCTCTTGAGCCCTGGTTGCTGTGGCGGCGTCGGCGACGGCTTCGCCACGGAAGGGTGGTCCGTGCATCACGTGGAGGCCGGCGGGGCGCTGGCGAGCGTCTTCGCGGTCGGCCCCCACGACGCCTACGCTGCGGGCGGACGCGACGGCGCGTCGCTGATCCTGCGCTACGACGGCGCGACCTGGCGCGAAGAGCCGACGGCCCTGAAGGCGCCGCTGTGGTGGGTCTATGGCGACGAGGCGGGCGAGGTCTGGGCCTGCGGCGAGGCCGGCGCGCTGCTGCATCGTGGCGCCGCGGGCTGGCAGCAGGTGCCGACGGGTACGGACAAGACGCTCTACGGCGTATGGATCGACGCCGCCGGCGAGGTCTGGGCCGTCGGCGGCGACGCCCACGGCCAACCCGGCGACGCGGTGGTGCTGCGCGGTGGCGCCGGCGGCGTGAGCGCGGTCGACGTGCCGAAGGAGCTGCTGCCGTCGGTGCTGTTCAAGGTCTACGGCACGCCCGCTGGCGACGTCGTGGCGGTGGGCGGCAGCGGCACCGTGCTGCGGCTGCGCGCTGGTCAGCCCGGGGCGAAGTGGAGCCGCGACGTGGTGCCGACGCAGGGCACGCTGACCTCGCTGTGGGGCGGTGGCGGAGAGCGGCTCTTCGCGGTCGGCGCCGAGACCGCCGGCGTGCTCTTGGCGCATGACGGAAAGGCCTGGGCCAACCACGAGGCCGTGACGCCTGGGGCTGCGCTGTTTGGCGTCTTCAAGGCAGAGACAGGGCCGATCTACGCGGTCGGCGCCGGGGCGCGCGTCGTCGAGGTGCCGGCCGATGGAGCCTCGATGGCCGAGGAGCCGGTGATCGAGGGCGTCGAAGACGGCACGGTGCTGCACGCCGTCTTTGGCGCGGCGGGTGGCCCGGTCTGGGCGGTGGGCGGCAACTTCTTCTCTGATCCCAGGCAGTGGCGCGGCGTCATCGCCATTCGACGCTGAGCCGAGCGGCCCGGCGCGCAGCCAGATGGACGGCCCGCTACGCCGCGGTTCAGCGGTCGCTACCTAGCGAGCAGCCGCGCGATCACGACCGCAAAGGGCGGGATGACCAGCAGCGCGGCGCCGACGCCGAAGAGCCCGCGCGCCACCAACTGGCCGCGGCGGAAGGCGCCGGTGCGAAAAATGAGCTGATTCGCCTCGTCGCTCATCGGCAGCAGCAAGCCGAAGCTCGCCGCCATTCCTACCGCCAGCGTCGGCGCGACCGGCGACACCGCGATCTGCTGGGCGGCGACGATGGCGAGCTGGGCGCAGATCGCCGCGGTGATGGCGCCGCTAGCGATCTGCGTCATCGCCAGCGCCAGGGCGGTCATCGCCACCGTGAGGCCGAGGCCACTGCTCGGCCCGAGGATCCGAATCGTCGCCTCGCCGAGCCACTGCGAGAGGCCGGTGTCGACGCTCTGCTGGCCGAGGCTCAGCGCGCAGCCAACCAGCAGCAGCACCTCCCACTCGACCCGCTGGCTGATGTCCCAGGTGGCGACGGTCTGCCGCCGCACGGGGCTGCCTGGGGTCTGGCTGGCGGGGATGGCGAAGAGGGCGGCGCAGGTGAGCAGGGCCAGCGGCGCGGGCGGCAGCGCGGCGAGCAGCCGGGTGGCAGTGGTGGGGTCGAGCAGCCAGCGCCCCAGCCCGGGCAAGGCGAGGAGCAGGCCGAGCAGGAGCAGCGCGGCGGCGACCACGACCTGATTGCGCGCCAGCTGGCCAAAGACGAGCGGTTGCTCGGGGACCCGCAGCGCCTGGGTGGTCGGCGGGCGCCGGCGGACGCGCTGGCGCAGGTTGGCGTCCCCGGCGGTCGGCTCGCGCGGCTGGACGTCGCCGTGCACCAGCTGCGCCGCGTCGGGGCCGAGCAGCTGGCGCAGCGTCATCAGCCAGAGCGCGAGGAGCACGAAGGCCACCGGCAGGCCAACGACCGCCCAGTGCAGCAGCGGCAAGTCGAGGCCGTGGACCTGGGCCAGGGCTGCGATCGCGATCAGGTTGGCCGGGGCGCCGGTCGGCAGCACGACGCCGCCAAGGACGGCGGCGAAGGCGATGCTGGACAGGCCAAGGCGTTGAAAGCGCCGACCAAAGCGCTCTTCTTGGCCCTTGACGACCGTCGCCATGAGGGCGACGACGCGGCGTTTTGGCATCCAGGTCGCGAGGGCGAAGGCAGCGAGGGCGACCTGGGTGGCGAGCTGGCCGAGCGTGGTGCGTCGCTCGCTGAAGAACTGCACCGCGAGCACGCGATCGAGCCCGCGCCACTCGGCGGTAGCGGTCAGCAAGTTGAGGGCCAGCAGCAGCCAGACCACCGGGTGGCCGAACGGCGCAAAGAGCGTGGCAGCGTCAGCGAGACCGAAGAGGACGCCGAGCGAGGGCGCCAGCAGGGCGGTGATGGCGACCGGCAGGGCCTCGCTGAGCCAGAGCACGAGCGTGAGGACCAAGAGCGCCGTCAGCGTCGCGGCGCCCGGCGCCATGTTGGCCGGCGCCACCCACCACCACAGGCCGATCAGCGCCGGCGCCACGAGCGCGCCGATCTGGCGCCGACGGTTGGCGAGGTGGGCCTGGGCTTCGTCTTGGAGCGCGGCGCTGACGTCCATCTGCGCGGTTCCTTGCGGCGGCGGGCGGTGGTGCGTCAGAGTCGGAGGCGAATCACGGCGGCGTCGAGGCCCAGCCGACCGCAGCCGCTGGCGCTGCCGGCGACCCAGGCGTCCTTGCCCTCCACCTGGGCGGCAGCCGGCCAGAAGCCGGGCAGGCTCGCCAGCACCCGAACACGGGCACCGGAGAGCACGGCCACCACGCCCGGCGCTGCCGACGACTGAGGCCCCTGCCCGGCCAGCAGCAGCAGCGTGGCGTTGCCGGCGGCGGCGACGGCGAGGTGCTCGAAGGGCGGCAGGGTGGCGAGCCTCGTCGGCTTGCCCCAGCGCCCCTTGCCATCGCGGCGGGCGACGAAGGGGCGCAGAGCCTTGGCCTCGCCGACGGCGCCAAAGGCAGCTAGGCCACCACGCGGCGCCTCTAGCAGGCCGAGGATCGGGCCCGGAAATGTCGGGCCCTCGCCGTCGAGGACTCGCACGGTCGCGACGTCGAGGGCGCGCAAGAAGGCGCCGGCCGATTCGCCAAGCCCGCGGCCACCGGCGGCGAGCAGGAGCCCGCTGCCGCCGTCGACGCCCAGGGCGGCGGCGAATGCGGGTCGGGGCAACGGCAGCAGCGCCTGCGTGCGGGGGGTGGCGTCCTGGCGCAATGCGACCAGCCAGACGCCGCGGTGTGGACCGGCCGGGTCGCTGACCTCGCCCTCGACAAGGGCCCAGACGCCGCCGTCAGCGCCGCGGGCAAAGGCGACGACTTGCTCATCGCCGCCGAGGTCGAGATCGTGCTGCGCCACAGGCCGCAGCCGCTGGTCGACGCGCAGCAACAGGCCGTCGGCGCTGTGTGCGCCGCGGGTCTGGCCGCCGATCCAGGCGCCCGTCGGCTCGGCGAGCGCCGCCATGCCAAGGTCGGCGCCGGCCGCGCCGAAGCTGCCGTTGCGTAGTGGGCGGGCCTCGTGGTCGACCAGCCAGAGCCCCACTTGGGCCTCGTCGCCGCGACCGACGCTGCCGACGACCAGGGCCGGCCCCTCTGCCATGCGGACGATCGCGGCGGCGCCGGCGGCGGCGCTGCTGCCCAGGCAGCGTCCCTCACGCAGCGCTGACTTGGGGGCGAGCGCGGCGCGGCCAAGCGCGGCGGGCAAGCCATTGGCGACGACGGGGAGCAGCGCGGC
>SXNM01000091.1 GCA_005777155.1 Pseudomonadota bacterium | reverse complement strand
TGAAGAAGTGCATGCCGATCACGCGCTCGGGGTGCTTGGCGTCGCGAGCGATCTCGCCGATCGGCAGCGCCGAGGTGTTGGTGGCGAAGATCGCCTCCTTGCGCGTCAGCCGCTCCAGCTCGGCGACCAGCTGCCGCTTGAGAGGCAGCTTCTCCAGCACGGCCTCGATGACGATCTCGCACTCGCCAAAGCCGGCGAAGTCGATGCCGCCAGAGAGCAGGCCCATGCGCTGAATTTGCCCAGACTTGTCGTACTTCTTTCGCTTGACGGCCTTGCCATAGACCCCACGCGCGTAGTCGAGCGCCCTGCCGATGGCGGCGTGATCGATGTCCTTGAGGCGCACGGTCACGCCCTGATCAGCCAGCACCGTAGCGATCCCCGCGCCCATGAGGCCGGCGCCGAGCATGCCGACCCGCTGCACCTTGCGCCCGGCGACGCCTGCGGTCCCAGGGCCATCGGTCTTCTTGCAGGCGGTGATGCAGTGGAAGAGGTGGCGGAGCCCTTGCGACTCGGGCGTCATCAGCAGCGCACCAAAGCCTTTGGCCTCAGCCTTGTAGCTGCCCTCCGCTACCACCTCCAAGATCTTCAGCGGCGCCGGGTAGAGGCCACGGCTCTGCTCCATCACCTTCTTGCGCGCCTGTTGAAAGACCAGCTTGCGGCCGAGCGGGTTGTCCTCGAGCAGCGCGTCCATCGCGCCCTGCTGCAACGACTTCTTCGCCTTCTTGCGCGCAGGCTTGCCCGCCGCTAGCTCAGCGGCGAAGGCCCGTGCGGCTGGCAGCAGCTGGCTGCGCGGCACCACGCGGTCGACCAGGCCAAGCTTCAGCGCCTTCTCCGCCCGAATGGTCTTGCCGGTCAGCATCATGTCGAGCGCGGCCTGCAGTCCAATGAGGCGAGGCAGGCGCACCGTGCCGCCGGCGCCGGGAAGCAACCCGAGCATCACCTCGGGCAGCGCCAGCTTGGTCTTGTCTGAGGCCGTGGCGACACGCGCCGTGCAAGCGAGCGCCAGCTCGAGCCCGCCGCCGAGGCAGTCGCCGTGGATGGCCGCCACCACCGGCTTGCCGAACGTCTCCAGGCGCGTCATCGCCGCCTGGCCGGCGCTCGAGAGCGCCGCAGCGGCCTCGGCGGAGGTGGTGGCGTTGAGGTCGTCGATGTCGGCGCCGGCGATGAACGAGTCCTTGCCTGACGCTACGACCAGAGCCCGCAGCTTGGCGTCGCGGTTGGCCTGCTCGAATGCCCGCTCGAGGGCCGGCATCAGCGCAACCGACAGGGTGTTCACCCTCTTCTCGGGCACGTCGATCCAGACGACACCGACTCCGCTGGCGTCGGCGGCCTCGTAGCGGATCGCTTCGCCGAGGGGCTGAACTTCGGCGTCGCCGGCGGCCGCTGCCGGAGCGAGGCCGTTGGCTCGAGAATCTGCTGCCATGGGAGACTCCTATGTCCCTGAACCGGGCAGGGCGCGGCTAGGCGCGTTCGAACACCATCGTGACGCCGAGGCCGCCCGCCGCGCAGGCGCTGGCCAGACCGAACTCGCTGTTGGTCGCCCGCATCAGGTCGAGCGTCTGCCGCACCATTCGTCCGCCGGTGGCGGCGAAAGGGTGACCGTAGGCGAGCGAACCGCCCCATTGGTTGAGGCGGGCCGGGTCGACCGCGCCGACCGCGCCCGACAGGCCAAGCTCGTCGCGGCAGAACGCCTCCGACGCCAAGCAACGGGTGTTGGCGAGCACCTGCGCCGCGAACGCCTCGTGGATCTCGACCACCCCGATGTCTTCGAGGCGGAGACCGGCCTTCTGTAGCGCGAAGGGGATCGAGTGGACGTTGCCGAGCAACAGGTTGACGCGCGGGTCGAGCGCCGCGAAATGGAAGCTCCGCACATAGCCAAGCGGCTGGTGGCCGAGCTCACGCGCCCTCGACTCGCTCATCAACAGGACGGCGGCGGCGCCGTCGGTGAGGGCGCTGCTGGTCGCGGCGGTGATCGTGCCATTGCGCTTGTCAAACGAGGGCTTGAGCTTGGCAATCTTGGCCGGGTCCATGTCGCCGCGCACCAGGTTGTCTTCGGTCACCGGGCCTTTGGGCGACTGCACGGTGGCGACGCCCGGGGCGATGTGGCCGGCGGCGATGGCGGCGCTGGCGTTGCGGTGGCTGGCCAGCGCGAAGTCCTCTTGCTCGGCGCGGCCGACCTCGAAGTTCTGCGCCATCCACTCCGCATGCTCGCCCATCGTCTTGCCGGTGTAGCGTTCGGCGATCGCTGGCGGCTTTGGCAGCAGATCCATGGGGTTGAGCTTGACAATGGTCTGTAGCAGCTGCAGGCCCTTCTGCTTCTGCGCTGTCTGGAGCAGGTCGATAACGTGCTTGCGGTGTACAACCGGCGCGTGGCTAGTGACGTCTACGCCGCCGGCCAGCACGACGCTCGCCTCGCCGCTACGGATCAGCCGCGCCGCCTCGGCCACCGATTGGAAGCCCGTGGCGCAGGCGCGCGTCACGGTGTAGCCGGGCACCTTGTACATGCCCATGTCGAGGGCAATTTCGCGGGCAATGTTCGGCGCCGTCGGCACCGCGATGACCGTGCCCCACACGATCTCGTCGAGCAGCTCTGCGGGCACTTCGTTACGGAACAACAGCTCGCGCGCCACCTGCGTCGACAACGTCACCGGATCGACCTCGTTGAGGGTTGACCAGGAGCGGACGAACGGCGAACGCAGCGCATCGACGATGGCGACTCGCTCCCCACCCGCGGCGCGCGGCGCGGCGATGCCGGCGCTGACAGGCTCGGCGGCGCCGGGCTCTAGGTCGGGGAGAGACTGCTGAGACTTGAGTTTGCGTGGCATCGAGGCCTCCTGGTAGCTGCGTGTAGCGGGTTTTGACGCAGTGTGTCAAGCCGAGCCGGCAGCGCGCCGGCGGGGTCGACTTCGCCGCCGGCTCAGCTGCGACCGTGTCGTGAAGGCAGCCCGGTCACCGCGCGCCGCGGCCACCGTGAAAGGCGGGCACCGTCGGTACGATGGAGGCCCAGGTCGCCCTCGCAGGCGCCGCCCGCGACGTCGTCGCCGTCGCCGTCGCCTCAGCGCCGCGCTCGGCCCGCGGCGTCGCGACGCAAAGGTCCACGGCAGGCGCGCTGACTTTGGCCGGTCAGACGTTGGGCGGTCAAACCGTGTCGGCGCCTCGACGCGATGCGCGACTCAGCGCGTCAACACAGCGCAACTTCCGCAAGCGCAGGGCCCGGCGACCCTACGCCCCGCCCCCTTCCGCCGCCTCGCTCACCTGCTATCCTCCCGGCGCCGGTATGCCCGGACGGAGGCTCGGATGCTCGACCCGCTGACGACGGCCACCCGCAGGCCCAGCCGCTGGAGCCGACGCGCTCCGCCGCCGCCGGTCGTTGCGCTCGTCATCCTTGGACTCGGGGCCGTGGCCTCTGCCGCCGATTCGCGCTACCTCGACCAGCAACTGCCATTCTCGGAGCCACGCGACCGCCGCGTCGATGTCACCACCATGGACCTCTCAGTCCGAATTGACCCGTTGCAGCGGCGCGTAAGCGGCACGGTGTCGTGGACCGCCTGTGCCCGCAGCGCCGAGCCCGACCTGGTGCTCAGCCTCGACGCCGACGATGTGCAGATCCGCAACGTGCGTTGGCTGCAGGCCCCGGCTGGCACCCCCGCGGCCTCTACCCCCGCCGCGGGCGCGCCGCTGCGTTGGCCGCTGCCAGGCGCTGGCGCGGATCGCTGCGCCACCCTCGCGCTCGACTTCGACGCCACGCCGCGCAAGGGCTTTCACTTCATCGGCGACGACCGCGACGCCGTCGGCAGGGCTCCGCACGCCTGGACCCAGGGCGAGCCCCTCCAGGCTCGGCAATGGCTGCCCTCGCCGGACGATCCCGATGAGCGCTTCACATGGACGCTGGCGGTGGACGCCCCGGCGCCCTGGCGCGTCCTCTCCAACGGCGACCCCGGCGGCAGCGAGCGCAAGGGCGATCGCGTCATCGCCCGCTTCGCCATGCGGGAGCCGCACCCCGTCTACCTGCTCTCGATCGTCGCCGGGCCCTTCGAAGAGGTGCTGCACCGCCACGGCCGTGTGCACATCGCCGACTACGCCTTGCCGCCTGACGTGGCGCGGGCGCGCCTGCATGGCTCGGCGCTTCCGGCGATGCTCGACCTCTTTGAGACGCTGACAGGCACACCCTATCCGCACGCCCGCTATGGCGAGGTCTGGGTCCACGAGTTCACCAGCGGCGGCATGGAGAACGTCACGCTGTCGACCCTCGCGCACCGCGCCCTCGGCGACGCCGACAGCGATCTGGATCGCACCCCCGACGGCCTGCTCGCCCACGAGCTGGCGCATCAGTGGTTCGGCGATCTGGTCACGTGCCGCAGCTGGGGCGATCTCTGGCTCAACGAGGGCTTCGCGACCTACTACCAGAAGCTTTGGTCGAGACACCAGCACGGCCTAGACCGCTTCTATGAGGAGATCGCCGACGCCCGCGCCGCGGCGATCGCACAAGAGGCGAGCAGCCCCCGCGCTGTCGTCCAGGACCGCTTTGAAGAGCCCGGCGAGCTGTTCAATTCGCACAGCTACGCGCGCGGCGCCATGGTGCTGCATATGCTCCGCGAGGCGCTCGGCCACGCCGTCTTCGACCGCGCCATCGCCGCCTATCTGCGCGAACACCGGTTCGCCTCCGCCGAGACCGTCGACCTGCGTCGGGCGCTCGAGAGGGCCTCGGCGCGCAGCCTGCGCGGCTTCTTTCGGCGCTGGCTCGAGCAGCCCGGGTTGCCGTCGCTCACTGTTCACGCTCGCTGGACGCACGATGAGGGTCTGGTCGTCGAGGCCGCCCAGACGCAGCCGATCGACGCCGCACGGCCCCCCTTCGACCTCGACCTCGAGGTGCTCATCCTCCCAGTCGGCGGGGCGCCAGCGAACCGCCACACGCTGCGCATGCGAGACAAGCGCGCCACGCTTACGGTCCCGGTGACCCAGGTCCCGACGCCGCCCGCGCTGGTCGCCATCGACCCCGAGGGCAAGGTGTTCGTCAGCGTTGAGCTCAAGTCTGACGCCGGGCTCGTCCTCGGTGGCCTCTCGCCCGGCGTCCATCCCAACGCGCGTTTGCAAGCGCTCAGCGCGCTGCGCGGCCACATCGATCGACCCGCTGTCCGCGACGCCCTGTTGCAGACGCTCGCCAGCGACCCCGCCCGTCACCTCCGGGCGGCCGCCGCCAAGGCGCTCGGTGGTGGCCGCCGCGATGAGGTCCGGCAGGGCTTGCAGCGCGCCCTGCAGCGAGACGCAGACGCCCACGTCCGCGCCGCTGCGGCTGCGGCGCTCGGCGCCATCTTCGATGCCAGCGCGACCGCGGCCCTGCAGCAGGCGGCGCGGGCCGAGCGCAGCCCGATGGTGGTCCGAGCCGCGCTAGGGGCGCTGGTGCGCATCGACCGCAAGGCGGCGCGGTCGGCGCTCGCGGCGGCGCTGCAGCGGCCCTCGTTTTATGAGCAGATCCGGGGAGAAGCCCTGCAAGTCCTGGCGACCCTGGGAGAGCCGCGCGACCTCGAGACGATCTGGGCCGCCACGCGCCCCGGCAACCCGAAGGCGCTGCGCGCCTCCGCCGTCTTGGCGCTGGCCCAGCTGGCGGTGCGGGTCGACGCCCTGCGCGACCCTGTGCGCGATCACCTCGAGGCCACGCTGCAGGACAGCGAGCTGCGGCTGCGGGCTTCGGCAGCCGCCGCGCTCGACGCGCTCTCCGATCCCGCCAGCCGCCCCGCCCTCTACGCCGCGGCCGCCCGCGAGCCGCACGAGCACCTGCGGCGGACCCTGCGGGAGACGGCGGCCGGCCTTGGCCGCGCCCTCCCGGCCGACGAGCGCCTGCGCAAGCTCGAGGCCGCAGTCGAGCGCCTCGAACGTATGCGCCACGAGCAAGACGGCGGCCACGGCAATGGCGAGGGGCGGCCCCAAGGGCCCGACGCTCGAGGTCCAGGCGCGCCGCCCACCGCCTCCTCGGCCGGCCCTGCCTCCGGACCGGGCCCAGCTGTGCCGACGCCAAGTGCCGGCGGTGCGCCCGCCGCCACGCCCGCCGCCACAGCGCCGACCCGACGTGAGCCCTAGCGGCGCGATGCGGCCACACCCGGCCCGCTTCGCCGCCCTCGCGCTGCTGCCCGCCTTGCTGCTGAACAGCTGCAGCAGGCGCGAGTGGCCGGACGATCTCCTCGTCCTCGCGGTGCCGACCGCCGCCCGCACCCTAGACCCGCGTCTGGCGGTCGACGCCGCTTCTACGCGCATCTGGCGTCTCGTCTTCGCGGGCCTGACCACGGTGGCGCCAAGCGGCGAAGTGCACCTCGCGCTCGCTGAGTCGCTGACTCCCACCGCCTGGGATCGCGACGGCGAGCCGCTCGCCATCGTCGCCACCCTGCGGCCCGGACTGCGCTTTCACGACGGCCGCCCTGTGGAGGCCGACGACGTCGCCTGCACCTGGCGCTCGGCGATGGACCCGCGCCTCGGCTCCCCGGTCGCTGGCGAGCTGGCCCGGCGGGTGCGCGCTGTCACCCGGCTCGATGCCCGGCGGGTGCGCTTCGACCTCCACGCGCCCCTCGCCACCTTCGCCAGCGATCTGATCTTGGGCGTCGTGCCGCGCTCGGCCTGCGCCGACCCGAAGCTCGCCCTGCGCGAACCCATCGGAGCCGGCGCCTTCGCGGTCGTCGACGCGCACGACCTCGCCGCGGTGCATCTGCGGCGGGTCGGTCCAGCGCCAACGGGCGCCGCAAAGGCGGTGCTGATCCGTGCAGTCAGCGATGAGACGGGGCGGCTGCTCTCGGTGCTCGCCGGCGGCGCTGACCTCGCGCTCGGCCTGTCGCCCCTCGCCCTGCAGGCCGCAGCCGGCCATCGTGGGGCCCGGTTGGAGCGGGCGCCGAGCATCGCCTGGACCTACCTCGGCCTCAACACCCGCGATCCCTCCTTGGCCGATCCGCGCGTCCGGCGCGCCCTGTCGTTGGCCGTCGATCGCCCGGCGCTGATCCAGGCGTTGCTCGATGGGCGCGGCCGCCCGGCGCCCTCGATGTTCCCGAGCGGCCACTGGGTCGCCCCCGCCGACCTGCCGCCGCCGCCGCTCGACCTCGCCGCCGCCGCCTCCCTGCTCGACGCCGCCGGGCTCAAGGCCGACGCCGGCGGTGTCCGCCTGCGCCTGCGGCTCCTGGTGCCGCCGAGTCGTCCCCGTCGCCGCGAGGCCGACGCGCTGGCCCGAGCCCTCTGGGCAGTCGGTGTGCAGGTCACGGTCCGGAGCCTGGAACTCGGCACCCTGCTCGCCGAGCTGCGTGCGGGCCGCTTCCAGGCTTTCCTGCTCAGCCTGCCCGAGCCCCTCGAGCCCGACTACCTCGGCTGGATGTTCCACAGCGCCAACCGCCCAGGCACAGCGCCGCCGTGGCCTGAACCGCCCCAGGCCGCGCCGCCTGGCCTTGACTGTCAACCCGTCGTCGCCGCTGCGCGCGCCGCGTGGCTGCACGACGCCGCGCTGGAGGCCCTGGGGCTCGCCACACCGCGCGGCGCCGGCAACAGGACTGGCGTCGTCGACCCACTGCTCGACTGTCTGCTCGAGATCGGTCGACGCCGCGCCGATCGCTCGCTGCGCGCCCACGCGTACCGCGCCGCCATCCACCGCGTCGGTGAGCTGGTGCCTGTCATCTCGCTGTGGCACGAAGACCAGGTGGCGCTCGTCCACCCGCGGGTCGGTCCGACCACGCCCGTCGCCGATGGTCGACTCTCGGCCTATGTCGATGCGACGCTGGCGCCTCGCGCTGCCGCCATCTCCCTTGGCTCCGAGGCCCCATGACGCCAGCACCCTCGCCGTCAACAAGCCCAGCGACCGCCTCCTCCGGGCGCCGCGCCACGGCATGGGCTACCATCGCTTTGTCGCTCCTGCTCGTCGCAGCCGTCCTCGCCCTGCGCAGCCACCATGCGCCGCCGAGCGGCCTGGAAGGCCAGCGGGTGCCGATCGCCACGTTGCCCCGGCTCTGGCCCGAGGCGCCGCCCGAACCCAAGCGCGTCGAGGTCGGCGCCGCCAGTCAGAATCCGACTCTGCTGCACTTCTGGGGGCCCTCCTGTCCGCCCTGCGTTGCCCACGGCGGGGACATCGACGACCTCGCCCGCGGCGCGGCCGCCGATGGCTTCGCCATGTGGACCCTGAGCGCCGACGAGCCTGCCGAGATTCGCGCGCTCATGGCGAAGAAGAGCTGGACGTTCCCGGTCCTGCACGACGCCGCGCTGGCCGCCCACGCCGCCTTTCGCGTCAGCGCGCTGCCCGCGGCCTTCGCGCTCGACCGCGCCGGCGTCGTGCGACGCGCCTTCCCCGCCGACGCCCGGACCGAAGACGTGCGACAGGCCATGCGCGCCCTGGTCGCCGCCGCAGACTAGAAGGAGTAGAGCAGGCCGAGGTGCAGGTGGCCGCGCGGCTCTGTCGTGCAGCTCCCGTCCGCCGCCGGCAGCGTAGCGCACCGGCGGTTTACGGCGACGCCATAGTCAGCGCGGACGGGGATCTGCCCAGCCAACAGCCAACGCACGCCGAGGCCGACGCTGTGGCGAATCGAGGCCGCCGACAGCGCGCCAAGGGTCTCGCTGATGCCGCCCCAGTCCCAGAACACGCCAGTCCAGACGTCCAAGCTGCGGACCAGCGGGAAGCGCGCCTCCAGCGTCCCGTTGACGACCACGTTGCCGCTGTCGAACACCGCCTCGTTGGCGCAGGTCAGCTTGTCGCCAAGGCCCAGACAGCGCGCCAGCGGCTTGCCATCGCCTCCATACTGCAAGATGCCGTTGTCGGCGTAGCCGCGCACGCCGAGCTGGCCGCCCAAGCGGTAGCGCTCATTGTCGGGCAGCCGACCATAGGCGCTCGATTCGAACCCAGCGGCCCAACCGGCCCGCGCCATCGCCGCCAGCGTTAGCGTCTCGCGGAACGTCACGAGCGCCTTGGTCTGCCCCTCGAGCTTGACGAACGTGCCGCGCACCGACTGCGTCCCGGCGGTGTCCGTCACCATGGCGTTGATCAGCGCGACGCTGAGGTTGCCAAACAGACCCGTCGTCGGGTTCAGCGGCGAGTCGAGGCCGTCGTAGGCGCCACGCAGCAGCAGCTTCCCTTGGAATTGGAGGTCGGTCCAGGTCGCGAACTCCCCCTGGGCGACGATGTCGCGGGTGCGCACAACGCCGAAGTCGAGGCCCGCCGAGACGCCGAGCTTGCCGAACGCCCGCGCGACCTCGGCGGCTGTGCCAGCCTTGTCGACGTCGATCGCCGTGGTCGCAAAGTCACGCGACACGTAGCCCGGAAAGAAGCGCAGCGAGACCTCGGAGCCGAGCAGCCGCCTGTCCTGGTAGACCAGCGCCAGCAGGCCGAGCGCCGGACCCTCGGTGATGTCGGGTGTCACGCCGACGCGGCCCTCAAGGCGCAGCTCTTTACCGCCGCCAAACAGGTCGAGGTTGCGCTCGATCCACTTGCCTTCGAGGGTGAACAGCAGGTTTGACAGGTTCAGGCCGAGAAACTGCCCGTAGCCCGAGCCGAGCCGACTGCCGGCCGAGGTCAGGTGCTCCATGGCGTCGAAGAGGCCGGGCAGCCCTGCACGCTCGGCGCGGTTGACGTTGATGGTCTGGAAGCCGGCCGAGGCCTCGAAGTGCTGCGTCTCGTCCTCCACGACATGGATGACGACGGCGATGTCTTGGCGCGCCGGCACCTCGTCGCGGCCGATGTACTGGAACGACACAGAGCGGAACAGGCCGAGGTTGCGCAGCGCCCGCAGCGATTCGAACAGGCGCTGCGCCGAGAAGTCGCTGCCCGGCAGAGGCATGTCGCGCAGCAGCAGTGACGCCCGCGTATAGAAATTTCCCGCGACGAAGATCTCGCCCATCCGCACCCGCGGGCCCTCATGGACTCGCACCTCGAGGTCGATCGTCTCGGCGAGGATGCGCTCCGGTGTGCAGGGCTGCATCCCTTCGGCGGCGTCAGCCGAAAGCCCTCGGCCGCGCGTGCTGCAGAACGCCTCGACCTTGGACTGGAAATAGCCCAGGTTCTGGTAGTCGTCTTGCACCCGCTGCAGCGCCTCGCGCAGCAGGGTCGCGCTGGCGACGCCGCCGCTGCGCAGGTCCAGCAGCGACCGCACCAGCGGCAAGCGCGACGGCGACGCGCCCTGGATGGAGACGGCGTCGAAGCGCGACCGCCGGCCTTCGATGAGGGGCACGTCGACGTAGATGAAGTGCTCGCCGATCGGGCGCCGAACGCGGAAGCCGCGGTCGCCGAGCAGGTATTCGATGACCTCCTCACTGCCGGTTCGCCGTCGTCGCCGCTGCAGCCCCGCGCTGCCAGGTGGGGCGACCAGGGCATAGTGAAACTCGAAGTACCCGGAGTCGCGGTAGTGGCGCCGCAGCGCCTCTAGATCGCCGAACATCTGCGCTGTCGACAGGTAGCCGCCCTCCCCGAGCACGTCGTAAGGTCGAGTGGCGATCGCCTTTTCGAGCTCGCCGGCGGGCAGCGCCATCGAGCGACCGGCCACACGGGCGCAGCCGTCTGCCGCCGTCGCGGCCTCCGCCTCCTCGACCTGTGCAGCGTCGCAGAAATGTAGGCCGCGGACCTGCGCCAGGTAGCGGGTGGTGATGCGATAGGTGATGGCAGAGGCCACTCGACTGCCCCAGCTGCGCGGCGTCTCGCGGTAGTCGAACTCGACCTCTGCGAAGAGGTAGCCGCGGTTCTCCAGCGCGGCGCGCAGCTCGCGGCGGCCACGTTCGGCCTCCGAGAGGTCGAAGACGCCGCTCTCCACGAAGGGCAGCACGGCCTCCAGCGTCGGGTCCTGGACCGGGCGCAGCGCCGCGTCACGGGTCGCCTGCTCTGCCGACTCGCGGCTGAGCGTCTGAACCAGCGAGCAGCGGCCGAGCCGGATGTCGAGGCGCACCGCCCCGTCGCGCCGATCGTGGTCGATCGACACGCGGGGGTTGTGGTAGCCGAGCGCACGCAAGTGCTCGCGGATCTTGCTTCGTGCGCGGACCTCGGCCCTGCGCGTGAAGACGTCGACGTCGACGAGGTCGCTGGCCTGCAGCAGCGCCCGCTCGCGCACCTGCGGGCACTGCAGGCCGGCGGCGCGCTCCCGTTCGTTTGGACGGTGCGGGTCTTGAAGCACGGTGATGAGGCCCGTGACGCGGTCGCGTTGACCCTCATTGATGAGGACCCGCACCCCAACCTGGCCGATTCCGACGGGCTCGGCGCGGATCTCGATCCGCGCCTGCTCGAAGCCGGAGCGCTGGTAGAGGGTCTCGAAGGCCGCAGTCTGGCGCTGCAGCTGCAATCGGCCGGCGTCAGTCTCGGCGTCGAGCACATCGCCGGCCTGGAAGAGCAGTCGCGCCTGCAACTCCGCGGTGAAGATCTCGCGGTTGCCCTCGAACCGGATGCCGCGAATCACCTTGTTGCCGATCACGCGCAGTCGAATCCGTGCCCCGGTGACCGCGCCCGTGCAATCGACAGCGGCGATCCGCACGAATCCGGTCTCGGTGATGCGGCGGACCGCTCGAAGGAGCGCCCCACGGCTGAGCACGGCGCCCAGCTGCAGATCGGCGAGGGATAAGAGCTTTCGACGCTCCTCGCGGTCCTGGCAGCGGGTGCCGAGGCAGTCGAGCAGCTCCGCCACCGCGATCGGCCGCTCCAGGCAATTGCGCTCGGCATTGGCGAGGCCAGGCGTCGACGCCAGCTCCGCCTCGATGGCGTCCACGCCCGCCGGCCCTGGCGGCGCTGTCGCCTCTCCCCCTGGTGTGGCCGCGCCGCCGCCCACGGCCCCGCTCGCCGTCGCCGCCACCGGCAGTGGCGCCGGAGCGTCCGACTCCTGCGGCCTCGCAGCCTCTATCGCGCGGCGACCGTCGGCGCTCGTCGGCGCCGGTTGCGTCTGCTCGGCCGGCTGCGCCTGCGCCGACGGATGTCCCCACAGCAGCAGCGCCATAATCGCGCCGGCGACCGCCAATCGCCGCGACCGCCGCTGACGGGCGCCTTCACCTCCGCGTCCTGCTGGCGTGACGACGCTCACCACGTCTCCGTCAGCGGCACGCGAAAGCGCAGCTTGGCCTCATTGACGTTGACCTGCTGGCCGGTGCTCGCCGCGGCGCTGGCCTGGTTGATGCGCAGCAGCCCATCGAGCGAGAGGCGCTCCCCGAGCCGAATACTCAGCGTGGCGCTGCCCGTGCTGATGCCGGCGAACTCGCCATAGTACTCGCCCGTCAGCTGAATCGACTTGCCGAGGCTGGTCACCACACGCACGTTGACGCCGCCGGCGGTCGCGATGCCAAAGGTCACCGAGTCGACAAAGGTCGACAGCAGCGCCTTGGACACCGCGCCGGCGATGTCATCGGTGATGAAGCCGACGTTGGTGCGGCTGCCGAGCGCTCCGGAGCCGACACCCGTCCGCAGCTGGCCAAAGGCGATAAGGGTCTGGATGTCCTCAGGGCCATAGCTCGGCGTGGAACTCAGCTGGATGTTGAGCCGCCGCGCGTCATCGAGCGGGCCACTCAGCCCAACCGTCACCACCACCTTGTTGAGCTGCCGCGTGCCGCTGCTCGACAAGTTGGGTCCGACGCTCGAGGTCACGCTGGTCGCAGCGCCGGTGCCGGCGTCGTCGAGCGCGATCTCGGTCCGGGCGTTCATGCTCAGCCAGGCGCGGTCGATGGCGCCATTGAAGTCGATGGACCCCTCTGTGACCTCGAATTCACGCCGAAACAGGTCGTAGGTGAGCAGGCTCCCGGGCAGCACCTCGACCCGGCCATAGAGCTCGGGGTCAGCGAACGTGCCGCGGACCTTCATGTCAAAGCCCAACTCCAGGTCGGCCCGCCCGATCGGGAAGCGCGATAACACCTCAAAATTCTGACCGCGTACGCTCACCGCGAGGCCGATCGCCCCCAGCCACGGCATGCGCTCGAGTAGCGGCGCGCTGTAGGTGTCGAGCTCGCGGCCGCGGACGCCGCCGATGACTCGACCCACCAGATCGAACGAGCGCGAGTAGGCGCCCTCGGTGACGACGACATCGCCGCTGAGCATCATCTTGCGCCGCGCCGCGTCGCCCAGGCGCTCGCCGCGGAAGCGCAGGGTCGGCGAGACCACAACCGAATACTCCTTGGGCGCGACGTAGGCGAGGTCGACGCCGGAGACGCGCAGGTCGATCTCCTCGGCCTGGTAGCCGCTGAGGGCGGCGCTGCCATGGACGCGAAAGCGGCCGTCGTCGACGCGGCCTTCTAGCGGCGACTTGTCCGGGATCTCGACGCGCAGCCGACCGGCGTCGTCCGTCGCCAAGTGCAGCCGCGCGCCCGCCGCCAGGGCGATCTCTCGGCCATAGCCGCGCGGCAACAGGCGCGACGCCCGCAGCACCAGCTGGCCTCGTGGCTGCAGGGCGTCCAGAGGCCCGGCGATGCGCATCTTGCCGATCCGCGACAGCCTACCTTGCAGGCACTGCGAGCCCGGGTCGGCCTGCACCTGCGGATCTTGGCCGATGTCGAAGCCGAGATCGAGGTTCGCCATGCTCTCTGCCAAGGCGCCAAAACGCGGGACATCAAGCGAGCCCGCGAGGTAGAGCCGCAGCAGCAACGGCTCGCCGCGCTCGGCGTTGGGGTAGAGGACCGCGCCACACAGCTCGACCGCGTTGCCGCTGATCACCAGCTCGGTGCTGTCAAACTCCAATCGGTCCGGCAGCACCCGCACAGTGGCTGGCATGCGATTGCGGATCGGGTCGATGCCGTTCTGCATCTCGACCTCGAGCTCGCCCGGCTGTAGGTGGGCGTCGACCATGAACACAGGCTGCCCAGGCCGAAAGTCGAGCCGAAACTCTGCGCGACCGCCCACGAACAGCTTCAGCCCATCCATCGGTGGTAGCGCCAACAGCACGTAGGGATCGAAGCGGTCGGCGTTGAGCTGCAGCGACACCACCTCCGGCACCAGCTTGCGAAAGTGGACCGCCGACCCAGCGAGCAGCTTGAAGCGCGGGAAGAACGCGTCGCTCGCCAGCATCGCCGGCTGACCCGCCGCCTTGCCGATCTGCAACTCCGCGTCACCCATCACGATGGCGTCCCAAGCCAGCTCGCGCAGCGCCACGCGAGTCAAGGCGCCGTCGATCTGCAGGTCGCGTCCGTCGCCGCTGGCCACCACACGGCCCTGCAGGCTACCGCGCAGCGGCATCCCAAGCTTCCGGACCGCGCCAAACTGGTCAAATCGCAGGGCCGGCACCTGCAGGTCCGCCGACCAAGCCCCCGCCGCCATGCGGTAGCGCAGCGACCCCGAGATCAGCCCGCGCTCGCCCAACGCAGGCTGGCCGAGCCGGAACAGAGGCGGCACGATCAACTCCAGCCCGCTGACGTCCACCGCGCCGCCGCCAATCCGGACATCGGCGTCGAGCCGCTCGAAGCGCTCGTCGGCCGCGGCGAGCCCCTCGACGTGCACGTGGCCGTCGCCGCGAAAGGTCTCGACCGGGCGGTCCAGCGCCATCGTGAAGTCGAGTCCATCGATTCGGGCCCGGCCGGCGACGCCAGGCACGCCAAGGTCGCCGAGCAGCTTGCTGAGCTCGACGTCGTGCAGCGCCACCTTCCGGCCATGAAGCACCATCGGCTTGCGCAGCTCGGTCAGGTCGCGGCGATACAGGTCGAGCGTCAACCCCCCAGTGATCGCACCCTGCGCCAGCTGCGCCGACACCGAACGCAACGCCAAGGCGCCAGAGGCAAGCGCCAATTCGGCCCGCACCGACTCGATGGCGACGCCGGCGGCGCGCAGGCCCCGACCGCGGATCTCTGCCTGCACCGTCGGCGCCAGCAGCGGCCCTTGCACCTTGAGATCTTGCACCGCCAAGGCCCCGTCAACGCCCGCGACGCCAAAGCCGCGCAGCATCGCGCCGAGCGCCGGCAGCTGCAGCCCGCCGCGCAGGTCCATGGTCTTGGCCGCAAGGTCGAGCGCGCCGTCGAGCTGCGCAAAGGTCGCGCTCGAAGTCAGGCTCGGCCCCCGGTCATCGCGGCGGTCAGACAAGATCAGGCCGCGCAGGCCGATGGTCAGCGGCTGCGCCGGGTCGGCGCTCGGCGCCATCGTGGTGTCGACGCCGCCGCGCAGGTAGAGGGTCGGCAGCGACGCCGGCAGCCAGCTGGCGCGCGAGTCGCGGCCGATCGTCAGGTCGAGGTCGGTGCGAACGTAGAGCTCAAGGGGAGCGTCGCCACCGCCTCGCATGCGCACGTCGACCGCACAGTCGCCGTCGAGCGTCGCCGCGATCGGCAGCGCCGCGGCCAGCGTCATGCCGACGCCGGGCGCCGTCAGGGCCTCAGCGCTTGAGACCTGCCGCAGCCCCAGCTTGGCGGTGACGCGCTGCCAGCCATCCTTGCCGAGCTGGTAGTGCAGGCGTTCGCTGCGCAGCTCACCGCCGAAGGCCATGATCGCGAGGTCGGCCACGTCGACGTCGACCGGATCTCCGGCTGCCGTCGGCGTCTGTAAGTCGATCCTCGCCGTCACGCTGCCGACGTCGAAGCCCACCATGCGCCCCTTGCCCTCGACCTCGCCCCGCGCCACCGTCCGGCCCGCCTCGTCAACCTCGACGTCGCCGACATAGCGCGCCTCGGCGGCAAAGAGGTCGCCGAGGAAAGGCCGCAGGAAAGGCTCTTCCGGGCTCCTGGTGGTCAGCGCCGCCCGCCGCACCGCCACCGAGAGCGCCGGCGCCCAGCGCACGTCGATGTCGCCGCGCTCCAGGCGCGTCGCGTCGCCGCTGATGCGCACGGCCCGTAGCCGCGCCTGCGCGAGGTCGCCCGACGCGCTCTCTACCGCTAGCGCTCCGCTCGGCAGCTGCGCCAGCCCGGCCGCGGCGAAGCCGTCGATCTCGATGCCGGCATGACGAGCCTTCACCCCGCGCAGGGTCCAGTCCACCGCGGTCGCTGTCGGCGTGACGTCCACAGTGAGCTCGACGTCGGCGCCCAGGCCCTCGATGTCGACCTTGCTGCCCGCCAAGTCCATGGCGAAGGTCGAGTCCCGCAGATGGATGGCGTCGAACTCGAGTCCGAGCCGCAGCGTCGAAGGGGGCTCGTCGGGCGGCGGTGGTCGCACCAGCGCCCGCATCAGCCGCAGCTCGCCGCCGGCCGTCTCCTCCAGGCGCAGCTCCAGCCCCTGCAACGCGACCTCGACCACGCGGACTTGCAGCGCGTCGTCGCCGTCGAGCAGGTCCTGCACCAGCGCCAGCCAAGCCACCTCGACGTCCAGCCGCGCCGCCTGCAGCACCAGCACGCCGTCCGGGTCGCGCAGCGTCAGCCCCGACACCGTCAGCGTCCCCGGCGAAGGCCCCCACCGCAGCCCAGCGATCGCCACCTTGCCAGGCAAGGCGTCGGCGAGCAGGTCGCCCAGCCGCGCCACCACCGACGGCGAATTCACCGTGAAATAGACGAACAAGAGCGCCGTCGTCAGCGACACCGCGGCGCGGACCGTCAGCTGATAGGCGCTCGCAGCCGACCAGCGCAGCGCCAAGCGCAAGACGCGCCGGGCTCTGCTCCACACCTGCGCCGTCGCTCCGTCGCCGCGGTCCACCGCTGTTCACGCTCCTGTCGCGCCGCCACCGTACGTCCGCGAGGCGCCCGCCGCGCTGAACGCCGACCCGGCGCGACGGCCACGGCCTGCCGACGATAGCCCGCCAGCGCACTGACGGCCAATTCCCGTCTCAGCGCGCCAGGGCGACCGATCCCAGTCGATGCGCCACTAAGGATTTGTGGCGAAGAACAGGTCGAGGCAGACCTGGAACAAGCCGCATTTGACGCAGGCAGACTTGCAGTTGTCGCACTTGACGGTCTCCGGGAAGGACTTGGCGACGCACTTGCCCGCCGAGGTGCAGGTCCCAAGCGCCTTGACCGAAGTGCAGAGATCGACCTTGACCTTGGTCTCGCAGGGCTGATCGACTTTGGAGGCGCAGAACCCGCCGTTGCAGAAGCCCACCGGGCACTCGCCGGAGCTGGCGGCGCAGGGCTTGTAATCCATGGCCTGCGTGCTGTGCTGGCACCCTTTCTTCGGGTCGCAGCTGTCCTGAGTGCACTGCTGGCCGTCGTTGCAGGCCTTGGTCGTGCCGGCCTGGCAAGCGCCGCCAGAGCAGACGTCGTTTTCGGTGCACGGGTTGCCGTCGTCGCAGGCGCCCGAGCTCAGCGGATGGGTGCAGATGCCGTTGGCGCAGGTGTCGAGGGTGCAGGGCTTGCCGTCGTCCGTGCAGGCGCCGCCCTCATTCGGCTTGTGCACACACTTGCCGTCTTGGCACTGGTCCAGCGTGCACGGCAGGCCATCATCGGTGCAAATCGCATCGGACGCCGCGCTGTGGGTGCAACCGGTGAAGGGGTCGCAAGCGTCGCTGGTGCAAGGGTCCTTGTCGTCGCAGCCCAGCGCGTTGCCGCCGACGCAGGCGCCAGCGACGCACTTGTCGGTCTGCGTGCAGATCGAGCCGTCGTCGCAAGCCATGCCGGCGATGGGCTTGTGAGCGCATTGGCCGTCCTCGTTGCATATGTCATTGGTGCAAGGGTCGCCGTCGTCGCTGCACTTGGTGCCGGTGACGCCCTTATGCTTGCAGCCGCCGGCGGTGTCGCAGGTGTCGATGGTGCAGTCTTGGCCGTCGTTGCAGATGCCCTCGTCCGTCTTGCCGTCGCAGTTGTCGTCGATGCCGTTGCACTGCTCAGGCTTGGCGTCGAGGGCGTCGCAGATCGCCTTGCCGTCCTCGCAGGCCAGCACCTTGCCCGGGCAGCTACCGAACTGGTTGGTCTTGTTGCACTTGGCGATGCCTGCGGCGAAGTCGTCGGTCTTGCCATTGCAGTCATCATCCACCGCGTTGCAGGCCTCCTCCGCTGGGACCAGGGCGTCGCACTGCGACAAGCCGGACGCCGTGCAGTGGCGCGACCCGACGCAGCTGCCGTAGAGGTTGTTGCTGGTGCAGGTCGTCTCCAGCGCCAACTCCACCGCCCGCCGGCTGCAGGTGCACAGGCCCGTGGTCCGTACGCATTGGTGCGAGGTCAAGCCCGACTTCTTGTCGACGACGGCCTGGCAGCTGTAGCCACCTGGACATTCGGGGTTGACCTCATCGCATTTTACGCCGCAGAACGAGCCCGCCGCGCCGAAGCTGATGCAGACGTTGCCGCTCTTGCCTTCCTCGTTGCACTGGAGGTTGTCGTTGCAGGGGTCGCAGAGCGACACGAACAAAGGCACACACAAATACACCTGGTCGGTGCCATTGGCGATCTTGGCGGCGCAGGACCAGCCCGGCTGGCAGGACTCGACGCACAGCTCGGTGCAGACCATGCCGTCGGCCGCCTGAATGCACAGGCCGGAGTCGCAGTCGCCGTTGCCCTTGCACGGCGCGCCGAACGTCCCAGGCTCGGGCTCGGCGTCCGCCGTCGCGCTGTCGTCGCCGTGGATATCAAAATGCGGGCTGGTATCCTCCACGCCGCCGATGCCGTCGAAGAGGCCGCCGCCAGCGCCCTGACCCGCAGAGGCGTCGGGGGCGTCCTCCGAGCACGCGCCTGCCACCAACAGCGCCCAAAGCGCGCAGGCCGCAGCGGCAGGCCGCGCACGCACGTACCGCGCGGGTCGCATCGCCTCGCTGTGCGTCGAAGGAGCGTTGGTCGCCATGTCGCCCATCCTGCCTCCTCGGCTGCCTCATCGCCGTCGAGGCAAAGAGGCTGCGGGAGCTTACATCCCGCCGACGGGCGGATCAACGCGGGCAAACACGACCCTACGCGACCCTGGGGAGGGCCCGCCCCGACCACTGGCCGCCGCCCCAGCGCCGGCCCGCGCGGCAGACAACACACGGCCAAGCCCCAGCGCTGGCGCCGCCGGCCTAGCTTCTTGCGTGACGGGCGCGGAGTTGCTAGCCTGCCGGCACGTCCTCTGCCCGTTTTCTTGGGCGATAGGAAGCACGACATGCGCATTACGCTCCTCGCGTCCCCAGCTTCAACCCGACGCGGCCACGAAGTGTTCCCTGAACACTTTGCGACCGTAGATCACCGCGTCGTGGGGGGCCGCGGGCTCCTCCGTGGCCGCTGGTCTGCGACGGTGGCGCTGCTCCTGCTCATTGCGGCCTGCTCCGATCCGGCTGCACAAGCGACCGACACCGCCACCGCAGAGGACACGGCTGACCCGGACGGCGGCGACGGCCTCACGGGCAGCGACACCGGCGTCGGCCTCGACTCCTCCGACACCGACACCGGCGGCGGCGCCTGCGTCGACGCGGCGGTCGATTGTGCGACCCTCAAGCTGGACCCGTGCGAGCGGGCGATCTGTCAGGAAGGCGTCTGCGCCAAGGCGCCGGCGACCGTCGACACCGCCTGTGACGACGGCAAGAAGTGCACGGTCAACGACAAGTGTACGGCCCAGGGCACCTGCGACGGCAAGATCGATTGTCAAAACAATGACGTGTGCAAGGACGCCGCCTGCAACGACCTCGGCGAGTGCACCCTCAACGACGTCCCCGCCGGCCTCAAGCGCCCCTGCGACGACAAGAACGCCTGCACCGAGAACGACGTCTGCGGCTTCGGCTCCTGCGGTGGCACCGAGATCGACATCAAGACGAGCTGCGATGACGACCAGAGCTGCACGGTCGACGAGTGCGACGCCGTCAAGAAGTGCGTCCACACGCCCCTAGAGAAGGAGGCCGCCTGCGACGACGGCGACCAGTGCACCTCCGGCGACAAATGCGACGCGGTCGGCGCCTGCATCTCAGGCGAGGCGGTGACCTGCACCGCCACCTCGGGCTGCGCCAAGGCGAGCTGCGACAAGGCCAAGGGCTGCGTCGAGGAGCCCCACCAGGACGGCGTGACCTGCAACGATGACAACTCGTGTACCGGTCCAGACGAATGCAAGGGCGGCGCCTGCGACGGCCCGACTGTGGCGGCGGCAGTGCCCGCAAACGCCTGCATCTTGGTCAAGTGCGTCGGCACCGCCGCCGAGCCGGTCATCACGCAGAGCAACGCCAGCAATGGCGCCTCTTGCAGCGATGAAGATCCCTGCACCCAGAACGACGTCTGCACCGGCGGCAAGTGCGGCGGCGCACCGCTGAAGTGCAACGACGGCAACGCCTGCACCGACGACGCCTGCGACCCCAAGACCGGCACCTGTGGTAGCACCGCCGTCGCCGACGTCCTGGCCTGCGACGACGGAAACAAATGCACGTCCAAGGACTCGTGCGTCAAGGGAAAGTGCACTGGCGAAGACTACACCGTCAGCAAAGCGTGCGACGACGGCAACACCTGCACCAACGACGGCTGTGCGCCGCAGACCGGCTGCTTCGCGGTGGCCAAAAACGCTGGCGCCTGCGATGACGGAGACAAATGCACCGACGCCGACGCCTGCGTCGCCGGCAAGTGTGTCGGCAAAGGCAAGGCTTGCAACGACAACAACCCCTGCACCAACGATGCCTGCGATAAGGAGACCGGCACCTGCAAGTCGACGCAGTTCGACGGGCCTTGCAGCGACGGCAACGCCTGCACCCAGAAGGACACCTGCGCCAGCGGCAAGTGCGCTGGCACGGTGGTGGCATGCGATGACAAGAACGGCTGCACCACCGACACCTGCGACTCCGTCAAGGGCTGCCAGAACCTGCCCAAGCTCGGCGGCACCCCATGCGACGACGCCATCGGCTGCACCACCAACGACCAGTGCAGCGGTGGCGTCTGCACCGGCACCAATTCGTGCGTGACCTGCGACAGCGACACCGAGTGCGCCAAGTATGACGATGGAAACATCTGTACCGGCATCTTGAAGTGCCTCCAGACCGCCAAGGGCAAGGTCTGCGACACGGACATCAAGAGCGTCGTCGTGTGTCCCTCGCCCGCCGATCCGTCCTGCGGCGCCTCGCTGTGCGATCCGGCCAATGGTCAGTGCTCCGTCAAGACCAAACCCGTTGGCACGCCTTGCACCGGCGGCAACAAGTGCGTGACGCAGACCTCGTGCGACACCAACGGCCTCTGCAAGGGCACGGCGGTGGTCTGCAACGACGGCAACCCGTGCACGGACGACAGCTGCGACGCGCAGAAGGGCTGCATCTACAAAGCACGCCCCGACGGCGACAAGTGCGACGACGACAGCGCTTGTACCCCGACCGAGAGCTGCAAGGCCGGCGTCTGCTTCGCGCCGGTCAACAACTGCGGCTGCAGCGCCGACGGCGAGTGCACCAAGTGGGACGACGGCAATCTGTGCAACGGCACCTTCGCCTGCATCGCGAAGTTCTGCTCGAAGAAGCCGAACTCCGAGGTCAAGTGCGACCCCAGCAAGGACGCCTGCAAAGACAACACCTGCGGGACGCAGACCGGCAAGTGCGCCGAGGTCGCCAAGAAAGAAGGTACGACCTGCATCGATGACGACGTCTGCACCATCCAAGAGGTCTGTATCGGCGGCAAGTGCAAGACCAACGCCAAGCAAGCCTGCGACGACAATAACGCATGCACCTTTGACGTCTGCGATCCAGTCTTTGGCTGCGCCAACGCCCCGGTCGGTATCGGAGGCCCCTGCAACGACGGCATCATCTGTACCCAGGCCGACAAGTGCGACAAGGACGGCAAGTGCGCCGGCAAAAAGCTGGAGTGTGACGACGACAACCCCTGCACCATCGACGTCTGTGACAGCAAGAGCGGCAAGTGCGCGGCGTTGCTCGACAACAGCCTGAAGTGCGACGACGGAGATGCCTGCTCGACGGGCGACAAGTGCCTCGACGGCGTCTGCAAGGCCGCCGGCGTCAAGTGCGACGACAACAACCCCTGCACGGTCGACGGCTGCGACGGCAAGGGCGGATGCAAGAACATCCTGCAGCCCGACAAGGACTGCGATGACGGCGACGCCTGCACCGTAATCGATCGCTGCAGCCAGGCCGGCAAGTGCGCTGGCAAGAAGAAGGACTGCGACGACGCGAACCCATGCACGATCGAGTCGTGCAGCAAGGGCATCTGCGCCGTCAGCCCCGCCACCGATAAGCCTTGCGACGACGGCAACGCATGCACCGAGAAGGACGCCTGCACCATCAAGGGTGACTGTTCGGCCAGCCCCTTGAACTGTGAAGACGACAACCCCTGCACCAAGGTCGCCGGCCCATGCTCGACGGTCAACGGCTGCACCATCGTGCCGGACGACGGAAAGTCCTGCAATGACGGCAGCCTGTGCACCATAAACGACAAGTGCTCCGGCAGCGCCTGCCAGGGCATCAAGCTGCCCTGCGATGACGGCAATATCTGCACCAACGACTCCTGCGACCCCAAGAAGGGCTGCGTCAACGAACAGAACACCTGCAACGACGGCAACGACTGCACCTTCGACAAGTGCGATCTGAGCAAGGGCTGCAACAGCAGCGCCCTCGACGGCTTCCAGCCCTGCGAAGACGGCGACAAGTGCACCGAGAAGGGGCAGTGCGACAAGGACAAGTGCCTGTCCAAAATCGTCAACTGCGACGACAAGAACCCGTGCACAATCGACAGCTGCATCAGCAAGACCGGCTGCGTCAACCTAGCCGACGAGAGCACGCAGACGCAGTGCACCGACGACAACATCTGCACCGACGACTTCTGCGACGGCAAGGGCAAGTGCGTCGGCAAGCCCAAGGAGTGCGACGACCTCAACCCCTGCACCCAGGACTCCTGCGACAAGCTCAAGGGCTGCGTCTCCGACGACCTCAAAGAGGGCAGCGCCTGTGACGACCTCGATCCCTGCTCGGAGAAGACGGTCTGCCAGGGCGGCTTCTGCTCCGGCGGCAACTACGACAAGTGTCCGGCCTGTGAGAACGGCGTCGACGTCGACTGCAAGATCTACGACGACAACAACTCGTGCAACGGCAAGTACACCTGCAAGAAGAAGAAGCCGAGCGATCAGGCCGGCTACTGCCTGTTCGACGACACCAAGGTGGTCTGCGACACCACCGTCGACACGCCCTGCACAAAGAACACCTGCGACACCCTTGATGGCGTCTGCAAGGCCAAGCAGTTGGTCAACGGCTCCGCCTGCAGCGATGGCATCGCCTGCACCGTCGGCGACTTCTGCCAGAACGGCCAGTGCAAGACCGGCGGCGTCGCGGATTGCTCGGTGGTCGAGGACTCCTGCAACAACGGCGAGTGCGTCGAGAAGGCCGACAATCCCAAGGGCTTTGAGTGCGTGCCGCTACCCAAGGCCGGCACCATCACCTGCGACGCCGACGGTTCGGGCTGCACGGCGCACGACAAGTGCGAAAAGGGCGCATGCAAGGCCGGCGACCCAGTGGACTGTTCGGTCGTCGCCGGCGAGTGCGAGCTCGCGGCCTGCGTCAAGGACGGACCCAACGGCTTCACCTGCAAGATCACGCAGGCCAAGGATGGCGCCGCCTGCGAGGACGGTCAGCTCTGCACGGCGGGCGACTCCTGCAAGTCTGGCAAATGCCAGGCTGGGCTCGGAGCCTATGACTGCAAAAACGAGATCGACGTCGCCTGCGCCATTCCGACCTGCGACAAGGCCGTCAACGGAGGGCTCGGCGGCTGCATCGGTAAGCCGACCAATGAAGGCAAGCTCTGCAACGCTGACGGCAACGGCTGCACCACCAACGACCTCTGCGTGCAAGGCTTCTGCGTGCCAGGCGTGCCGGTCAATTGCAGCGAGAAGAACAGCACCTGCGCCGTCGGCGCCTGCAAGAGCCTCGGCAACACCTCCTTTGAGTGCCTCGCGGCGCCAGTCAAAGAGTCCAAGCCCTGCGAAGCCGACAACGACGGCTGCACGCTCGACGACCACTGCGAGACCGGCAAGTGCGTGCCCGGCAAGCTCATGGACTGCAGCAAGCTCAATGGCAACGCGGGCTGCCTCGTCGGCGTCTGCGAAAAGATCTCTTCCAGCCAGGGCAACTGCGTCTCCAAGCCAGCCAAGGTCAATACACCCTGTAATTCGGACGACAGCGGCTGCACCAAGGACGACGCCTGCAACGCTGACGGCGCATGTCTGCCGGGCGCTGCCGTCAACTGCCTAGCTCAGGGCAACTCGTGCGCGACCGGCACCTGCTCGACCAAGGGCGCCAACACCTTCTTCTGCGGGGGCGATCCCAAGGCCGATGGCACCAAGTGCGATGCAGACGGCGATGGCTGCACCGTCGATGACGTCTGCGCCAAGGGCAAGTGCGCCGCCGGCAAAGCCGCGGACTGCAGCAAGGAAGCCAAGAGCATTTGCATCACCGGCGGTTGCACCAACAAGGGCAGCACGGCCTTCCTCTGTGAGCCGACTCCGGTCAAGGAGGGCTCGCCCTGCGACGCCGACAAGAACGGCTGCACGGTCAATGACGCCTGCAAGCTCGGCTTCTGCGAGCCCGGCCCGCTCGAGTCCTGCAAGGACTTCCAAGGGCCCTGCGTCAACGCCGCCTGCCAAGACAAGGGCGGCACCTCGTTCACTTGCTCTGTCACCAACAAAGAGAGCTACCCGCCCTACGCCGAGACGTTGGTCTGCGATCCGGCGGCAAAGGAAGGCGAGAAAGGTGCGTGCGCGCCCAACTACCTGTGCGCCGTCGGCACGAAGGACGCCAAGGAGGGCACCTGCCAGCCGAAGGTGACCGTCTCCTGCTCGGACGGCGACCTCTGCTCCGAAGAGGACGCCTGTTCGGCCGGCAAGTGCATCGGTGTCAAGGCGAAGGACTGTGACGACGAAGACGACTGCACGCTCGACACCTGTTCCAAGGGCCAGTGCGGCCACCAGCCGATCGCTGGCTGCTCGCTGTGCATCAACGACACCTTCACCGAGTTCGAGTCCACCAACTGGTTCCCGCGCGCCACCGACCCCTACATCGTGTACCAGCGCGCGACCTTCACTAACCCGAGCGGCGGCAAAGAGGGCCACCTGCTGATGAACTGGGATGGCGCCAAGCTGGCGGAGGACGCCAAGGACACCGATCCCTTGCCCGTGTTCCGCTACCTGCACAAGCGCATGTACGTCTCGCCGGACATGGTGCCGGTGCTGCGCTTCGGCGTCTTCTCGACCATGGCCGATGCGGAGTGCATGGCGCTGTACATCGATGACAACAAGCAGATCTGGCAGCACTGCGGCAAGCTGTCTGGCGACCAAGGCAATGACGCACGCAAGGTCAAGCTCTCCCTCGCCGCGCATGTCGGGCGCTGGATTGACCTGGAGTTCCGCGTCACCGCCTTCAAGAAGAAGACCTCCAAGGCCGAGGTGAAGCTCGATTTCATCGCGCTGCGCGGCGCCTGCGGTCCCTCCTGCATCGGCGAAGGTGTGGAGGTGCCAAGCGGCGTCAGTGGCACGCCCACCCTCGGCCTCGACGCTCGCTTGCCACCGGCGTGGCGCCGTACCGCGACGGCCAGCGGCTACCTCAACTGGGCCGGCACCGACAAGGCGGCGCGCAGCGGCGTCGCCAGCATGGTCGCGACCTACGCTGGGCCTTCGGCGTCGGGCAAGGCAGAGACGACGATCATCACTGTCCCGGCCGTGACCCCCGGCACCGGCGCTCGTCTGGCCTTCGGCTTGCAGATCCCGGAGGTTGGGCAGGCCGGCTGCAGCGACGGTGACAGGTTCTTGGTGCGCGTCGGCGGCGACGTCGTGCTCGAGCGCTGCGACGCCATCACGGCGTGGAAGCTTGAGACCATCGACCTCGCCAAGTACGCCAACAAGACCGTGGACATCGAGTTCGTCGTCGAGTCGGGCACTGCACAGACGGCCAAGGGCAGCTTCCTGATCGACGACATCAGCGTCACCGGCGCCTGCACCTGGCTCTGCCACTCCGAGAACTTCGACGCCATGGGCAGCCAGTTCACCTGGGGCAACTTCGACGACAAGAACCAGCCTTCAAAGTTCAAGGTCACGCTGGCCAAGGACCAGAAGACGTCGGGCACCACGAGCTTGCTGGTGCAGAACCCGACGTCGATCAAGGTGGGCGATCAGGCCTTCATCAGCCCGGGCCTGGAGTCGGAGCCCTGGCTGCGGCTACCGCTCAACGGTGCGACCTTGGTGATGCAGACCAACGCCTTCATCGACCCGGACGTCTGTGCTGCTGGTCCGTCCGCCGCCCCGTTCGCCTTTGGCATCAACACGCCCGGCGCCAAGGCCCCGACCCCAGGCGCGGTGGCGACGACCAACAACTTCATCTGGACAGGATGCAAGTCGTCGTCTGGCTGGGCCAAGGTCAGCCAGCCCGTCGGCGACGCGCTGCTCGGTGCCTACATGCGGCCGCTGATCTCGGCGCAGATCACGCAGGGCATCAAGGCGGTCAAGGTCTACCTCGACGACATCACGATCCTCTGCAAGTAGTAGCGCGACGCCAAGGCCCCCCGCCCCGCTGAGGCGGCGGCGACCTGCGCTGTCGGCACTTGGGGCTCTGGCTCGGTCGACGTCGCTTGGTTCCAGCCGCTGCGAGCTCGCCGCGCCCGCCGCGAAGCCACCCTCACCCATCCTCGCAAGCTGCGCTCGATGCGCGCCCTGCTAACCAGCGGCCCTGCGAAGAGCTGGCCGTGAGGGGACGGCTGGGTCTGGCGCGAAGGTGAAGGCTACTTTGGGCCGACGTCGATGGCGGCTGCCCGCACCAGCTGCGAGATCACGGCGCAGGCCTCAATGCGGCTCATGCCCGACGAGAGCAGGATGTTCTGGATGCTCCGCCGACCGTCCACCATCTCGGTGATGGTGCGGATCTTGTCGAGCGCGTAGTAGCTGGCGGGCATCCGCTGCTCGCTGTGCACCAGCGCCGGCACGCGAGAGAAGGGTCCGAACACCCCCTGATAGTACTCGAGCAGGCGCCCTTCGTTGTGGTGAAGGAAGGACTCGACCTGCGGAGTCAGCGGCGACACCACTACCAGGCGTTCGAGCGAGATGAGCGCGCCCTCGCGATCGCCGATCTCGAAAAGCGCGCGCACGTCGTCGTAGAGGCCTGCCGCCATGTGGCTCGGCATGATCGATTGCTTGTGGCGAATTCGCCGCTTGACCTCGGTACCTGACAACACGATGGTCGCGCCCGACGCCATCTCCTCAAGGCCACTGGACTCGGCGCGGACGAAGGCCTCAGCGACAGATTCGGGGTCCTCGTCGAGGAGCTCCAGATCGTCTTCGCCGACAAACTCGGCGCTCGGCGTCTCGCTGAGCGCGACGTCGAAGCCCTCGAGGGCCGCCAGGAGGCCTTGCAGCCGGTCGTCGAGCGCGAGCTCCATCACCGCGCGATGACGCTCGATCGCCCAATCGACGTCGCCGCTTGGCGCGAGCGGATCGCTGGGCAGTCCAGGCGTCAAGGCAGAGAAGGTCATACTTCGACTCCGGCGGCGCGAGAACGTACGCCCCCACCATAGCGCACTTGAGACCGGTCGGCCAGCCGTCGGCGCGCAAGGCGAATCCAGCGCGGCAGCGCCGACCGCGGTCGCGTCGAGCTGCGGGTCACCAAGTGGCGGTGACGATGGACCCGGCGGCCACCTCGCCGAGGATCTTCTTGCTGCCGTCTGGCCAATGGACCGTGACCGCCTGAGCGGCTTTGGCGCCGCCGAGGCCGAAGTGGAGAAAGCGTCCGGCAGCGCCGCCAAAGCCGCCGCTGCCGGACGCCCAGCGCGTCTGAAGCTGGCCGCCGACCATCGCCGTGACCCGGCTGCCGAGGGCGGCTGTGTTGCCGCCTTTGCCGACGAGCGTCACGCGGAGGCTGTCGCCCTTCTTAGGCAGGTCGTTGCGCAACACGCGGACCCGCGCCACCGGCGAGAGCGATGGGCCGGGCCGCGTCTGGACTAGGTCGAGGTCGCCGTCGCCGTCGATGTCGATGGCGCGCTGGTCGGCGATCATGCCGTGGGCGAAGGGCCAGGGTGGCATGGCGAGGGCCTGCATCGGCCCGTTTGGCTGCTGCAGGTACAGGATGTCGGTGCTCGGCTTGCCTAGGAAGGGATTGGTCATCGTGCCAAAGCCGATGGTACAGCCGGAGATGAAGCCCATCAGCTCCAGCGCCGACATGTTGACCGCCACCATGAGCGCGAGGTCATCACGACCGTCGTGGTCGAAGTCGGCGACCTGTGGCGACCACGCGCTGGCGGCGTAGCTCGGCCCCCAGACCCCGAGGCTGCCGCCAATGTCCGTCAGGGTCGGAGGCTTGCCGGGCGAAGCTGACGAGGCGGAGAAGACGGGGGTCGGGCCGGCGTCGGCGAGCGCGATGTCGGGCAGGCCGTCGCCATTGAAGTCGCCGACCGCCCAACCCATGGCAGCGACGAATGGATGCAGGCCGATCTCCTTGCCATAGGCCTGAAAGGAGGTGCCCGTGTTGATGAGCAGGCGCGGCATGGCTGCCTCGTCGCCGACGAGCATGTCGACTTTGAGATCGCCGTTGATGTCCAACGGTTGGACGATGCTGTGGCTGCCGCCTTTGGCCGCGCCCCAGGCAGCGCTGACGTCGACGAGGGGAGGACCACCCTGTCGCAACAGGACCCGATCGTCGAGGTGGGCCGGGGAGGGCGGCGGCGGATTGAAGGCGCAGAGCAAGTCTGTGGCGGTGAACTGGCACTCGAGGCCGCTGCACGGCGGAGGGATCATCCCCGCACCGACGTAGAGGTCGAGGTCACCGTCGCCATCGAGGTCGGCGGCGGCGACGCTGTGCGCCGCGTAGTCGGCGATCGCCGGCAGCCAGGAGTCGCTGGCGTCGTCGAGGCCGCCATTGCCGTCGCCGCGGTACAACGACACGCCGGATTGGCCGCCGATCAGGAGGTCGAGCTTGCCGTCGCCATCGAGATCGGCCGCGCTGCAGCCGTGCTTGGCGTTGTTGGCGGTGCTGTCGAAGGTGCTGTAGACGTGCTTGACCGTCGGCGGCTGCACGAGAACCACGTGGATGACAGGGACCTGGGTCTTGGCTTCGATCACCGCAAAGTCCTCGACGCCGTCGCTGTTGAAGTCGCCTGTGGCCACGCAGAACTCGTGTTTGACCTCGGGGTCGATCCCGTACTCGCTGGTCACATTGACGAACGCGGCGGACGCCAACGTGGTCACCTCAACTGGGATGGCGACGGAGTTGGACGGCGGCCCTGCGCTAGCGTCTGGCCCCTCCGCAGACGCTGTCCCGCCGTCGCCTTCGCTGATATCGCCGGTCGGCGCGGCGCTGTCTGCATCGGCGCTGGCCGGGCCGTCGCCGGTGACGGCGCTGTCGACTTCGGGACCTATGTCGCCGACGGCGCCGACGACGCCGTCGGCCACCGCGTCAAAGGTGGGCATCGCGTCGCCACCGTCGCTGTCGAGCTGCAGGCCGTCCGAGGTGCCAGCGACCTCCAGCGCATCGCCAAGGGCGTCGGCGTCGGCGCCGGCTGCCCCGCCGTCTGTCGCGCCGCCGCTGTCGCTGTCGACGGAGCCTGCCACGTCCACGGTGTCTTCAGATCGCTGGTCGGCGGCGCCTGGGTGAGCTTCGGCTTCGGCGACCGCGCCGTCGGATGCAGTCTCAGCTGTCGGCGAGTCGGCAACGGCCGCGTCGTCCTTGGCCGTAGGGGAAGTCGCCGATCCGGCTAATGATGCGCCGTTCTCGCAGGCCAACGTCGCCAACGCGCAGAGCACGATCCAGGGCCAAGCGACCCAACGTTCGCCAGCGAGCGCGCCACGGACGCGGGGCTGCGCCGCGACGGCCACGCCCGGCGCTCGCCGGCGGGTGTCGCTGCGGGCGACGGCTGAGTCAGCGCCCACCTGCGGTCGTGCCGGGCAAGCGGCGTCGTCTGTGGGTCGGTGTGTCGGGACGACGTCAGCGCGACGGGCCTGGCCGCTCCTCAGTGTGTTCCGTCGAGTGGGTCGCATGCGGTCCGCGCGGGTAAGACCCTTACCCAGACTTCAAACCTTAGACAGTATCGGTCACCGGTTCAAGCGCCCGCTGACCCGCGGTCGGTTCGAACCCGCCGTGGCTAGACACCATGCTTCGGGCCGGGCAGGGTGGAGGTCGCCGCGCGGCTCCCATCCGGCGGGCCGCCGAGGACCCATGTCGCCTGTCGTGATTCCGGACGAGCTGGACGGACTGCGGCTCGACGTCGTGTTGGCGCGCCTCGCCGACATCAGCCGTGGCGCCGCGCGGCGGGCGATTGATGCCGGCGGCGTCTTCCTCGATGGGCGACGCGAGCGCACCCTGGCGCACACCGCCCGCGCCGGCGCCGAGCTGCGCTGGACGTTGGCAGCGCCGGCAGCTGACGTCCCAGACCTCAGCCTCGACGTCGTGCACGAAGACGCCCGCTGGCTCGTGGTCTGCAAGCAGCCCGGACTGCCGACCGTCCCAGGTCCTGCTGGGGGAGACAGCCTGCTCGGACGGGTTCAGGCCCTGCAGCGCGGCCAAGGCCGACCGCAGCTGGCGGAGTCGCACCGCCTCGACCGTGAGACCAGCGGCCTGCTCTGCTTTGGCCGCGACCCCGACGCCGTCGCCGCCCTCGATCGCGCCTTGGCGCGTCGACAGGTGGGGCGGGGCTACTTGGCGCTGGTGCGCTGCCTACGGCCGCCTGTCGCGCAGCGCATCGATGCGGCGCTGCGCCCGGCTCCCCACGCGGGGGTCGAGGTACACCCTTGCGGTCAACCGGCAGCGACCCGGGCGCTGCCGCTGGCCTTTGACCCCGAGCGCGGCGTCGCTCTGGTCGCCATCACCCTCGAGACCGGGCGAAGCCATCAGGCGCGCGCCCACCTCTCCTACGCCCTCGGACCCATCGTCGGCGATCAGCGCTACGGCGATCCCCTGGCCGCCGACGCTCGGGCCGGTCTTGCCGCCCCGCGGGTCGCGCTGCACAGCGCGCGGCTCGGCATGCGAGACCCTGCCACCGGGGCCGCCCGCAGCTGGCACCGCGCGCCAGACGCCGGTTTCTTCGAGCTCGGAGGCTGGCAGCAGCCGCTACCTGAGACGTGGACCGCGATCTTGCGCGAGCTCGGGCGGGGCGAATTCGACCCAGAGCGGGCCCTCGCTGCCATCTGAGCACAGACGTCGCGGGGTTCAGCCGGGCGGCGGCAGGCGCTCGGCCCAGCGCTGCAGACGCAATGCCAGGAGCTCGGGCTGCTCCAGCGGCAGCAGGTGACCGCCTCCGGGGATTGTGTGGAACTCGGCCGCGCTCGCAGACGCCGACGCCAGCTGCGCCACCATCGGCCCGGCCAAGGGATCGCGGGCCCCGGCCAGCCACAGCGACGGCAAGGCGATCTCCACACGCGGCGCTTGCGCCAAGTGATCGAGCAAGGCCGACCAACTGGCCGCGACGAGTCCGGCCTCGACGCGGGCGAAGCGGGCCAGCAGGTCGCCGATCGCCCGCGGATCTGTGCACTCGCCGACCAGACCCGTCGCGCGCAGGCCAGCGAGCGCCACGCGACTGCGCGTCGTCTCAGCCAGCCAGCCGGGCAGCCGCCAACCGCGCGCCACGGCTGCCCCGACACCGAGGGCGACAGGACCGGCGTCGGCGGCGCCAGAGAGCCAGCGGCGGATCACCCGACCCACCGGCCCGCCAAACACGCCACAGACCGACACGAACCCCGCAAAGGCGCCCGGCGCGACGCTCACCATCTCCGCGGCGACGGGCGCCCCGGTCGACCAGCCAAGGACGACTGTGCCCTGCAGGCCATGGCTGCGCAGCACCTCGAGGCCGTCGGCGGCGTGTCTCGCGAGGTCGACGTCGGGCACACCGGCGGTGCGATCGCTGCCGCGCAGCTGCCAAGTGCAGACGTCCCAGCTGTCGTCGAGGGCCTCCTCGAGCGCGGCAAAGACGTCGACGTGTCCGAGCAAGCCGCTGACCAGCAGCAGCCCGCGCCGCTCCCGCGTCGCCCCAGAGTGCGTACGGCGCCACGATCGCAGCTCTGTGCCGTCGTCGACCCGGACGCGCCGCTCAATCTCGCTGCGCATATCTGCCTCCTCCGCCTCGCCGCGCCGCGGCCGCGTAGGGCCCAGCCAGCGCTCTCGCCGCCCGCTTAGAACAGCTTGCGGGAGTCGATCAAGATCGTCACCGGGCCGTCGTTCCAGAGCCACACCGCCATGTCGGCGCCGAACACGCCCTGCGCCACGGGGACTCCGTCGGCCTGCAGCCTGGCCGCCACCGCCTCGATCAGCCGCCGCGCCCCTTCGGGCTCCATCGCCTCCAGAAACGCGGGCCGCCTACCCTTCCGGACGTCGCCGTGCAACGTGAATTGTGAGACCAGCAGGACGGCGCCGCCGACCGCTCGGACGTCCAGGTTCATCTTGCCCGCCTCGTCGGCAAAGACCCGCAGTCCGCTGATCTTGTCCGCGATGTGGGCCGCGTCTTCGGCGCCATCGCCTTGGCCCGCTGAGACTAGCGCCAGCAGCCCCTGGCCGATCGCTCCGACCTGCAGACCGTCGACGACGACGCTCGCCTCGCGCACCCGCTGCACGACCGCCCGCATGCGCCCCCTCCGCCGGGGACAGGCCGCGATCGGCATGTGCCCGGCGCGCCGGGCTTGCCGCCCGGCGTCAGCCGCCTCCATACTCCAGCGGCGCCCGCGTCGCCAGCGCACTGCAACCTGGAGCACAATGCCCTTCGACCTTGAGCGCGCCGCCAAAGCCCTGGCCCACGCCCACGCAGACGTCACGCTGTTTCGTCCTGCGCTGCTCGATCTGCTCTTCGCCACCGGCACCGCGGTCGGGGAGGCCGCCGTGGCGCTTGAGGTCGGCGATGCCTTGGCGATCCGTGCCTCGGGCCCCTCAGCGCCAAGCTTGCTGCCGCCCCGCGTCGTCGTCGCGATCGACATCGAGCCGCCGCACCTGTCGTCGGTCCGTGCGGCCCTCGGCCCGGCGCGCTGGCCGGCGCCTTTGGCGTCACTCGGCGGTCCGGACGTGGTGATCGCTTGGGTCGCCGCCCTCCGCGCCATGGCCGCCTCCAGCTCACTGCGGCCCTGGCGGGCGCTCTACTTTCGCGGCCCCGCGGCCGGCCTGGCGGCGTACGTCGAGGCAGAGCTCGCCGACCTCGAACCCGACGCAGACGTGGTGCAGATCGTGCCGTCGGTCACCGCGTCCGTCGACGAACCAGCGATCGCCGCCGGCAGCGACCTGCTCACCCTCTCCGTCACGCGGCCGCGCAACGTCTGGCGCTTCCCGGCCTGTGAGCACACGTATGCCCTGATCGGTCATCACCCCTGGGGGCAAGGGCTCCCAGCGCTTTGTCGGCTGCTTGGCGCCTTCGAGGCCGACACCGCGTGGGCGCTGCATGACATCCATCACTATTTTGGCGAGCGTGGCCACCTCAGCGCCGTCCTGCGCACCGCGCGCCCAATCGACGTCACGGCCTTCGGCTTCACCGCGCGCAACGTCGACGCCGGCTCCCGGCTCATGTTCCCGATCAACGACGCGCTGGCAGCAGTCACCAGCATCGCCGGCCGCATGGGCAAGGGCTGGGGCCCGTCGCTGATGGCTCCATTGCACCTCCACGCGCTGCCCGACGGCCTCCACCTCGACCTGATGGTGCCGCCTGGCGAGGCGCCAAAGCTGCCCGATCGCCAGGGCACGCTGGCCCTGCAGTGGGAGCGGAAACCCTTGATCGCGCGCAGCCCGGTCGCGGTTATGCCGCTCGCCGTCGGCGCCGACGAGACGATGGGGCCACTCGCAGCCGGCGTCCCTCACCCGATCGTGACGGCCTGGCAGGTGCCGGCGGGACTGCGCACGGACATCGCGGCGCTGCAGCGGGCGCTCGATGGCGCCATCGCGAGCGCAAGCTGACGCCGGTCATGGCCACCGTCCAGGTCGCGCTGCCGATCGCCCGCGACGCCCCCCCCCTGGCCGACGATGAGGCACTCCGCGAGGCGGTCGCTCGCGCCGCTGGCCTTGACGTCGGCGATCTCGGCGCTGTTCGCGTCGAGCGCCGCAGCCTCGACGCCCGCGCCGGACGTCGCCCGCAGTGGGTCCTGCGATGCCGCTATGGCACGCGGCAACAGGCGCTGCCTCCCGACGAACTGCCGCCGTTGTTGCGGCCGAGGCGCCTCGCCCGTCCGGCGCACGGCCTGCGGCCCATCATCGTCGGCAGCGGCCCGGCGGGGCTCTTTGCGGCCCTGCAGTACGCTGACTTTGGCGTCCAGTGCCTGCTCCTTGAGCGCGGCGCCGAGGTCGAGACCCGCAACCTTCGCGCGCGAGACCTGCGCGTCCACGGCCATCTCGACGCTGAGACCAACCTCTGCTTTGGCGAAGGCGGCGCAGGCACCTACTCCGACGGCAAGCT
>SXNM01000090.1 GCA_005777155.1 Pseudomonadota bacterium | reverse complement strand
TGCCCGCTCTTCGTCAACGCCGATCAGCTCGACACCGACAAGGACGCCGCCGGCGACGTCTGCGACGACGATGACGACACCGTCAAGGACGCCGCCGACAACTGCCCGCTGCTGACGAACAAGGCGCAGGACGACACCGACAAGGACGGCAGGGGCGACCTCTGCGACGACGACGACGACGACGACGGCGTGGCCGACCTCGCCGACAACTGCACGCTGACCGCCAACAAGGATCAGCTCAACACCGACAAGGACGGCCAGGGCGACGCCTGCGACGAGGACGAAGACTCCGACAAGGTCCACGACGCCAAGGACAACTGCCCGCTGGTCGCCAACAACGATCAGCTCGACACCGACAAGGACGGGCAGGGCGATGTCTGCGACGAGGACGACGACGCCGACACCGTGGTCGACCTCGCCGACAACTGCACGCTGACGGCCAACAAGGACCAGCTCGACACCGACGCCGACAAGCTCGGCGATGCTTGCGATGACGACGACGACGGCGACACCGTGGTCGATCTCGCCGACAACTGTACGCTGACAGCGAACACCCTTCAGAAGGACAACGACGGCGACAAGCTGGGCGATGCCTGCGACGACGACGACGACGACGACAAGGTCCTCGACGCCGAAGACAACTGCGCGTTCGTCGTCAACACCGACCAGCAGGACAAAGACAAGGACAAGCAGGGCGACGCCTGCGACCAGGACGACGACAACGACGGCAAGCCTGACAGCCAGGACAATTGCCCGCTCTTCGTCAACGCCGATCAGCTCGACACCGACAAGGACGCCGCCGGCGACGTCTGCGACGACGATGACGACAACGACAACACCATGGACTCGCTCGACTGCGCGCCGCTCGACGCCAAGGTCAAGCCGGGCAACCCTGAAATCTGCAATGGCAAGGACGACAACTGCGACAGCACCACCGACGAGGAGAATGCCAAAGGCTGCGGCAAGCTCTGGTTCGACAAAGACAAAGACGGCTTCACCGGCCAGCAGCAGAGCAAGTGCCTGTGCAAGGCGGATGGCTTCTTCACCGTCGCGGACAAGGACTCGGCCAAGAAGGACTGTGATGACAACGTCTTCGTGGTCAACCCCGGCATCAAGGAGATCTGCGAGGGCAAGATCGACGAGAACTGCGACGGCAACGTCGATGAGGACGGCGCCACCAAGTGCGTCAACTACTACGTCGACGTCGACGGCGACGCCTTCGGCACCGGCAACGCCAGCTGCAAGTGCGTCAAGCCAGCCTCCGGCTTCGCGACCGTCGCCGGCGACTGCTACGACAAGAGCGCTGACGTCAAGCCTGGCCAGACCGGCTGGTTCACCAAGCACCGGGGCGACAACTCTTTCGACTACGACTGCAACCTTCAGTCCGACCTGCGCTATCCCACCCTCGGCAAGTGCGCTGGTACGTTCTTCTTCTGCGGCTCCACCGTCGCGGGCTGGGACGGCGACAAGGCGCCAGCTTGCGGCACAGGGGCCAAGTGGCTCAGCGGCTGCACCGGCATCGCGTGTTCCGGCAAGACGCTGATCGACCGTACCCAAGAGTGCCACTGATCGCTGGGCTCCGGCGGAATTCGTGACAGCGCAGCGCACCGCCGGCGCCTCGGCTCCACACGTCGGCAGACTCGCCCCGAGCCCTACCGGCGTGCTCCACGTCGGCAACGCCCGCAGCTTGCTCTGGGCCGCTCTCGCCACCCGCAGCCGTGGTGGAGAGCTGCTGCTCCGCGTCGAGGACCTCGTTCCCGGCGCGGCCGAACAGATCGCTCAGGTGCTGGCCGATCTGCAGTGGTTGGGGTTGACCTGGGACGACCCCGGCGCCCTGACCGGTCGCCGGGAGCCCGCCGAATACGGCCCTGAGCTGGAAGGGCTGCCCGCCTTCGTGCTGCAGAGCGACCGCGCCGGCCTCCACGCCGCGCTGCTCGACCGCCTGGTCCGCCGGGGCGATGTCTACCCGTGCATCTGCACGCGCAAGGACATCGACGCCGCAGCGCGCGCCCCGCACGCCGAAGACCGCGCCGCCCGCTACCCCGGCACCTGCCGCGGGCGCTTTGCTGACCTGCCTGCCGCGCTGCGCTGTGACGCCGCCCACGCCGCCCGCGCCGGCCACGCACCCCAGGGCGTCGCGCTGCGGATGCGGGTCGATGGCGGCGTGCTGCGCTGGTACGACGAGGTCCTTGGCCCGCAAGCTTGTGACGTACAAGCCGATAGCGGCGACTTCGTGGTCCGCCGCAAGGACGGCACGCCGGCCTACATGCTCGCCGTGGTCGCCGATGACCGCGCCATGGGTGTGACCGAGGTCGTGCGCGGCGATGATCTCGCCGAAGTCACCGCGCAGCAGCTCCTGGTCCACGCCGCGCTGGCAGGACTCGACGCCGGCGCGCCGCGCACCGCCGCCGTCCTGGCGATGCCGCCGGGGCTGCCGCGCTTCTGCCACGTGCCGCTGGTCCTCGGCGACGACGGCCGCCGCCTCGCCAAGCGCAACCGCAGCCTGCACGTCCAGACGCTGCGCCGCGAAGGCGTCGACACGCGGCAACTGCGCGTCTTCTTAGCACTATCACTCGGCCTTCCAGCAGAGGACGATCTGGGCGCGCTCGCCGCGGCGTATCGCCAACGATGGGTTGCCGACGCCGACGCCCTGGCGCGCGCTCCCGACGTCCTGCGGCCCATCTACTTCGACGCCGCTGAGCTAGACGCGCTGCGCCGCGGCCAAATCCCGGCTGTGCGTCGCTTGCCCGCACGCTAGCCAGATCATCTGCCAAGCGGCGCTGTGCTGGCGCAAGGCCGCCCTCGAGCGACCGCGCCGACGGCCAACGCAGAGGCGCGGCCAAGCAGCGTTGGTCGCGCCGAAGAGCCGGGCGCGGACGCTACCGCCGCGGCACAGCGGCCGCGGGCTCAGTAGTCGGAGAGGGCGTAGCGGCCGGCGGCCACGGTCGTCGCCGCGATCTGCCGCTTCCAAGCGACGACGTTGCCTGGCAGGTGGGCCGACAGGCGATTCAAGCGCTCTGCCCATGGCGTCAGCGCGTCGCCCTCGTACATCGCCTCAAGCTGCCGCCATGCGCTCACCACGCCGCGATCGAGCGCCTCCGCGGAGGCGACGAGGCAGATCGCCACGGCGTCGCTGTCGGCGCGCTCGCCGTGTTTGGCCATGCGCTGCTCGGTGCGGGCGATGGCCGAGTCCACGGCGTAGCAGTCGATGATGAGGTTGGCCAGCGCGATCAAGGCCTCCTGCTCCTTGTCGAGGCCGACGCCGTGCTTGTCGGTCGCGGCTTGGAAGATCGTGAGCGCGATCCACTTCAGCCGCTGGAGCGCCCAATGCGCCCGGGCCAAGCCGGGCGTCGGCAGCCCAGGCAGGTCTTCGGCGCGCGAGCGAGCCTCCAAGTCGGCCATCGCGGCGTCCACCGACAGGCGGCCCTGCATGATGCGCTTGACCAAGGTGCCCGGCACCAGCAAGCGGTTGATCTCGTTGGTCCCTTCGAAGATGCGGTTGACCCGTGCGTCGCGGTACATCTTCTCGACCGGGTAGTCCTCTGTGAAGCCGTAGCCGCCGTACCACTGGAAGGCGCGGTCCGTGATGCGATCCAAGGCCTCAGAAGAGTAGACCTTGCTGATCGACGACTCGATGACGTACTCCTCGACCGCGGCCATGGTCGCCCGGGTGTCGAGGGGATCGGAGGCGGCGATGCGCTCGTCGATCATGCCGGCGATTCGGTAGTTCAGGGCTTCGCCGAGGAAGATCTGCACCGTCGAGTCGGCCACCATCTCGCGGATGGCGCCAAAGTCTGCGACCGCAGTGCGGAACTGCTTGCGGTCCTTGGCATAGCCGAGGGCGTCCGCGAGCACCCGCTTGGCGCCACCGATGACGCTGGCGCCTAGCTTGAAGCGCCCAAGATTCAACGTATTGAAGGCGACCAGATGGCCCTTGCCGACCTCGCCCAGCACGTTGGCCTTTGGGACCTTGGCGCCGTCGAGGATCAGCTGGCACGTCGAGCTGCCGCGCAGGCCCAGCTTGTGCTCCTCGCCGCCGTGGCTGAAGCCGGCCGTGCCGCGCTCGACGATGAAGGCGGTGAACTTGTCGCCGTCGACCTTGGCGAACACGATCCCGACGTCCATCCACGCCGCGTTGGTGATCCACTGCTTGGTGCCGTTGAGCACGTAGTACTCGCCGCTCTCGTCGAGGACCGCGGTGGTGCGGGCGGCCAGCGCGTCGCTGCCGGAGCCGGGCTCGCTGAGCGCGTAGCAGCTGACGAACTCGGCCGAGCCGATCTTCTCGGCGTAGCGCTTCTTCTGCTCGACGGTGCCGAACAGCAGCAGCGGCGCCAGGCCGATGCCACAATGGGCGCCGTAGCTGACCGAGAAGTCGCCGTTGGCGCCGAGCTTCTCGCAAAGCAGCAGGGCCGTGCGCTTGTCGCTGCCGAGACCACCATAGGCCTCGGGCACCTCGACGAGGCAGAAGCCAAGCTCGCCGGCCTTGCGCAGCACGGCGACCATCTCCTTCTGCGCCTTGCCTTCTTTGGACTCGAGGCGGCGCTCGCGCGGGATCACCTCCTTGTCCATGAAGCGCTGCGCCTCGCGGGCGACGCCCCGCTGCTCCTCGTCGAAGTCTTCGGGCGCGAAGATCGGTCGCAACCCCGCAGGTTCCACCAGGAATGCGCCACCGGGCGCCGCGAGCCCAGCCTGTGCTACGGAACCGCCTGCCATCTCGTCCTCCGGCTCGCCTGCCAATCGTCGCCTGCGACAGCGCCCAGCCGTGTCGGGACCGCTACCCGGGCCCGGCGCAGGCGCCATCAACCTACCGTCCCACGGTCGCGCTTTCAATCCACAGTGCGTCGCCGCGATGGCCACCGAAGGTCGTCGAGCCTCCACATACCCCCGGCCATCACCCACCACGGACCAGCGCGCCGAATGCCCTGGCGACACGAGTCGCATTCCGCCGCCGCCGCCAACGTGACGGCCCTCCTGAGGTGTACTAACGTCACCACGCGGAGCACCTCCGCGCTGAGCGGCCGACGGACGCGCCGACTCGCTAACTGGCTCTCGCGTCAACCGAAAGACGAGGAACATGGGCTCACGTATGATTCACGCGGCGCTGATCGCGGCCCTCGCCTTCCTCCCCTATGCCTGCGCCGCTGATGTCGGTGACGCCTGCGACAAGAGCGGCGACACCGCCGGCTGTGTCGATGGCGCGATCTGCACCAACCTCAAAGGCGGCGACAACGTCTGCCGCAAGCAGTGCACGTCCTCCGACGAGTGCGCCGCCAACGAGGCGTGCAACGGCGTCAGCGGCGCCAACATCAAGAGCTGCCAACCGAAGTAGCGCCATCGGCCCCCCAGCGGCGTCGCCCCCGGGCGTGCGGGCGATCGCTGCGGGGCAGGGCCCCTGGCCTGCGGCCGGTGACCGACGGACCAGATCGCGGCGCCGGCGCCCAGGGACAGTCCGCTCGGGCAGCACACCCCGCCGCTGGGCACGACCTCCCTGGCCGAGGCAGCGCCTAGCGCGGCCCTAGCCCACTCCCCGACGGGAACTCGATCCGGCTGCCGACCAGGCCGAGGCCGCCGCGCCTTCTCGGCCTCCACCGTCACTGGCGATTGCGCACCACACCGACCGTCGCGGGCCCCATCGCCGCAAGCGCGCTCACGAAGTCGCCCGCCGTCGTCTTCTAGCCGCCTGCGCGCTTGGGCGGTGGTCGGTAGCCGCGCCGCGGTCGCCGCTCGCGTCCCGCCCAGCGCGCCATCTCGAGAGTTCACCTCGTTGTGCATTTGCCAAAACTCGGCGAAAGCGTACTCTGCGCCCCGTTGGGGCTGGAGGTCTCGATGAGCAATCGACTGGGTTCGGCGCGCGCGAGCGCCTTGGCGGTGCTGGTCCTCTCGTGGTCGGTCGTGGCCTGCGGCGCAGAGTCAGGCTCGTCCGGTGCAGGCGGGGCCGACGTCATCGACGACGGTGGCAACTTGGGCGGCGCGGACGCCAAGGATGGCGCCGGCGCAAGCGACAGCGGCGGCGGCGACAGCGGCGCAAGCGACAGCGGCGGCGGCGGCGACAGCGGCGGCGGCGACAGCGGCGTTGG
>SXNM01000089.1 GCA_005777155.1 Pseudomonadota bacterium | reverse complement strand
GCCGGCACCCCGGGCGACGCGATCTGCGCGGTCGAGTCGGGCGCGGGCGGCACGCTCATCGTCGCCGACCTGCTGCTGACCGCCGACGCCGCCCACCCGAACGGCCGCGTGCTGCGCCAGGGCGGCGTTCTCTTTGACGACAAGGGCGAGATCACCTGCGTCGGCTGCGACTGCGCCGACAAGGCCGCCGGCGCCACGCGCGTCATCTGCCCCGAGGCGGTCGTCACGCCCGGCCTCATCGACGCCCACAACCACATCGGTTGGCTCAACGGCCGGCCCTGGGTCGCCGCTGAGGCCAAGGTCGATCCCAACCTGCGCTGGGAGCACCGCCACGACTGGCGCCAGGGCAAGGGCGGTCACCCCAAGGTCAGCGTCGACGGCGGCGGCGCCGGCGCCGACGACAAGGTCTGGGGCGAGCTGCGCTACCTCATCGGCGGCGGCACCGCGATGTTCGGCTCCGGCGACCTCTCTGGCCTGCTGCGCGACCTCGACGCTACCGGCAGCGGTGATCACGGCCTCGGCGTGCCCAAACCCGACTACGACACCTTCCCGCTCGGCGACACCTCGGGCACGCAGAAGGCGGAGGGCTGCGACTACAGCAGCCTCGGCAGCGCGCCACCGAAGGGCCGCTACGTGCCGCACGTCGCCGAGGGCATCAACCACTACGCCCGCAACGAGTTCCTCTGCATGACGGGCAACGCCGCTGGCGGTAAGGAGACCCTGGGCGCCGAGGCCTCGGTCATCCACGGCGTCGGGCTGCGGGCCGTCGACTACGCCTGGATGGCGGCCAAGGGCGTCAACCTGATCTGGTCGCCGCGCTCGAACATCTCGCTCTACGGCGACACGGCGCCGGTCGTGGTGGCGCACCGCCTCGGCGTCGGCATCGGCATCGGCGGCGACTGGGTGCCCTCGGGTTCGATGAACATGCTGCGCGAGCTGCAGTGCGCGGCGTTCCTCGACGAGCAGCGCTACGGCGGCTACTTCGGCCCGGCGCGGCTGTGGGAGATGGCGACCCTCGGCGGCGCCCGGGCCCTGGGCCTTGAGACCCGTGTCGGCGTACTGGCAGCCGGTCGCGTGGCCGATCTCGCGGTCTTCGCCAAGCGCGGTCGCCAGGGGCATGACGCCGTGGTCAAGGCCAAGCCGGGCGACGCGGTGCTCGTCTATCGCGGCGGCCAGCTGCTGATCGGCCACAAGGAGTTGGCGACCAAGCTCGGCAAGGATTGCGAGGACATCGAGTCCGGCCCAGGCGGCGTCTGCGGCACGCCGCTGCAGGCCTGCATCGCCGGCGCGACGGGCAAGACGCTGGCCGATGTCCGCGCCAAGGTGGCCGCCAAGGCCTACCCGCTCTTCTTCTGCGGCGACCCCAAGGACGAGCCCTCGTGCCTGCCGGCGCGCTCGCTGCAGGCCGACTCGATCGACGGCTCGACCGTGTACAGCGGCCAATCGGTGCCCGATGACATCGACGGCGACGGCATCGCCAACGGCGTCGACGCCTGCCCATCGGTCTTCTCTCCGGTCCGGCCGGTGGACGACGGCAAGCAGGCCGACAGCGACGGCGACGGCAAGGGCGACGCCTGCGACCCCTGCCCGCTCGACGCCGACACCACGGTCTGCAAGAAGTTCGACGCCAACGACCCGGACGGCGACGGCCTGCCCGCCGGCAGCGACAATTGTCCCTCCGCTGGCAACCCGGACCAGGGCGACCAAGACAAGGACGGCAAGGGCGACGCCTGCGACCCCTGCCCCACGGCGGCCAACCCCGCTGACGCCGGCTGCCCGGCCAAGGTCGCGCAGATCAAGACCGATCCCGCGCTCATCGCCGCCCGCGTCAGCGTCGCCAACCTCGTCGTCACCGCCAGCGCCAAGGACGGCTTCTTCGTCCAGGATCCGGCGGCCAGCGCCCCGGCCCATAGCGGCATCTTCGTCTACACCGGCGCCGGGGAGCGGCCCAAGCGCGGCGTCGCCGTCGACATCACCGCCGCCGACGTCACCGATTATTTCGGGCAGATCGAGCTGACCAAGGCCGCCTTCGTCGTCAAGGCCGAGGCGCCCATCGCCGCGCTGGCGCCCGTCGCGCTTGAAGGCGCCGCGCTCAGCGCCTTGGTCAGCACCGACAAGAACAAGAGCGGCTTCGAGGGCCTGCTGGTCAAGGTCGTCAAGGCCGTGATCAAGGACGACAAGCCCGCCGTTGGCGCCGGCGGCGCTGGCCCGGCCAACGAGCTCGAGCTTGACTCGGGGCTCCGCCTCGACGACGCGATGTGGGAGGCCGAGGGCTTTCTGACGCCGATGCCGACAAAGGGCAGCAAGATCATGTCTATCGTCGGCGTCATCGCCTGGCGCAACGGCGTCGTGAAGCTGCTGCCGCGGACCATGGCCGACGTCGACCTCGGGCCCCCCGTCGTGCAGAGCCTGACGCCCGCGACGGCGTGGCAGCGGGCCGGGGTCGCTGGCGTCGGGCTGGCGGTGCCTGTCACGTTGACGGTCAGCGTTGCGCCGAGCGAAGACCTCGCGATCACCGTCACCTCCGATGACCCGAGCGTCGCCTCGCCGATCGGCCCCTTCACAGTACCGGCCGGCAAGGGCTGGATCAGCCTCGTCATCGACGGCAAGAAGCCCGGCAAGACCGTCTTCCGTGCCAAGGCGCTGGGCAACGAAGCCGACATCACCTGCGAGGTCGTGGTCTTGGCAGAGGACGCTATGCCGGCGGTCGCGGCCGTCCTTGCGCCGAGCCCCAAGGTGCCGGTGGGCACCACGACCACCATCGACGTCTTGCTGGCCCACCCGGCGCCCAAGCTCGGCCTCAAGGCGCAGGTGACTATCACCGGCGGCAAGGCCAGCGCGCCGGCAGAGGTCGTGTTCGCCGGTGACGGCCTAACGGCGAAGGTCGCGGTGGTCGTCGGCGACGTGCCGGGCAAAATTACAGTCAAGGTCGCGACTTCGGTGGGCAGCGCCGCGGTCGAGGTCGAGGCGGTCGCCGCCAGCCAGCTGCAGCTGGACGTCGGCGGCTGGAAGCTTGTCCAGGCCAGCGCCGCCGGAACCATCGCCCTGCCCTCCGGTAGCAAGCTCGGCGCCGGCAAGTCTGTGGTCGTCGGCCGCGACGCCACGCAGGCCGCTTTTGAGGCCTTTTGGCAGGTCAAGCTGCCGCCGGGCACCCTCTACGTCAGCGGTGGCAACAAGTTCCCGGTCATCAACGGCGACGAGACCTACGCCCTCCAGGACGGCGCCGGCAAGGCCGTGGACGGCCCGACCGTGGCCATAGGCAGCGGTAAGTTCTCGGCCTACAAGCGCAAGTTGCCCATCGGACCCGCCGGCGACGCAGCGGCGTGGACCGGGGGCGCCGCCGGCCCGGCCTTCAGCAAGCCGGGGACGAACTGCGCGCTCGGTTCGGAGGGTGCCTACATCTCGGCCTTCTCGGACGCGCTCGGCAGCGGCGCCTTCGCCTATGAGTTCGTGGAGATCTGCTTCGCCGGCCCCAAGGGTTGAGGCGAGCGCGCGCCAGCCTCCTGGCGCAGGGCAAGACGGAGCTGCGGCCATGACCAAGCGGACGGCCCTGACCAAGCTGACGCCCCTGCTCGGCAACAGCCAGCGCCTGGACGGTGGCGCGATGTTCGGCAACGCGCCGCGCGCCGTCTGGCAGCGCTGGTCGCCACCCGACGCCGAGAACCGCATCGCCCTCGCCTGTCGCTGCTTGCTGGTCGAGACCGCCGATGGCCGCAAGATCCTGCTCGAGACCGGCATCGGCGCCTTCTTCGCCCCGGCGCTGCGGGCCCGCTACGGCGTCGTCGAGGAGCGGCACGTCTTGCTCGATAGCCTCGCCGCGATCGGCCTCACCGACGCCGACATCGACGTCGTCCTCTTGTCGCACCTGCACTTCGACCACGCCGGCGGCCTGCTCGCAGCGCACTCCGAGGGAGACCCGCCGCGCTTGCTCTTCCCGCGGGCGACGTTCGTCGTCGGCCGCCGCGCCTATGAGCGCGCCGTGGCGCCGCATGCTCGCGACCGGGCTAGCTTCATCCCGGAGCTGCAGCCGCTCTTGGCGCAGAGCGGCCGGCTGCGTTTGGTCGAGGCGCCCAGCGACCCGGCGTTGCCACCCGACTTCGTCCTGCACGAGTCGGACGGCCATACGGTCGGCTTGCTGCTGGCAGAGGTGCCGAGCCCGGAAGGTCCGGTGCTGTTCTGCTCCGACCTCTGCCCCGGCGCCCCCTGGGTGCACGTGCCGATCACGATGGGCTACGACCGCGCGCCCGAGCTGCTGATCGACGAGAAGGCCGCGCTCTGGCAGGGCTTGGCTTCACGGGGCGGGCTGCTCTGCTTCACCCACGACCCCGAGACGGCGTTCGGTCGGCTGCACGTCGACAGCGCCGGTCGTTGGGGCGTGGTGAAGGTGGCGGCTCTCGCGGCAGAGTCCGAAGCCGGGTCTAGCCGAGCCAGCGGCGCAAGCGGCCCGACTCGATGAGCCCGCTGCCGAACCACTCGCCGAGGGCGTGGAGCGACCCGGTCACGACCACGCCGCCCTGGGGCGACGCCTCGGCGATGGCCTGATGCAGGCAGGCCTCGGGCGGGCCGACGGCGATGGGCACCTCGGGCGCCACCGCCTCGACGACCTCCGCCAGCGCTCGCGCCGACCGCAGGGTTTTGCCCTGCAGTCGTGGCAGCCAGAAGCAGTCGGCGATGGGCATCAGCGTGCGGATCGCCTCTTCGGGGTCGCGGTTATCGCGCAGGCTCAAGAGGATCTGCCAGTGCTGCCCGCGCGCCATCAATAGGTCGCGAAGCACCTGGAAGCCCTCGGGATTGTGGGCGCCATCGACCACCACCAGCGGCCGCTCCAGCACGATCTCGGCGCGGCCAGGCCATGGCACGCCGGCGAGGGCGTCCGCCACCTCGACCACCGGCGGCAGCGTCGGGCCTCCCACCCCTTGCAGCGGCGCGCGCAGGGCCTCGTAGGCGAGCACAGCCGCGGCGGCGTTCTCGAGCTGGTGCTGGCCGCCCAACCCGACCTCGACATGGAGGGGCTCACCGACAGCGCGGCCGTGCAAGACGCCGCTGGTGCGCAGCGACTTCGGCGACACGCTGCCCTGCTCGATGCGGAGGTCGGCGCCCACCTTGAGCACCTGCGGTGACAGGCCAAGACGCCGCAGCGCGCCGAGCGTCACGGCCGCCTGGCTGACGATGAGGGGCCGGCCGTCGCGGGCGATCGCCACCTTCTCGCCTGCGATCTCGGCCAGCGAGTGGCCGAGGATGGCCTGGTGGTCGTGGCCGATGCGGGTGACCACAGAGACCAGCGGGTCGCAGACGTTGGTGGCGTCCAGCCGCCCGCCGAGGCCGACCTCGAGCACACCGACATCGACCCGCGCCGCGGCGAAGCAGACCATCGCCGCGGCGGTCAGGGCCTCGAAGGGCGTAATGGCGAGGGCCGCGTCCCCCTCGCGTTCACAGGCAGCACGCACACGCTGCAGGGCGACGTCGAGCACCTCGGCCGCGACGCAGGCCCCGGCGACGCGGACCCGCTCGCGCGTCTCGACGAGGTGCGGGCTGATCGTCACGCCCACCTTGCAGCCGGCGGCCTGCAGCAGCTCGGACAGCATCGCCGTCACCGAGCCTTTGCCGTTGGTGCCGGCGATGAGCACGGTCGGCACGGCCAGATGCGGCGCGTCGAGCCGGGCGCAGACCGCGCGCATGCGGTCGAGGCCGAGTTGGACGCCGCGGGTGTGCAGGCTGGCCAGCCAGAGGTGTCCGGGCCCGTCGTGCGAGACCAGCGCCTCGTTCATGGCGTCCGGGCGACGACGCGCGTGGCTGCGGCGCGGGTCATGGCTGTCCGCCGGGGCGTGGGCCGGCGCCGAGCCCTTGGTCGATCAGGCGCTCGTGATCGGCGGCGGCGCGCTGCACGTTTTCGAGCTCAGCCCGGTAGCGGGCGGAGTCGTCGAGGCGGATGGCCTCCTGCAAAGCCTGACTCGCCAACTGGAAGTTGCGGGCGTACTTGGCGACGATGGCGCGGTTCCAGTGCACCTCAGCGAGGTCCGAGGCGTCGGCCTTCGGGTTGCTTTGCAGGGCCTTCAGCGCTGCGGCGTAGGCGCCGAGGGCCTCGTCATAGCGCGAGCTGGCGAGGAGCCGCGCCCCGTCCTGGCACATCTTGGTCGCCGGCTCTTCGCAGTCGTGGAGGTGCTCGACGACGCGCTCCTGGTGCGGCACCACCAACCACGCGATCTCGTTGGCCAACTCTTGCCGCTGCCGGACCATCTCTGGCCGCAGGTCAGGCATCGTCGGCATGGCGTCTTCCACCCAGCCCGTGACGCCGGTGCGCTCGCGCTGCAGCTGGCGCAGGTAGACGACCTGACCGGCGCTGGAGACGATGCGCACCGACACCTGCATGGCGGCCGTCCACGTGCCACGGCGATGCGGGCATGGCCGATCGGCGCGCTGCTCTTCGCCGGCCCCGGCCTTCGGCTTGACGGCGCAGCGGCCCTCTCTCTCCTCGATCTGCACCCTGGTGCTGACCTGGTCGACCGAGCCCGAGACCGCGAGGCCGCCGCCGTGCTGCACCAAGGGCACCGCGCCGCCATGGCCGGCGAGGATGGCGCGCTCAACCTCGACGCGGAGCTGCTCGGCGGTGGCGATCCAGGACGGCTGCGCCGCCAAGAAGCCGGCGACGCTGACGCTGCCGCCAAACGGCTTGACGTTGATGAGCGCCGGCCGCACGACCAGCATCGACACCGCCGTTTGGCCGCAGCCGGCGGCGATGGCGCACAGCGTGAGGCCGACGAGGCTCGCTGCCAGCTTGGTCCAGATCATCTTCGACCTCCATTGGCGCGACACCACAGGGGACCTGCGGATCGCGTCGCGCGCGCCAGAATGACTGCATGCCTTGGGCCGGTCAACCGGGCTGCCGGGGGCGCCTGGGCACCAGCCAGCCACAACTGGTCCCAACTCGCGAATCTATGAGTGCCCGAGCGCGACGTCCCGCGTTCGCGCCAGGACCAACCACGACCGCAGCGCGCTGCACATCTTCGCTAGCCCTGAGGGGATCGCCCGCCGGCACCGCGGAGTGCACACTTCCAAGTACAACGTAACCGACCACCAGACCCCGCCTCGCGCTCGCCGGCCATGTGACCGACGCTGAGCCCGAGGAGGTCCGCCCCATGCACGAGCTCTGCCCCATCGACTCGTTCCAGCCCCGCAAGTCCTCTCGCCGCGACCCGTGGAATGAGGACGAAGCCCGCGAAGTGCTCGGCGTCGCCGGGCAGAGCGGCCTGTCGCTCTCGGCCTTCGCCCGCCGCCACGGCCTCTCGGACCGCACGCAATACTGGTGGCGACTGCGCACACGCGCCCATCCCAGTGCCGAGGCCGCGACGGCATCGTTTGTCCGCATCTTCGCTCAAGCACAACCCAATCGCGAGCTCAGCGGCGTCGAAGTCGTGGTCGGCGACGCGGTCGTCCGTGTCGCCCCCGTCTTCTGTGCCCAGACCTTGGTTCAGGTCGTCGCCGCGCTGCGACCGTGCTGAGCCTGCCGCCGTCGTGCCGAATTTGGCTGGCGCTGGCGCCCTGCGACATGCGCAAGGGCTGCCACTCGCTGCTAGCCGAAGCCCGCTTGCGCTGGCCGGGTGGCGACCCGCTGGGTGGCGATCTGTATGTGTTTCTCGGCCGGCAGCGCACCACCGTCAAGGCCATCTGGTGGTCGCCGGGCGGGATCTCGATGTTCTGCAAACGCCTGGAGAAGGGCTCTTTTCGCCTGCCGGCCCTGCAGCCCGGGCAGCCGACGGTGGCCATCGCGGCGTCGGACCTGGCGATGCTGCTCGACGGCATCGACTGGACCCGCGTGCGGCGCCAGGAATTTCATGAGCCGCGAAGATCGCTTGCAGATCGCGGCTGAGAGGGGATCGACAAGCCGGCCAAAGAGCGATCTAAGGGC
>SXNM01000014.1 GCA_005777155.1 Pseudomonadota bacterium | reverse complement strand
CTGCTCAGCGTCATGAAGTACGCCGTCGACGTACTCCAGGTCGAGCACGTCATTGTCTGCGGCCACCACGGCTGCGGCGGCGTGCGAGCGGCGATGTCAGATCAGGATTTCGGGTTGCTCAACGAGTGGTTGCGACATATCAAGGACGTCTGCGCGGAGCACCTCGACGAGATCAACGCCATCGCCGACCTTCGCCTGCGCGAAGACCGCATGGTCGAGCTACACGCGAGGCAACAGCTGCGAAACCTCGCGATGACCTCCATCATTCAGAAGGCTTGGGCGACGCGCGGCGGCCCGACATTGCACGCTTGGGTCTACGACCTCGCCGACGGCGTCATCAACGAGCTTCAGGTCATCGACGCCAGTCACGAGATGAAGCCGCCGTATCGCTTCGACTTCAGCAAGTAGGACCCGCTCGACCGCGGCCGCCTCTCGCCGACCGATGGGCGGGGGTGGAGACAAAGCGCTTGCCCGCTGCGGCCCGCTTGCGTCATCATGGCGGAGGGGAGGAGGTGGGCCGCCGCTGGAGTCCGCGATGCTTGCAGACTTGCGCTCAATTTCCGCCCTCCGCTCGATCTGCGCCTTGCGCCCACATTCCGCCGGGCAGGGGCCGCTCAGCGTCCGCCAGACCGGTCTCCGCCGCGCCGCGAATTGGTGCGTCGGGGCGTTGCTCGCCGCTCTGCCGCTGACCACCTGCGAGACGACGCCCACGTTGGGGTTCGAAGATGGCCCAGCGGCGAGCGGCGCGGCCCGTGGGCTGCTGGTGCTGAGTCCTGAGCTCGCTGACGCCCAGCCGCAGCCGGCGCGGCTGACCCTGCGCGTCGACGGTGTAGTGGCCGCTAGCGTCGCCGCTGGTCCCGGCGCGCCGCCGCTGGAGGGCGGTGTAGCGCTGCCCTTGGCGGCGGGCGAGCACCGCGTGCGGGTGGAGATCGCGACCCTCGCCGGCGTCCGCCAACTTGCCGCCTCGGTCGAGATCTTCCCGGGGACGGTGGTCGTGGTCCACGGCGGGCAGGGTGACGGGACGTTGGCGGTCGAGCCCCCGCTGAGCCTCTCTGACGACACCGTCGCCAGCGTAGACCGCCGCGCCGCCGGGGCGACCCAGGCCTTGACGCCGCCGCTCGGCACCTTGGCGGTCGAGAGGCTCGCGGCGATGCTGGCCGATCCTAGGGTCGCCGTCGTCACGCCGATGGCGCCGCTTGGCGCTGAGGTCGTCGATCCTGCCCTCGATGCCCTCGGGCCCTTGGTCGCCGCCGCCTCGCCGAGTGCGCCTGGAGGTGTCTCTGCCCCGCACCCGGCCGACAGCGCCTACTACTCCTACTGCACCTGCGGTCGACCGGTGCCTGACCGCGACTTTACGCTGCAGATCGAGGGCGGCGCGGCGCTCTCGTTGCGCACCGACCGCCATGGGCTGACGCTGCTGCGCGGCGACCTCATCGACGGCATCGACTACGGCCAGGGGCAGCGCCCACGTCCGCGCAGCTACACGTACACGGCGGGCGATGCCGGCAGTCGTGACGCGGCGCGGGCGGCCCTGCAGAGCGGCGTCGCCGGCGAGATGCTGACGGCGATGATGGACTTCGGCGACGACCCCGGCGCTGGCGCCCACGCGGAGCTGCTGGCGCACCTCGACCACCCCGATCCGGTGGTCTACCACGCCGCGGCGCTGGCCCTCGGCAAGCTGGCGGTGGTCGACGCGGCGGTGGCGCTGGCGGTGGAGCGCGAGGTCGGCCTGCGGGCGGCGCTGCTGGGCGGGGGGCATGATGTCCTACGGCAGCTCTTCATCCTCGGCGCGCTGCGCCGCCCTTCGGCGCTGCCAGCGCTCGTCGAGGCGGCCGGGAGCGGCGCCGCTGAAGTCCGCGCTGAGGCTACCTGGGCCCTCGGCTTTGTCGCTGACCCGGCCGCGTTGTCGGCGCTGTCAGCGCTGGCAGAGGACGCCGACGTCGCTGTCCGCCGTGACGCCGCGATCGCCCTGGCGCGAAGCCGCCACCTTGAGGCACGGTCGGCCCTAGAGCGGCTGGCGGGCGACCCCGACGGCAGCGTCGCGGGCCTTGGGCGCGCCGGCCTCTCCTGGTTGCGCCGCCAACTCTAGCCGTATGGCCGATCTGCGCCGAGCGGACTGACCGCTGGCTCGCCGTCTGCCCGGGAGCGACCGCGTGGCGACCTTCACACCCGCGAGCCCAGCCAGCCTCGCTGCATTCGTCGCCATCCTCGGCGCCGTGGTCGTGGCGTTCCTCGTCGCCGGTCATCGGGCCCTCGGCGGCAGCCCGCGCAAGACCGCGGCGTTGATGGCCGGAACGGCGCTCTACCTTGGCGGGTTCTCTGCGATTGTCGGCAGCGGCTGGCTGCCCAGCTTGCCCCTCGGCGGCTTCCCGTTCGTCCTGGCGCCCGCGCTCGCCCTCAGCGTCGCCGTCGGCTTGTCTTCGCTCGGTCGCCGCTTGGCAGAGACGACGCCTCTGTGGGCGCTGGTCGCCTTTCAAGGCTTTCGGCTGCCCCTGGAGCTCGTCCTCCACAGTTGGGGTGAGCAGGGCACCATCCCGCTGACGATGACCTGGAGTGGCCAGAACCTCGACGTCGTCAGCGGGGTCGTCGCCCTCGCCTTGTCGCCGTTGGTGCCGCGGGCGCCGGGCGCGGCCCGATTGGCGAACATCGTCGGTTTCGCCTTGCTGCTCAACGTGATGCGGGTTGCGGGGCTCTCGCTGCCGGGGCCCTTTGGCTGGGGCCAGACGCCGCCGCTGCTGATCGGCTGGCACTTGCCGTACGCGCTGATCGTGCCCGTCGCGGTCGGCGGTGCGCTGATCGGACACCTGGTGCTGATGCGTGCGCTCTGGTCCCGCGCCGCGGCTGCCTAGCTAGGGCCTCGCGATGGGGTGCGGCGCCCGGTCGACCCTGCGCGCAGCGAGGTCATGGCGGGTCAGGCGGCCGACGCCAAAGTGGGCCACCTACGGCTCCACGGCGAGGCCGCGGCGCTCACTTGGTGAGCAAGGCTCGCAGCCCAAAATGGTCCGAGACGTGACTCTGTGCTTGGCCGGCGCTCGTCGCGATGGTCACCTTCTGGTCGAGGATGCGGCTGACCGACGCTTTGCCAGTCCAGCCGCGCAGGGCGATGTGGTCGATGAGGGCGCCTTCACCGCCCTTGTCGGCGCCGCTCGCCACGAGCGTGTTGTCGCCACAGAAAGTGCAGTCGACATCGCTGGCGGTCAGGTAGGGGTCGACAAAGCCGAGGGCTGTGATCTTCTTCCAGTTGTCCCCCATCTCGGCTTTGACTTTGGTGCCGGCATCCGGGCCGCAGTTGAGGTCGCCGAGCAGCACGACGGCGTCACCCGCTTTGGCGCTCGAGGCGATGTGCTTGCCGAGGGCGTCGATCTGCGCGCCTTGTTCTTGCTCCCAGCTGCCCATCGAGCCCTTGTAAGCGACGGATGACAGGCCGGCGGTCAGGTGCGTGCAGTAGACCTCGAGCGCTGGGGCGCTGGCGGTGGCCTCGAGGCGGGCGTGCAGCACGGCCCGGCGGACGAGCGTGCTATCGAGCATCGTGCGCTCGGTCATGGCGAAGCCGCGCTTGGACAGCAGCATAAGGCCATGGTGGCCGCCGAACGAGTAGGCGCCGCCGCCACCCTTGGCGCAGGCCGCGAAGATGCCGGCGAGGTCCTTCTCGAGGTTGGCCACGAGGCAATTGAAGCAGCCCTCCGAGATCGCCGCCAGTTGCTTGCCGCACTTGCTCTGGACGCAGGCGACCAGGGAATCGCTCTTGCCGCACTCGGTGGTGGCGCAGGGCTCGAGGTCCTTGGTGTCGCCGGCGGTGCAGGCTGTGGGCAGGCCCGCCACGTCCTCTTTGGTCGGCTCGACGAGGATATGTGCGAACCCCTTGGCCTTGGCGGCGGCGGTCACGGCGGCGACGTCGTCGTCTGTCCAGACCTCCTGCAGGCACACCACGTCGGCGTCGATGCCGGCGGCGGCCGCGATCACGCTCTCACGCCGCTCCTTTGTCAGCGGCACGAAGTTGTAGGCGAGCCCGGCGTTCCAACTCGCGATGGCGACGCGCTGCGCCGACTGGGCGGTGTTGCCGTCGCCGTCTTCGGTCTCGCAGCCGACCGCAAGCATCGAGGCGAGGGCCAACAGCAGGCCGAGCGGGCGCGCCAGGACTCGGGTATGTGAGCACATGGGGCCTCCTCTGGCGGGTGGCGCGGCGTCTCTGCGGCGTCGACCCCATGGTGGCGCAACCCCTCGCCTGTGTCACCCTCCGAGGCGCATGGCCGGGTCTGGCTGCATCGCGCGCCAGCAATGACAGCGTGCGATGACAGCGTCCGTGCCTGCTGTCACGACGGCGGCGGCGGATGGTTCGCTGGAAGGGGAGGCCACTGGATGCTCTGTGCCCGCTGTGGCGCCGAACAGGCCGTGGATATCCAGTCATGCACCGGGTGCGGTCAAGATCCGACCCTGGAGGGTCGCTACCGGTTGACTGCCATCCTCGGTAGCGGCGCTCAGACGACCACCTACCGGGGCGAGCGCCTGAGCGATGGCGTGATGGTCGCTGTCAAGGAGCTGCTGCTGCGGCTCAACGACTGGAAGGCGCTGGAGCTGTTCGAGCGCGAGGCCGCGGTGCTGCGCTCGATTGAGGTCGAGGGCGTGCCGCGGTACCTCGATCAGCTCGTTATCGGCACCGGCAAACAGCAGGGCTTCTAACTGGTGCAGGAGCTGATCGTTGGGCAGTCCTTGGAGCAGGAGCGCGCGACGCGGCGGCGGGGAGAGGATGACATCGTCGCGACGCTCGCCGAGGTGGCGGACATTCTGGCACGCCTGCACGCCCTGCGGCCGCCCGTCGTGCATCGCGACGTCAAGCCGAGCAACATCGTCCGCCGGCAGGACGGCAAGCTGATGCTCATCGACTTTGGTTCGGTGGCCGACGCGCTGCGCGACCCGGGCGCGGGTGGTGGCACGGTGGCCGGCACCTTCGGCTACATGGCGCCTGAGCAATTCGCCGGCCGCGCCGAGCCTTGCAGCGACCTCTACGGCTTGGGAGCCACGGCGGTGGCGTTGCTCTCGGGCCGATCGGCGCATGAGCTGGTGGGCCCTGGCAACGTGCTCGACTGGCGGCCAGCTGTCGTCGCCAGCCCGGCCCTGGGAGCGCTGCTCGCTGAGCTGCTCGATCCAGACCCGCGGGCGCGCCCAGGCTCAGCGCAGGAAGTGGCGCAGCGGCTGCGGGCCATCGCGGCGGGCGAGACCGTGGCGCCTTCAGGCCGGGCGCAGGTGCCGCCCAGCCTGCGTGGGGTGAGCCTAGCGGACGTGCTCAAGGGCAAGGTGGATGTCAGCCAATTGATCGAGGGAATTGCCGCCGCTGCCCGTGGACCTCGCTCCAGCGGCCTGCCGCCCGACCTGCGACTGCCGGTGCCGTCGGTGCCGCGGCCGCTGCCACTGCTCGCGGTCCGCAAGCTTGACGCCTACGCCCTCTTCAATCTCGCGGTTGGCGCCACGTTCGGCGGCGTCGGCGTCCTCATCGGTGGCACCATCACCGCGTTTTCCCTCTTGAGCGAGGCGCCCGAGGGAATGGGCTTCGTTGGGGCGGGCGTCGCGCTGCTCTTTGGCGGCATCGGAGGCGTGTTGTTCGCCTCTGGCGTGACTCGCTGGCGTCGAGCGCGGCGGGTCTGGCGCCATGGCCGCGCCACGGTTGGCCGGCTGCTGGAGTGCGGGCGGGACCGAAGCGTCAGGGTCAATGGCCGCTCGCCTTTCTTGGTGCGCTACAGCTACGAGGTCGGCGGCGCGACATACGAGGGCGAGGCGGGCTCGTGGTCGGCCATCTTGGCGAGCGCACAGCCGGGCCAAGCGCTGACGGTGCTGTACGACGAGACGAAGCCCGAAGACAGCCTGCTGCGGATACCGTAGCGCGCAAGATTGCGGGCGGGCGGCCGGCCGGCCCGTCGTCGGCTACGGCCTGAGGCGGTGGCCTGTCTGCGGCCGTGACCGATCGCCGTTCGCGGCCGCGTAGGGCGGGCCTTGGCCTGAGGGGCGCTGCCCTTGCCGCACCTGCCACTGCGAGCTAAGTTCCACGCCGCATGTCGCTCGATTCTACGCCCCTGACCGCCGCTACGCCCCCGCGGGTCTTGCTCTTTGGCGCCGTGCCGCCGCCCTTCGGCGGCGTCCAGGCCCACACGGTGCGCCTGTTGGCCTGGCTGCGGGCGCATGGCTACGACGCGCGGCTCGCCGACATGCTGCACCGGCGGCTGGGACAGGCGACGCTGGCGGCGCCTGAGATCTCGCCCTGCGCCAACAGCTTCCTCGCCATCGCGCGCCAGATTGCCGAGGTACAGCCCGACCTCGTGCACTCGCACGTCTACCGCTGGCGGGTCACCCTTGCGCTAGGGGCGCTAGCGCGGTTCGGGACGCCTGGCGGTCGCAGGCCGCGGACCGTCGTCACCGTGCACGGCACGCACTTTTTTCGCATCATTCCTGCGCCCTTGCGTCGTGCGGTCGCCGCCGCGCTGCGCCGGGTCGATTTGGTGCTCGCTGTCAACGTCGAGCTGCAGCGCTTTCTGCAGCAGGAGGTTGGCGTGGCCGCGGAGAAGACGGCGGTGCCAGGCGCCTTCCTTCCGCCGCGGCAAGACGAGCTCGACCCGGGGCTGCTGCCTGCGGATCTGCGCCAGTTCGCGGCGGCGCATCGGCCGTTTTTGGTCAGCAACGGCGCGGTCGCCAGCCACGACGGCGCCGACAAGTACGGCATCGACGTCTTCATCGCCGCAGTCGCTGCCCTGCGCGCCGGGCACCCAAACCTCGGCGCGATGTTCTTCGTCACCGCGAATCACGAGCCGGCCCGACTGCAGCGCCTGCGAGCTGAGGTCAGGCGGCTCGGCCTTGACGACTGCTTCCGCTTCTCCGAAGGCCTGCCTTCGCTGCTGCCGCTGGTGGCGGCGGCCGATGCGACGGTCCGGGCGACCAACACCGACGGAGACTCACTCTCCATCCATGAGAGTCTGCTGCTCGGCACGCCGGCGGTGGCCAGCGATGTCGTGGCGCGGCCGCCGCTGTGCCGGACCTTCCGCAGCCGCGACGTGGCGCACCTGGCCGAGGCGTTGTCGGCGGCGCTGGTCGCCGGCCGCTTGCCTGCGGCGCGTGTTGCCGAGGTGCCACATGCCGGCTCGGCGATCGTCGGCCACTATCGTCGCCTCCTTGATGGCGCTACTATCGCCGCAGCGACGGTAGGCTAGTCAGCAGGTACGTCACGGAGCGCGGGCCATGGTGTTTGAGCGCGGCGGGCGGGTGCTGAATGCCGGCGCAGGCGGCTTCATCGGCCCGCATCTGACCGAGGTGTTGTCGCGCGATGGCGCGGCGGTGTGCGCGCCCGCCTGCGGCAGTTGTTGGGGAATCATTGGGGCTTTCGACGAAACGCCAGCTAATGAGCTCGCCGAGTGCGACGCCGTCGCCTCCATCGTCGCGGACCCATGCCTCATGCGAAGTGCGGTCGCCGGCTGCGGCACGGCCTATCACCGCGCGGCCCCCTTGGGCATCCCATGCAGCGTCGCCGCGCTGGCCCGCAGGGACGTGACTCTCATGCAAGAGACGCGCGCCGTGGTCGCGGCCAGCGAGCACGAGAGCGGGCGGCGCCTCCGTCACGCCTCGACGCCCGAGATCTCAGGCACGGCGCCGTGCACCCAGATCGATGAGAGGATTCTGCTCGTGTGTCCGTCGCTCCCGTCAGCGCGCGTCTGCGGCTAATTTGAATGGCAATCGCTTACCACCGCCCGCTTCTCGATCGTCTCCTGGAGGCCCCTCGGTATTGGCGATTGCGGCGAGGTCATGCATCGGCAACTGCGCCAGGTCGAGCGCCTGGCGCTGCTGCCCTGGCGCCAACTGACGACGCTGCCGTTGGAGCGCCACCACGGTCTCGCCTGCCCCGACGACGCGGTCGAGCTCGGCGTCAACGGTCGCATCAGACGACCAATGCGCCTCGCACGAGCCCTCGCGGCTGCGGCGTCTGCCTATGGTCAGGCGACGCAGCGCCGAGGTTTGGCGCGACGACCCCGAGCGCATGCGCGACGTCGAAGGTCCGCGCCTGCCCTTCGGCGATGGGCCCGCCTTCGGTCGCGCCGAGCATCAGATCTCGCCCATGCGGCGGCCCGGCGGCTGCGAGCGCCCAGGTTCGACACGCGATGAAGGTAGCCTACGCCCAGATTTTGGTGCTCCAAGACTCTGTGTATAACTATGATTTTCAGATCTATATAGGCCAGATCATTTGCTATTACATGCCGATCGCGGATGCCATCCCTGGCCGGCGGTTGACCCTGCCGCGTTCGCCGTACCGACCTACAGCCGACGTCGAGCTGATGGTTGCGTCGTTTCGGGCGACCAGCGGCTGTCCATTCGCCGCAGCTGGGGGCGCCCAGTGAGGGCCACGATGCCGCGCGCGCCAATCACCGCGGCGCCGCTGGCAGGCGGTCTGGACACGCGTCGGGGTCCGCTGGCGTCGGCGATGTCGGTGCCTCGGCTGGCGAACGGTCGCGTCAGCGTCTCCAAGATCTGGCTGCAACCTCTGAATCGTCGCGGCGTGGAGCGACGGGGCGCGCAGCAATGAACACGCCGATGCCGTCGCCCGCCCCGTCCTCATCGGTGTCCCGTGGTTCTCTGGCCGTAGCAGCGGCTGGCCGCCTGATCGCGCTGTTTGGACCGCACTTGGCCATCGCCGCTGCGCTGCGGCTGATCTGTCTGGCGCGGCCAGACCCGTTCGGCGCGCCGCTAGTCGGCAAGGTCGACTGGTATTGGTTCCACGCTGTGGCCTACGACACCCAGCAAGCGGCTGTTGTGGCATTGCCCTTGGCGGCGATGAGCGCGCTCGCGGTATTGGTCGCGGCGCTGCACCGCAGCGCGGCGATCGCCCTGGTCGCTGGGCGCCTCGCCCAGGCCGTGTGCGCCGTGCTGACCGCGGCAGGCCTGATCGGGGTAGGTGCCGGACGATTCGATGCAGCGCGCCGAAGTCAGAGCCCGAGCGACCTCTCTAGTGACGGGCACCTCCGTCCTAGTCCCACAGAGGTCCCATGCGCCCGCTCCGCTCCTCGCTCCCCGGCGGTCTCTACGAGATCTGCACCCGCGCCACTGGCAACCAACTGCTTCTGCGCCCGAGCGCTGAGGTGAATAGCCTCATCCTCGGCGTAATCGGCCGCGCCCAGACGATGTACGCCATCGACCTACACGCCTTCATCTTTCTCTCCAACCACTACCACCTGCTCCTCAGCGCGCCAAACGCCCAAGTCCTGAGCGACTTCCTCCAGTTCGTCAACGGCAACATCGCTAGAAAGCTCAACGTGATCAACGACCGAGACGGTTCATTCTGGGAGCGACGCTTCCGCGCAATTCCGGTGGCCAAGGACCGCGCCACCCAGCGCTGGCGCCTGCGTTACTTCCTCGCCCACGGCACCAAAGAGGCCCTGGTCGGGCGGGTCGAAGACTGGCCCGGCGCCTCTTCTTTGCCGTTCTTGCGCGACGGCGCGCCGATTCGAGGCGTCTGGCAGAGCCGAACCGGACTCTATTATGCCAGACGTCGCAAGGGCTACCAGGCGCAGCCGGGCGACTTCGAGACCGAGTACGAGCTGCGCTTGACCGTGCTGCCGAGCTGGCGCAACCGGCCCTTGAACGAGTGGCGGCGGCTGGTGCGCGACGTCATCGCGGAGCTCAACGAGGAGGCCGCGGCGCGAATAGCCTCCGGGGCCAAGACGCTTGGCGTCGACGCTGTGCTTGCGATGGACCCGATGACACGGGTGCAATCGCGGCGCGGGCGGGCCCCGCTGGTGTTGGCGCTGGAGCGTAAAGTCGCACGCAAAATGGGTCGAGCGCTCCGGGCCTTGGAGGTGCTATGGCGCGATGCGGCGCAGGCGGCGATGGCGGTGCTGACGGGCGCGGCAGAGGCCTTGGCGCCGCTGCCTGCGATGTTTTGGCGGGCCTTG
>SXNM01000088.1 GCA_005777155.1 Pseudomonadota bacterium | reverse complement strand
GCGCCGCCAGCTGCGGGCGCCCGGCGACGACCGGCGGGGCGACGATCGGCGGCGCGCGACTCCGGCCGAGGCGCGCCTACGGACGCGGCTTGGCGCCGCTGACCTTGCGCAGCTGCGTGATCAGGTTGGGGAGCGTGGTGCGCGAGGCCCGCCTCTGGATGGCGACCGGAATGGCGATGTTGGGCTCGGCGTGGACGGAGTAGATGGCGAGGGTGCGCTCTGCGGCGCCCTGCCATGGCACGAACGTCCAGCTGCCCTCGTTGCGCTTGTAGTCGCCCTCGACCAGGGTCCAGGCGCGGCGGTGGCGCTTGCCAGGGTCGATCGTGTGCGTCGCCCGGGTCGTGGCGGTGAGGTCGTCAAAAGGCCAGGGCATATCGACGGTGATGCGGCAGGTGACGACGTCGCCCTTGCGCGACAGCTCTTCGCTGGCGAGGACGCGCACCATCGTCCGCTTGTAGTCGGCGCAGCGATCGATGACGGCCCAGATGCGCGCCAATGGGGCCTCGATGACGGCCCAGACCGTGGCGCGCGGCAGCTCCGAGCCGGCGACCTCGGTGGTCCGCAGGATGATCTCGCCAGCGTCCAGGCGCGCGGTGTCGCCAGCCCGAAAGTCCTCCGCCGCGGCGGGCGACGGGGCGAGGGCGGTGGCGAGGGCGGTGGCCATAGCGAAGGCGAGGCCGGGGGCCACGAGGCGTCTGCGCCGGCCATGACCGCGGGCGTCGAGAGCCGGGCGTCGCGTTGTCTCGCTGGCGGCTGTGGCCATGGTGGACTCCAAGCTGTAGACGGCGATGGACGGTGCCGTGGCGCCACCTCGCGGTCAATCGACGCGTCGCAACGTCTCGAGATTCATCTCGGCTTGACCGGCAGCGCCGCGCCAGACCAGCGCTGACGTAGGCCCCTTCTTCACCTCGACGTCGACCGGCCGTCCGGGGCCCTCGAGCACCGTGATGACTCGCTGATCGCCGCCGCGGACGTCGTAGCGCAGGCGCCCATCGGACTCGAGGGCCGGGCGCAACGGTACGTCTGGCCGCTCGGCGTGGAAGCAACGGATGCGGAGGAGGCGGCCACCGGCCCCGTCGAGCAGGTCGGTGGCGGCGGGGCCGATCTCGGCGCGCAGGTCGCTGACCGGCCGCAGCCGCATCGCCCACGAGGCCGCAGTCGGCGCATGCAGCGCGTCGATGATGAGCACCGCGCCGGGCGTCGGTCCGAGCAGCAGAGCCCGCCGATGTGCGCTCTCTGGCGTCCAGCGGCGCTCGGCGACCACGACCTGCGGCTCGCCAGGCACTGCTTGCACCCGCGTCGCCGCCTCTGGCAGCAGGAAGGCGGCGTGGGTCGGTCGTCGCGCGACGGCGCTCGGGTCCAGCAGGCTTGCGGTGCTGTGGTGGCGCGTCGAGATGCGCTCATTGCGGAAGGCGGCGTCGTCGTAGCCGGGGTAGCCGGGGCCGGTGAGGAGCGCCCTGCCGCGAGCGAACAGGGTCAGCGCCAGCTTGTCGTCGTGGCCATGGGCGGTGACAAAGGGGCCCGCCATCAGGGTCACGACGAGCGGCGTGTCTGCCCCAGCGTCGGCGCCGCGCAGGACGGCATAGCCGACCTCTGGGTCGACAAAGTGGCCGAGGGCCGCCGGCGGTGAGTCTGGGGCGAGCCTCTGCCGCGCCAAGGCGGCGCCGGGACTAGCGGGCAAGGCCGCCCAGGGCCAGCTGCGGCAGTCGTAGCGCCAAGGGCCGGTGTCGCCGATGAGCGGCAAGCTCAGGTCGGGCTGCACGAACTCCGCCGCGACGCCCAGCATGCGGTCGAGGATCTGCTCGAGGTCTGGGGCCGCCGCGCCGCTGGCTCGGGCCGTGGCGACGAAGCTGGCCAGCAGGCGGGTGCCGAAGACGTGGTAGCCAGCCGCCGCCTCGCGGAAGCTGCCGGCGGCACTGACCGCGCGCTGCATGTGGCCGCGCATGCGCTCGATGGCTCGCCGGCGCGCCCGACCGCCCGGGTCGAGCTCCGGCAGCGCGACCGCGAACGTGAGCAGCGCGGTGTGTTGCATCATGCCGTGGTTGCTGCGGCGGTTGACGAAGCGGGCGTCCTCGAGCCAGCGCACGTCGCGCAGCAGCGCCCGCAGAAGGCCTGCCTGGAGCAGCGGGTCGAGCAGGCCGCGGCGGCGCAGCGCGCGCTCCAGGGTCAGCGCGGTCAGCACGCGGGCCGACGTCGTGTCGTCGTTCCAGGTCGCTAGATCCCAGCGCGGCCAGGTCGGGTGGGCCTCGGCGCGGGCGACGAGCAGGGCCGCCGCGGCGCGCAGGTGCTGGTCAGAGAGCGCCGGGGTGGCCTCGGCCGCCAAGGCCAGCGGCTCAAGACGCGCCAGGGCAAACGCCAGCGCTGGGTCGCCGCCAGCGCTCCAGTCCACGCCGCCGTCCGCGCGACGGACCTGCAGCGGCGGGTGGGGGGGCCTCGGCAGCGGCGAACCGCCGGCGAGGGCGCGACCAAGCGCGACGTCGGCCTCCGGCAGCCGCCACGCTGACTCGATCGGTAGCGACCAGGTCTCCGTGCGGCGCGATAACAGGGCCAGCAGCGCAGGATCGCCGCCGTCGCGACAGGCGGTCGCCACGGCTGGACGCTCCAGGGCGGCGTGGTCGCAAGGCGCGAGGGAGCCGTGGGCGGCGCGCACGGCGTAGAAGGCCGCAAGCGTCAGCGCCGGTGGCAGTAGCGCGCAGGCCAAGGCAAGGAGCGGGCGGTGACGCGTGCCCCGCGTGACGGCACCCCAGGCGACGGGGCGCGACCACAGGCCGAGGGCGACGATCGCCACCAGCGCCGCTGCAGCCGAGGCGAGGGGCAGCAGGTCCAGCGCCATCGCGTGGTCGATCTTGCCGTCGCCCGCGATGACGCGCCCGAGCACCGCCGGCTGCGACAAGACGGCGGCGGCGCCGGCCAGGGCGGCGACTGCGGCCAGCGGCCAGCGGGCGAGGGGCGCAGGCGCGGCGGCCGTCATTCGCCGACCAAGATGACGACGCCGACGTTGCCGATGCCAGACGAGCCGCGGTCTTGGGCGACGCCGACGCCGAGCCGACGCGCCGCCTTGGTCAACGCCGCCTCGGGGATCTCGATCTGGCCGACCTCAGCGCCCTGCGCCACGAAGGCTCGCAGGCGGTCGCCGACGCTGCCGCGCTTCTGGGCGAGGCCGAGGGCGGCCTGGCCGAGGCCTTCGAGGCTGCCACGGCTGGCGCGGGGCGCGACCTCACGGCCGATGGCAGACAGCGCGCTCGACTCCTGCAGCGGCGCTAGGCCCTTTTCGCGCCGCGCGGCGTCGATGCGGGCAGCCAGCGCCTGCGCCTCAGCGTCGGCGTCGACCTCGACGATGGGCCGCGCGAACAGCTGCGTCACCCACCAGCGCCGGCCCCCGTCTTCGCGCTCTTCGCCGACGACGCCGACCGCGCCGTGGGTAAAGCCGCTGCCGAGCAGGTTGCGGCGGTGGCCGAGGCTGGCCATGAGGCCACGCTCCGCTTCGGCGATGGAGACATTGAGGGCTAGGTTCTCGGCTGAGACGGCGCTCCCGTACCCGGCGCGCGCCAGGCGGTCGGCGTGCATCCCAGTGCTCGGTGAGCGGTGGCCGAAGAAGCCGGCGTCTCGCATGTCGCGGCTGTGGGCTTCGGCGACCGCGGCGAGACGGGCGTCGAAGGCGAGGGCCGGCAGTCCAGCGGCGCGGCGGTCGTCGTTGAGCAGCCGCCAGGCGAGCGCCGCGGCGTCGCGGGCGTCACGGAGCCCCGACTCGTCGCCCGGCAGCACAAAGACCTGGCGATCGCGCAGCGGCCGCGCCACCTCGACGCGGAGTTGCACCAGCTTGCCCGGCCCGCGCGGCAGCACCCCGACCAGCTGCATGTCGATGGTGCTCGGCCGGGTCGGCGCCTCAACCTCCAGGATCAGCTCGTCGCCGCGACGCTCGACGCGACCCGGCACATCGGCGCCCGTGTGGTCGACGGCGATGAGCTCAAGGTCGCTCGCCGCGACCAACAGACGGCCGTGAATGCGCAGCGGCTGGCCCAGCTCCACCCGACGCGGACAGGGACGCAACGCCAACGGCAGCCGCGTCGCGACGACGCCGATGTGGCGCTGGACCGCAGCGCCGGGGGCAAAGACTTCGCCGATGCCGACGATGAGGGGCCCGTCACCGTCGAGTGGCTCGCGCACGGCGTCGCGGACGACCCGTCGCAGCACGTCGTGGCCGTCGGAGCTGGTGGTCGCATGCTGAAAAGTGGTGTCGCCGGCCAGCGCCCCAGCGCCGCGCAGCAAAAACTCGCGGATATCCGACGGCGGCTGGCGGCCTAGGACTGAGGCCGTGTAGACGAATTCGCGCGCCGCGCGGCCGAGGTCGCCGCTGAAGACGACGTCTGGGCCGGCCAGCTCGCGCAGAAGCCGGCGGTAGTGGTGCTCGTTGTCGTCGGCCTGCGCCGCGCCGAGGAAGGCCGCTGCCGGCTCTGAGAGCGCGATCTCCACGGACTGCCCGGGCTGAATGGCCGGGGCACGCGGTTCAGGATCTGCCCTTCGCGTCGGCTTCTGGCTCGACGACCGCTCGGCGTGCGTGCTCGGCGCCCTGCCCTCTGCGGCGAACGACTCGAGGGCCTCGGCCTCCGGTTCGGCGCGGGGCGCGTTGGGTCTGCCGTCTTGATGCCACCACCACAAGCCCGCGGCGCCGGCCAACACCAGCGCCCAGCCCCACCCCGCGTTGCCGCCGCCACTCGCCACCACGGCCTCCACGCCTTCCGGCGGCGACGTCGCCCACCGCGCCTGTCGCGCCACCACAGGGGCGAAGCGGCAGGGCTCGCCACCGCGCCGACCCGCTAGCGGCCGGGGACGGGCCGATCGGGCAAGAAGTCGGCGTCTCGCAAGAAGCGCCCCATCTCTAGCACGTATTCCCCCTTGTCGAGGTGCAAGACGTGGCCGCCCGGGAACCAGTGCAGCCGGCAGCGCTCCCAGTGCTCCCAGAGCAGCCGCGAGTGCTTCGGCGGCGCCACGCGATCGCCGACGCCGCCGACGATCATGCGTCGATGGAAGGGCACCTGCGGCGCATAGGTCAGGGGGCTGCACGGCGCAAGGGCGTGGCGGAGGTCGTGGATGGTCAGGCCGCGGGACTTCATGACCATGGAGATCGCCGACGACAGCGGGCGCCACTCCAGCATCAGGTCGGCGAGGCTGGTGACTGGCACGATCGGCAGCGCGAAGGCCAGCTCGGGCTCGGCGCTCGCCAGCAACGCAGTCGTGCAGCCGCCGAGCGAGATGCCGGTGGCGCCGATGCGCGGGGCGCCGCAGTCCAGCCGCAGGTGCTGCATCAGCGCGCGAGCGTCGAGGACTCCTTGCGCGAACGCCTCGTTGATCCAAGACAGGCCGCCCGAGAAGAAGCCGTGCCCAGAGAAGGGAGAGAGCAAGTCGGCGCGCGGGCCGTGGAAGGGCAGCGTCAGCAGGGCGACATCGCAGCCCAGGCGGTACAGTCGCGGCAGCGCGAGCATCCACTCGTTGACCCAGCTCTGCTCAGCGCCGAAGCCATGGATGGCTAAGACCACGGGCCGCTGCGGGCCGGTGTGGCGCCAGATGCGTGCGACGACCCGGCGGTTGCGGGTGTGGCGCTGCCACGCCGGGCGCAAGCGCGGCAGGGTGGGCTGAAACGGGCTGTCGAAGGTGATGTCCTCGACGACGCCGTCCTTGGGCGAGAAGAGCGGCGCCAGCGCACGACGCCGCTGCACCGAGACGCGGCTCGCGGGCGCTTGGAAGATGTCCTCGGCGCGGCCGCTGGCCGTGCGCTCGGCGTAGAACGCGCGGTCGGCCGCGAGGTGCGCCAGCTCGCCAGGGTGGAGGCCAAAGGGCGCCGCCAAGGTCGAGACGGCGCCGGCAGCGAACGTGCGGATCCCGACGTCGATCGCGGCGGTGGCGCCGACCAGCGCGCGGTCGCGCATGTTGAGCTCGAAGTCCTCGTCGCGCCTGTAGAAGCCCGAGTCGAGCTGCTGCCACCATCGCGGTCCAAGCGGCTCGGCGGCGGCGTCGAGGCAGCGATCGTGGGCGATCCGTGAGACGACGCTGGTCCTTGGCATGCCCACACCCCGCGGCCACATCCGGCGCCCGACATCGCAGTCTAGCGGTGGCACACGTCGCCGGCCAGAAAACCGCTGCCAAGCCCGGCGGCCGGCGCCGCGCGGTCCAGGCGCCTGCGAGCATGGACCCGCGGGCTGGCACCACCCGCCAGGGGGCAGCGCAGCCGAGCTTTACAGCGTCGCCGAGCGTCGCCACGATGGAGGGTCGGTCGCGCTGGGCGGCGCGGCGAGTCAGAGCGCGGGGGCGGCCAACGCGGGGACCCTCGCCGACGAGGGAGGTGCAATGGGAGATGCGGCGGCCGGCGCGCTACAGGCGGCCGGCGACGTCTGGCCTGGCTGGCTCGGCGGCGTGGCGATCGGTGTGTTCACGACGCTCTTTCTCTGGGCGACTGGCCGTGTGCTCGGGCTGTCGTCGGCCTACGGTGAGGCCTGCGGCGCCCTAGGTGTCGGCTACTTTCGCCGCACAGACCAGGGCTTCGGCCAGCGCTGGCGCCTGTGGTTCGCCGCTGGACTGCCGCTCGGCGGCGCGGTCGCGGCGCTGCTCGGCGCTGAAGGCTGGTCGGTGCAGACCTCGATGGGGACCCTCTATGAATCCATGTTGCCGGCCCAAGACGCTGCGCGGGCAGCGGTGTTGGCCCTCGGCGGTGCCTGCATCGGGGTCGGCGCGCGCATGGCAGGCGGCTGCCAGTCGGGCCACTCTATCGCTGGCCTCGCGCTGCTAAACCCGCCAAGCCTGGTAGCGTCGATCGGCTTCTTCGTCGGCGGCATCGTCATGGTCCAGGGGCTGTTCGCGCTGTCTGGAGCGACGCTGTGAGTGGCGGGGCGGCGATGGCCGCGGACGAGGCCAGGGCGGGGATGGGCGCAGCTGGTGCTGGGGCGGCTCCGCATGGCCACCCGGCGCCTGCGATCGCGTTCTTGCTCTTCGGGATGCTCTTCGCGCTGCTGCTCTCCAAGGCGGGCGCCACGACCTACGACTACTACGCGGCGCTGTTCTTGTTCAGGGACCTGCAGCTGATGTGGGTCATCGGCGCCGGCGCCCTGACCGGTGCGCTGCTCATCGCCCTGCTGCGCGCCGCCGGCGCCAGGGTCTGGTGGGGCGGCGGACGGGTCGAGCCGGCCGGTAAGCCGATGCGGCGGGGCCTCTTGCCCGGCGCGCTCTTGCTGGGTCTCGGCTGGGGCCTGGCTGGCGCCTGTCCAGGTACCGTGCTGGTGATGGCCGGCGAGGGCAAGACCTCGGCGCTCTGGACCATCGCCGGCGTGGGGCTCGGCACCTGGCTCTATGGTCTCTTGGCGCGTGGGCGCGCCGTCGAACCAGAGGCCACGGTCGACAACCAAGCGAACGCACCGGCCAGCGCGGCGCCGCCTCCGTCGCCAGGGGTCTGAGGTGTGCGGTCGCTATACGCTGAAGACGCCAGCTGACGCGCTCGCCGACGCGTTTGACCTCGCCGCTGCGCCGGACTGGTCGCCGCGCTTCAACGTGTCGCCGCAGCAGCTCGGCCTCGTCGTGCCCGCCGGGCAGGTCCGGCTCGCCCGCAAGATGCGCTGGGGGCTGGAGACGACGTGGAGCCGGGACGCGCCGCGGATCGCGCCGCCGATCAACGCCCGGAGCGAGAGCGTCGCCGACAAGCCGATGTTCCGAGAGGCCTTTCGCCGCCGGCGCGCCGTCTGTCTCGTCGACGGCTTCTACGAGTGGCGACCCGAGCGGGGCCTCGATCTCTTCGGTCAGCCCTACGACATCGGCGGCGCGACCGGCCGCAAGCAGGCGCTGTACATCCACCGTCGCGACGGCGCGCCCTTCGCGATCGCCGCGATCTGGGAGTCGCTCCCGCCCCGCATGGGCGCCCAGCCGGCCAACCCGGCGCCGCTGGCCGACGAGGGCCGTGACGAGACGTTCGCCCTGCTGACGACGACCGCCAACGCGCTGATGTCCACCATTCACGACCGGATGCCGGTGATCTTCGGCGCTGAAGCCATCGGCGTCTGGCTCAGCGCTGACCTGCCCGCCGCGCAGGCGCTCATGCGCCCGTTGGCAGACGGCATTCTAGTGGCCAGACCTGTGTCATCGCTGGTCAATTCGCCACGCAACGAGGGCCCGGAGCTCATCGCCCCGCTCTAGCGACGCGACCCGTAATTGCTGGCCGCGTCTGTGGCCCTCTGCCTGAAGTAGCTCGTCGCGCCAGGCCGAATGCAGCGTCATGCTCGGGCATTCCCCAGTCAGCGCCGCGTCCAGGTCGCCGTCGGCGGCGCCAGGTCTTGAGCGTCTCGAGGTGCCCGACGCGACGCCATCTGTCGGCCGAGGCGCTTCGATACTCCCAGCGTTGGGGCGACGGGCGCTGTCAGGCGCCGCACGCCCAGCACTCCAGCGAGGCTGGACGCGGCGCCTGCCGCAAGAGTGCCGCCGTCGAGCGCGGCCTCGCGCCCAAGGCCTCGAGCCCAGCGTCTCGTTGCGCGCCGCCGTGGGTGTGCCCCGAGGGCGCTCGGCCTCGATCGGCGTGATGTCGCGAGCCGCCGCCCCGTCGCGACGGGGTTGTGGACCGCGGCGTCGGAGCCGGTCTCGTCTTTGTGCGGCAGCGACGGCGTTGGGCGCGCTGCGATCAGCCGGAGGCAACGACGCCGGGCCGCGCCTCGCTTGACCGGTCGCATGCCGAGCGGCATCTTGCCGGCCCCTATTGGAGGCCCTGCTCATGACTCGTACGAACCCTCACGCCGTCGTGCCGCCGCTGCGGTGGCGCTCGGCTCTGCTCATCTGCCTGTGCGCCGGCGGCGTCGCCTGCGCCACCCGTGCCGACAAGCTTGAGTTGGAGCAGCGGTTGGCCGCGCTGGAGGCACGGTCTTCGGGCGACCTCCAGGTACAGTCTGTGCAGATCGTCGACAAGAAGGGCAAGGTCCACGGGTCATTCGGCGTGCGCGCCGAAGACGGCACGCCGCAGCTCTTGCTGCAGGACACCGACGGCCGCAACCGCGTCCTGCTGCGCCTGCACCCCGACGGCACCCCGATCTTGGTCATGTGGGGCAAGGAAGGGCGCGGCACCTCGTACCTGTCGGTGCCGGGCGAGGGTCCGCCGCAGCTGATGTTCTTCGACAAGGACGGCGGCCAGCCAGTCAAGCTGCCCTAACGGCCAGCGCAGATGCCCACCCTGCCGGCCGTGCCCCCGACGTTAGCGCTGCTGGCGGCCTACGGCGTCGGCCTCTGCGCGACGGCGCTCGCCCTGCGCGTCCAGCAAGAGGCAGCGGCGCCAGCGAGCCTGTGGGCGGCGGCGCTGTTGGCCGCGTGGATGGTGACTCCGTTGGCCCGGGACGCTCGACGCGCCGCGCGGGGCCTCCGCCTCGCCGCCGCGGTCACGGCCGTCGCGATCGCGACGCTGATCTTCTCGCTATGGGCGTCTGGCCGGGGCGCGCTGAACGCCGTCGAGCACGACGCAGCTGCGCTGTTGGCCGGCGCCTGGGTCATCGGCGCGTGGGCGCTGGCCGGGATCCTCGCAGGCCGCGTCGAGGCCGACGGCTGGGGCGCCGCTGGGCTGGTGGCGCTGCTGCCGCTGCTCGCCCTCTGGGCGGCGCCGCTCGGACTGTTTGCGCTTGGCCTTGGCGCGGTCGCGCTGACATCGCTGGCCGGCGACACGGGCCCCCCGGCGCGCAGGCTGCAGGCGACGCCATCGCCGCTGGCCCAGCGCAGCGGCCTCTCGGCGCTCGAAGGTGGCTTCGGCGCCGCGACCGCGCTGCTGGTGTTGCCGCATTGGGCCGCTCCGCTGGCGCTGGCCGCGCTGGTCGGCGGCTCAGCGAGCAAGCTCGCCGAATCTCTGGCCGCGGCGTTCGCGCGAGCCCAGGCCGGGACACCGGTCTCAGCGCTCCATGACCTCAACGAGCCGCTGGCGCAGCGGCGATCGATGCGCCTCCACCTCGACATCGGCCTCACCTGTCTCCTCGCCACCGAGACGCCGCGGGTGTGGGCCGGCGCGACAGGGGCGCCGGTGGAGGGACTCCTCGCCTTGGCGGTGGCGGCGACGGCGGGGTCGCGGTTGAGCCCTATCAGCGGCCTCTGGTCGGCGCTCGCCCAGGTCAGCGCCGGCGTGGTCGGCGGCTTGGTCGCCGGTCCTCCGGGGGGCGTCGTCGGCCTCAGCGTCGGCGCGGCGGCGCTGGCGGGGCTCCGGGCGGCGCTGCGGCAGCGCAGGACGGGCGACGTGGCGGCGAGTCCTGCCCTGCTTGCCTCGCTGCCGGCGCTGACGCTCTGCATCGGCCTCACCTTCGCCAGGGCCCCGCGGTCGCCGGCTGAGGCTCTGATGGAGGTCGCGGCCATCGTCATCGTCCACGCCATCGCCGGCGTGGCGGCGCATCACCTCGGCGCCGCCCGCCCACCGCCGCAGGCGTAGCCGCAGCGGAGCCCCCTGCGCGCCTTTCGGCGTCATGCGCGGCGTCGTTGCGCCTTCGCGGCCCTCAGCCGCCACCCACGGCGCGCTCGAGCAAGGCGGCCAGCGCCTGCGCTGCCTCAGCGCTGGTGGCGCCGATCGGCGAGCGTGGCCGCACCTGGTGGCGTCCGGCGGCGATGGCCGCCTCAATGGCGTCGGCGATACCAGGCACGTCGGCGTACCGGTGGATGGTGCCGGCGCCGCTTGCGCTGATGAGCGAGGCCAGCTCTTGGCTCTCGCTGATCGCCAGGACCGGACGCTCTGCCGTCAGGTAGTCGAAAAATTTTGCGGCGATGCGCTGCTGACCGCGCGGCTGAACGAGCAGGACGAGGAGATCGGCGGCGGCCATGATGGCGCCGATTTGGGGGTAGGGGACGTGATCGTGCGGGCGCAGATAGGCGTCGGTGTCCATGCCGCGCGCCATCTGCAGGCTCTCCGCGGGGATGGCGCCGGTGACGACGAGCTGGACCTTGTCGGGGCCGACGCCGCGCGCGCGCAGCTCAGCCAGCACTCGAATCAACACGTCGGCCTTGATGAACCGCCCAAAGTTGCCGAGGAACAACAACGTGAAGCGATCGAAGCCAGGGTGGCTGCCCGCTGCGACGAGCTCAGCGTCACCGTGGTTGCGGATGCACTGGAATCGCGTCGCCGGCAAGTCCCTGTAGTGGCGCCGATAGTCGTCAAGCGTCACCTCCGTGTTCAAGATGACGGTCGCCGCCTGCTCCACCACCCGACGCTCCATGCGATCGACCAGGGCCCGCTGCAGCAACGGGCGCATCGGCCGCCGCAGCTCGCAGAGCGCCCAAGGGTCCCGCAGGTCAACGATCAGCGGCAGTCGGGCCTCGGCAGCCAGCTGCGCGCCGACCAGCGCGGCAGCAAAAGGGTCGGCGTTGACCACGATCGCCGATGACGGAAAGGCCTGGAGGGCACGGCGGGCGGCGCCCATGGCGTACGGCATGCGCGACAGGTGCTCGCCGAGCGGCAGCCACTCCGGGTTGAGCCCGCGCACCAGCTTGGCGCCAATCGCAGCCCAGACGTTGGCGGCGCCTTTGGCAGCAGAGGCCCTTGACCCAGGGGACGCGGCCCCTGCGGCGTGAGCAGCTGCGGCATGGTCAGCAGCAACGGAGCCGGCAGCCCGCTCGCCGGGTCGCGCGGCGGGCGATTGGCGAAACACGGCGTCGCCGGCGCGGAGGTGCGCGCGCTCAGTCGCCTGTGCGACGCGGCTCCAGTTGCGGATGACGTGGACATCATCGGGGATCATCGCCGCGAGCTGGGCCTGAACCGCGTCCTCGGGTCGAAGATCGCACAGGACCACCGACTCCCAGCCCAGCGCGCTCAGGTGCCGAACGAACTTGAGCGGCCGCAGCGCGCCGACCCGCGTCTGCGGCGGAAAGTAGGGGCTGAGCCAGAGCACCCTGCGCACGGCGACCTCGGTCGAGCTTGGGCTGCGCCGCCGAACCCTGGCGGCAAAATGCGACGCGTGGCGGCGAAGGGAGCGCGGCGGGCGCTACCGCGCCTGACTGTAGCGCAGCTCGCCCCGGCTCTGCACCTGGACGCCGCCGGCGCCGCGCGCGACGAAGCTGGCGTCCAACTCGAAGGAGAATGGCTTGAACAAGAGCCCCACTGCCTTGCGCACCAAGTACGGCAGCTTGGCGAGCTCGTCGACCCGCCGCGTCAGGCGCTTGGCGTCGACCTGAAACGTCGCGTCGCCAGCAGCGCCGCGGGCTTCGACCACGATGCTCCACGGCAGGCGGTAGCCCGTTGGGCTGTCGAGCTTTTGCGTCAACACGCGCTCCGTCGTGACCTTGCCGACGAAGCGCCCGCTGCCGGAGCGCAGGACGACAAAGCCGAGCCGCTTGCCGCCGCGGTCCGAGGGCAGCGTGGTGACATCGAGCATGGCAGTCGCCTTCGGATCGATGTGCAGCACCTGGATCGAGCGTTCAAACACCTTATGTGCCGGGACGTTGGAGGCGTCGCGCATGATAAAAGCTGGGCCTTTGACCGTCAGCGCCTCGCCGCCAGCCGGCGTGATGCTCAGCTCCACATTGGCGAAGGGCGCCACCAGCTCGCGCTCAATGACGCCGTCGTCGTGCTTGCTGGTCAACGTCTGGCCAGCTCCGACCTCGATGGTGCCCTTGATCGTGCCCTGCGCTGCGCTGAAGTCGACGTGGATGACGTCGCCGACTGTGTTGATCAGGAGGCCAGGCGCCGCGAGGTTGAAGGAGCCCGCCATGGCGCGAAAGGCGCCAGCCTTGTAGTTTCGAAGCAGCGCCAGCTCGCCGCGCGGCGTTGGGACGCGCATTGCGACCTGCAAGTCGCCGTTGCGGTGGCCGGCGTTGGCCAGCGAGAGGCGAATGCTGATTGGACGATCTTGGCTGTCGACGCCGCGCAACTTCCAGAGCTCGACGGCGTCACTGTCGCTGGCGAACGACTTGCTGGCCCAGCGCAGTGGGGACGCCGCGCGGGCCGCCACGGGCGCCGACAGTACAACCACCGCCAGCGCGAGCGCGCCGAGGCGGGCGGGCGTCCCGGCGAGCGCCATTCGGCTCGCCTGACCTGCGGTCGCGCGTCGTGGCGCTGCAAATAACCACATAGCCCGCCCTCCCCACCGACTCTGCGGGCCAGCGCCGCCACAGCTCGAGAACGCCGCTGCGTTCGCCCCGATTCACGGCCGCAGGGAGGGTACGGTGGTGGCGTGGCGGCGGCAACCGTCGAGCGTGTGTGTCCTGCGACGCCGGCCGTGGTGTAAGCGGCGGGCGGTGCTCACCGCGCGACGTCGGCGCGGCCGGGATCGAGGGCGCACAGCTCGTCGACATACGGGGCGAGCAACGCGCCGACGATCGTGTCGTCGCGGTGGCGATCGAGCCAGGCGCCGTCGAGGCTGCAGCCCTGGCGTCGCCGCAGCACGGAGTCGTAGAGGTGGACGACACGGCAGGCACTCGGTAGCAACTGAAGCAGCGCCTCGCCGGCTAAGGCATCTCGCGATTGGCGCGGCTGCGGGCGTGGACGAAAGAGGTGCCAGCTCAGCTCCGGGCCAAAGGGGTAGCAGACCTCCGGTGGCAGGATCTCGACCTCGGGCCCGCTGCGATTGCCCGTCACGCGCTCTAGCAGCTTGGGGCCGAGCTGATAGCGCTCGCGTGCGACCTCGTCTGGGAGGGCTGCGGCCGTTTGCAACGCCGAGACGAGCAGCTCGCTGCCCGGCGCGGCGCCGATGACCGCGTTGTTGACGGCGAGGTCGAAGAGGTTGGCGGTGCGCTCGCCGAGGCGCTCGCCGAGATCGCCGTGGCTGCAGAGCTCGCGCCAAGCGAGCAGCGCCCCGGCCCGCGCCCAGCGTATCGGCGAGCGCGACGCCATCGTACGCAGCGGCAGGGCCACCCGCTCCAGACCGAGGCAGGCTCTGTGCTGCAGCAGGGGCGTCAGCGCGCGCAGCGGTGGGGCATCGGTGTCGAGGTAAATGCCACCCTCGGCGTTGAGGATTAGCAGCCTCGCGAGGTTGGAGCGTGCGGCGCCCTGTCGGAGATCACGGCCCAAGCCGCGCAGACGCCCTGACTCGGCGGACGTTAGGCCGCTGGCGTCGATGAGGTCGTCGAGCTGGAACGGCACGACCTGAACGCCGGCGCGTCGCAAGTCATCGGCGAGCGCGTCGCCGTCCAGCGGTGGCGGCCCCACCAGCGGAGCCTCGACGTGCAGGACGACCCGCTCAAGACCGGCGCGCGCCAAGGTCGCCCGCGCGGTCAGCCACGCCACTGGCGCTAAGCGGGCGCCGATCCAGACCAGCCGTGCGACGCTGGGGATGGGCGTGCCGGGGCTCATCCGGCGGGCGGCTCGCCTTGACGCCGACGGCTGGGCCGGCGCGCGGCCTTGGGCGCTGAGCTGGGCGCTGAGCTGGGCGCTGGCGTGGGCGCGGAAGATGCTGTGGGCGGCGAGGCTGCTGGCGTCGACGGCGCTGAGCGCCTACTCGTCGGCATCGGCGTGCGGCCTCCTCGGTGAGCATACATCTCGTCGGCTGGGCGGACCGGCGGGGCGTCGAAGGGCACGTCCGAGCGCGGCCGGTAGCTGGTCGGCACCGAGCCCGCAGCCACCAAAATCCCGTGCATCGTCGCCCACGGAAAGACGTGTCGACGCAACAGGTGCAGCTTCTTCTGCGCCGCGCTGGCGGGCAGCGGCTCCGGCGGATGGGCCGCGATGTGCTCGCGGGCGACGGCGTAGGCGTTCTCGTAGGCGGCATACACCACCTCGGGCGCCGACGACTCGCGCTGTCGGCGGGCGGCCTCGAGGCCCAGCTCGCGCCGCGCCGACTCGTCCTGTAGCAGGCGGAGGATGGCGTGTCCGAACCGCTCGATCTCGTCGCGCCCGGCGGCGACCAGCAGCCCGTTGCGTTCGTGCTTGACCTGGTGGGCGACGCCCATGCCGTCGTCAAAGCCGACGACGGGGGTGCCCATCCAGAGCGACTCGCTGACCACCTGGCCGAACGTCTCCGTCATCGACGGGTACGGAAAGACGTCGGCGCGGGCGTACCACTCTGGCAGCTCGCGTTGCGGCTTTTCGCCTACGAAGTCGCAGCGGTGGCTGACTCCAAGCGTCCGCGCCAGGGTCCGCAGCTCTTGGTGAGCCGGGCCGTCGCCGATGAGCGTCAGGCTGGCCGTCGGGTGGCGCGGCAGCACGTGGTGGGCGAAGGCCGCCATCAGCTTCTCAAGCGACTTTTCGGCGGCGTGGCGGCAGGCCACGAGGAGCCGGCTCCCCGCTGGGAAGTCGGGCTGAAAGGGATCCGGGCCGAGCTCGCGATTGAAGTTGCGGACGTCGATGGGCCGCTGGATGACGTGAATGGGCACCTGCAGTCCGATGCGGCGCCAGTACTCGACGAGTCCCTGGCACTGGACAATCAGGCCGTCGCCGGCGTTGAAAGCGGCGCCAAAGACGCTCTCGACGCCGCGGGTGGCGGCGCTCCAGAAGCCCGAGAGCGGCGGAAAATTCAGCAGGTCCTCGTGGATTGCGTGATGCACGAAGCCTGGCAGGTGAACGGTGTTGGTCTGGACCACCGGGATGCCGTGCACCTTGCGCACCATCGCGGCCCAATGCATCGCCAGCGAGTTGGTGTGGGCGTGGATGACATCGAAGCCCGGGTGTTGGCTCCAGGTGTCGGCCGGTGAGGGGAAGCCGATTCGGACCGTCGTGTACTGGCGAAACGGCAGCGAGTCGAAGAGCAGCGAGCCTTCAGGCGCCTGGCGCTGGTGCTTGCCGGGTCGAGGGCCGACCAGCGCGACGCGGTGGCCTCGCAGCTCCATGTTTCGCTTGAAGGTCTGCGTCGCCAGCGCCGGGCCGTTGGCGAAGTCGACGGCGACGTAGTCGGTGAGCATGCCGATGAATAGAGGCGACATCCTGACTCCACGCGGCGGGCGGGGCGGCCACAGCTGAGGCATGTAGCAGAAGGCGTGCCAGGGTCCAGGGGCAGACGCCGCTAAGGCTGCCGGTTCCGCTAAAAGCAGCCTGTGCGAGCTGTGTGGCGCCGACGGTCCCGCGCCGACCGCATCTGAACCATTTGCATTTCTTGACGTCGCGATCTCGCCCGCGCGGGCGGCTGCGATGCCCAGTCGCGGATCGGCGTGATCACGCGGCGCTCTCGCGGCAGACCGTTGGAGCATCAGTACTCCAAGCGCCCGCGGAATGGAGCATGGCTGCGCCAGCGCCCGCCGCCGCACGGACCCAAGGGCGGCAGCGCCCAAGCCGAAGCAGCGGTCTACAGCGGCCCACCTGCCGCGTGTGCCGCTGTCGGTAGCGTCGCCGACCCTGGCGCGCGGGACCGACCTCAGCAGGTTGGTCGCAGCGTCGCAGCGCCGCAGCGTCGCACCATCGACGGGGCTCTCGGCGTTTTGCCAGGACCAGCACGCGCGCTGACGCAGCCTAGCGTCGGGCCCACTGGGGCGCGTGGTCGGGCGACGATGAAGGGCGTCCGCGTCGCGTGAGCATTGGAGTCAGCCGCCGTCGCTCAGGGAGGTCCGAAGCCACCACAACAGCAAGCCAGAGCCGAACGAGGCGCTGTTGCAAGCGACGGAGAGCGCCAGCGCCGCGGTCGGCCGTAGGCGCAGCGCGAGGCCGCAGAGGAACGCCTCCACGGCGACGACGGCGATCTCGATCACCGTCGCGCGCTCAGCGAAAGGCATGCGCTCGGCGAGTGCGAGATTGGCGCTCCAGGCCACGGGGTGCGTCAGCGCGCTGGCGAGGCCGCACGACAGCGCCGCCATGGCCCGGCTCGGCCGATCTGATTCGAGGCCCGCCGCTCGCCGCAGCCACGGCGCCAGCGCTGCGCCGGCCATGGCCTCCAGGGCGATGGTCAGCGCCGCCGCCTCGGCCTGAGTCACCTGGCGCTCGGGTGGTGATGGCCGTCCACGTCGCAGGCGTCTTCGGCGTCCATCGCTGGTTCGGCGGCGGCTCCGGCTCGCTCGGCCTGGACTCGCAGCGCTGCCTGCCGGACCTTCTCCAAATCGCACGCCGCCTTGCGCTTAGGTGTACAGCCGCAGCTGCCGCCCTCCGCGCTCGAGCCGCCGCAAGATCCTTGCAGCACTCGCCCGCGCAGCAGGCCAACCGCCATGCCGAGAAACGCCAACATGAACAATGCCACCGCCGCGAGTACCGTCGTCATGGTTGGGCTCCTGGCGCTGCGGAATGCCGTCTCGCCCGCTCGTGAACCTGGGCCTGGCGGGCCTCCCAGGCAGGTGACCGCTGGTCCTCGAAGCCGCCGTCCGGCTTCCTGAGCAGGAACATCGCAGCGATGCCCTGGGCGCGCGCCAGCGCCCCGCCGCGCTCGGCGCCGAGGACATTGAGGGCGGTCGCCCAAGCGTCGGCGCGGCCGGCGTCGTCGTGCAGGACGCTGATCGACGCCAGCCCATGGGTGATCGGCGCGCCGGTCGTGGGGTCGATGGTGTGGCTGACGCTCTCGCCGTCGATGACGCGGGAGTTGCGGTAGTCACCCGAAGTGGCGAGCGCCTCGTCGACCATCGGCACGCTCTTGTAGACCGTCCCAGGTGGAGCGTCTGGCGCCTCGACCCCGAGCTGCCAGGGTCGACCGCCAGGCGCCAGCCCAGCGACGACTACCTCGCCGCCAACCTCGACTAGGTAGGCCTTGTGGCCGCGGCGTCGCAGCTCGGCGGCGACGAGGTCTGTGGCGTAGCCTGGCGCGACAGCAGAGAGATCGAGCTTGACACCATCCCGGGCGCGCACCAGCGCGGCCCCGCCGTCTGGCCCAGCCCCAAGACGCAGCGAGTAGGCCCGAGGCCCGGCGCTCTGTCGCAGCGCCTGCAGCTTGGCTGCTGTCGGTGCCGCGCCAGGCGGACTTGGCCCAAAGCCCCAGGCGTCGACCAAGGGGGCCACGGCGACGTCAAAGGCGTAGTCGCTGGCTTGCGAGACCTCGAGCGCGATCTGCAGCACCGCCGCGAGATCGCGCGACACCGGCTGCGGCTCGCCGGCCGCGGCCCGGTTCAGGCGCGAAAGCTCCGATTCGGACTTGTACGTGGACATCGAGGCGTCAACTTTGTCGAGCACGCCTTGCGCTGCCGCTGCCAGGGCCTGCGCCTGTGCGGCGTCAGCTACCCCCACCACTGTGGCGTGCCAGCCAGCGCCCATGGTGCGACCAGCGAGCAGCGCGCAGTCGACGCCAGACTGCCGCTCCACGCCGCCGGTCGGGGCGATGGCCTCCGCTGACGCTGTGGACGGCGCGTTCGCCCCTTGCGGTGCGCGCCACCAGAGGAAGACGAAGAGCAAGGCGACGAAGACGACGGGCAGCGGTCGTAAGCGCGACCAGGGCGGCGCAGGGGCGCCCTCCTCTGCCACGCTAACCTCCGAAGTCGTCGAGGCTGATGTTGTCGCGCTCCACGCCGAGGTCGATCAACATCGCGATGACCGCGCTGTTCATCATGGGTGGGCCGCAGAGGTAATACTCACAGTCCTCGGGGGCCGGGTGCTGCTTCAAGTAGTTCTCAAGCAATACCTTGTGGATGAAGCCGTTGTAGCCGCGGCTCGCGCCCAACGCCTTTCGTGCCGGCGCGTTGGGGTTGCCCCAGTCGTCCTCGGGCTGCGGCTCGCTGAGCGCGATGTGCCACTGGAAGTTGTCGTTCTCTCGCTGGATCGCGTCGAAGTCCTCGACGTAGAACGCCTCACGGTAGGAGCGGGCGCCGTACCAAAACGTGACCTTGCGGTCGGTGTG